>CALZKF010000205.1 GCA_945787955.1 uncultured Acidobacteriota bacterium | reverse complement strand
ATTCAAAAGGCAGGTTGATACCGTCGGCCAGGAGCGCCCGTTCCGGACCGACCTGGATCACCGCCAGGCTGGAACCGCCTCCCCGCCACAGGTAGTCGCCGGCCACCCGCATCGGCCCACCGGACCATGCGGTCAGTTCATCCAGCCGGCGAGTTCGGAACGACCGGCCGGTGGCCAGCAGGTAGATCGACTCCAGGATGCTGGACTTGCCCTGGCCGTTCCGGCCCGAAAGAACCGTCAGCCCCCCATCCAGACCGAGTGAAACCGCCTTCAGGTTCCTCAGGCGATCGGATTCGATCTTCCTGAGCCACACCTGTGCCGGACCCTAGAGGAGGTGCATCGGCATGACGATGTACCGGTAGTCGGTGTTTCCCGACGGATCGGGGCGCAACTGCCCCGGTTTGTCGCCGGCGGTGCCGCTGGGGCCCTCGCCCTTCTTCACCGGATCCAGCTCCAGCAGGACATTGTCGGTACCGACCACGTTGAGGAAATCCTGGAAATACCTGGCGTTGAACCCGATTTCCACGCCGTCGCCGTCGTAATCCACCGGCAGCGACTCCTGGGCGTTCCCCATGTCCGATTCGTAGCTCAGTTCCAGCTTGCCGGAGGACAGTGCGAACCGCACCGCCTTGCCGTAGCGGTCACTGGCCATGAGGGCAACCCGGCGCACCGCCGCGAGCAGATCGGTGGTCGGGACCGGCACCGAGATGGCACATGCTTCCGGCATGACGTTCTCGAAGCTGGGGAACGGTCCTTCCGGTATGGTGGAAACCAGTTCGTGTCCGGCCAGCCGGAAGAAGACGTGGTTCTCCTTCATACCGAACTCGACCTTGTCGTCATCACCGAAATCGGCGGACAGCTTGATGACCTCCGCCAGTGCCTTCCTCGGGACGATCACCTGGACCTGGCCGTCCGGAACGTCCAGTTCGATCTCCTGGTGGCAGTAGGCCAGCCTGTGGCCGTCGGTGGCCACCAGGCGGATCCCGGTGGACTCAACCCGCAACAGGGCGCCGTTCAGGGAGTACCTGGGGTCCTCCATGGTGATGGCGAAGGAGACCCGCTCGATCATGGAGCGCAGGACCTTCCCGGGCAGGCTCACCGGCACCGAGCCGAGTTCGGGGAAGTCCGGGAAATCGTCCGGTCCCTGCCCGGCCAGTTTGAACCGGGAGCGCTCGCAGGAGATCGCCATCTGGTTGTTGTCCCGCAGTTTGAACTGAACCTCGGCGTCGGCCAGGGACCTTGAGATCTCCAGCAGCTGGGCCGCCGGAAGGGTGACGGTGCCGTTCTTGACCACCGTCGCCTTGACGGCGCCGCGGATGCTGACCTCCAGGTCACTGGCGCGGATATGCAAACCGTCTTCCTTCGCCTCAAGGAACAGATTGGAAAGGATCGGAAGGGTCGCCCGTTTTTCGACAACCCCTGCGATGGTTTGCAATTCGTGAACGAGATCGTTCTTTCGGATCACGAACTCCATGATTGGTCCTTCTCTCCCAACTATCCGTTCAAGATAATCATGAAAGGATAAAGATAGTAGAAACAGTAGCAGGGTGGAAACTGCGGAAAGCGGAACAACCACCCTGTTTACAAACGGTTGTCCAAAAGGACCGATGCGGACGATTGGTGGAAGACCGCCGGTTTTTCCACGCCGACCCATTCTTCCTCAGGATTTGGATAATGTCCACAATCGATCCACCCGTGCACCTGTTGAAGGTGCGGATAAACGTCAAAGTTCCTGTTCGAAGTTTTCCAGGAGCCGATTGAACTCGCTGTCCTTCTTCTTTCGAAGCTCGATTTTCTGGATGGCGTGGATCACGGTGGAGTGATGCTTGCCGCCGAACCGGCGGCCGATCTCCGGGAGGGAACAGTCGGTCAGTTGCTTGCAGAGGTACATGGCAACCTGCCTGGGGAACGCGATCCGCTGGCTGTTGTTCTTGGATTTGATCTCGCTGTTTTTCAGATTGTAATAGGTGCACACCACCCGCTGGATCTGTTCCACCGTCACGGAAGGCGAGTCCGGCGCCAGGAACTCCTTGAGGGTCTCCCGGGCCAGGTCCAGGTCGATTTCACGGCCGGTCATGGAACCGTAGGCGATGACCCGGATCAGCGCCCCTTCCAACTCCCGGATATTGGACTTGCAGTTGGAGGCGATGAACAGGGAAACGTCGTCGGGAACGTTGGCCTGCTCCGCCTCCGCCTTTTTCCGGATGATCGCGACCTTGGTTTCCAGGTCCGGAGGCTGGATATCGGCGATCAGCCCCCATTCGAACCGGCTGCGCAGCCGCTCTTCCAGTGTCGGTATATCCCGGGGCGGTACGTCGCTGGTGAGAACGATCTGTTTGCTGCCGTCGTACAGGGCGTTGAACGTGTGGAAGAACTCCTCCTGGGTCCGCTCCTTGCCGGCCAGGAACTGGATGTCGTCAATGAGGAGAAGATCGATGTTGCGGTACTTGTCCTTGAACTCCAGGGACTTCTCGAACCGGATGGCGTTGATCAGTTCGTTCATGAACTGTTCCGACGACAGGTAAACCAACCTGGCCGACGGATTCCGCACCCGGACCTGGTTGCCGATGGCCTGCATGAGGTGGGTCTTGCCCAGGCCGACGCCGCCGTAGATGTACAGCGGGTTGTAGTTATGGGTTGGCTTGTCGGCAACCGCCATGGCGGCGGCATGACTGAACTGATTGCAGGATGACACGACAAAGGTGTCGAAGGTGTACCGGATGTTCAGCCGCGGCTGGTTGTAGGTCGCGGGGACCGGCGCCAGGGTGATCCCTTCTCCGTGCGTCCTCTTTTTCTCACGCCGTGCCGCCGTTTTCCTCATAGGTGATTCCTCAGGCATAAACCGGACCGACAGGCCGGGGCGTTTCAAATCCTTTAGAATATTTTGAATTATTCCGTTGTAGTTGGTTCGAAGCCACTCGGCGAACCAGCTGTTGGGGACCCGGACCGAGATACTGGACGGGTCCTCGCTGATGAACCGGGTCGGCCGGAACCAGGTGTTGTAGGAGTGGGTATTAACCTTGGTGCGGATGCGCTCCAGGATCTGGCTCCAGGTATTGGTTTCCGTGATCGATTCCAAGGCTTGAAACCCCCCGGCCGCCCCATCTGTGACGGTGACTGAACGCCTATTTGCCAACAGGTTATCCACACGTGTGGAAAACAAGCAATACCGCTAAATACTACACAAACATAACCTTCTGATCACCGGTAGAAAACCGGGCCCAAAAGTTATGTTAACTTTGATAATTGTATGGTGTAATGTGTTGATATAAAAGGCACTTGTCGCGATGACGATGGTGCTGGCCACAGCTCCAAAGCCCCCACCTGGCCTGCGGTGAACAGGCCGGCCATTGGTCCGAAATGAATTGTACTGACCCGTGCTGAGTCGAGGAGACGCGTGAGATTAACACATGGCTGAAACCGTGTTCAATGACGAAAGCGATCGAAAGGCCGCAACATCCAAACAGCACCCCTAAAACCGCCCAGTCTTCTTGTTGCAGACAAAGATTTTAGGGGTCCGTGCCGGTTCCCCGATCCGGCTGAAAATAATTTCCGGTTGATCGTTAAATCTCCCGTATCCAGCCCCCGACGGGAACTTCGGCGCGCCGGCCCATTCCCTGAACGATAAAAAATGGGGACATTCCACATTATATTATAATTATTAAACGCCAGACGAACTTGGAGGGCACTCGTCCACCGCAATGAAGCAATTCTAATATAATGTAAATATGATGCCGGTTTGCACACAGCCGATTCCGAATAAAATGGATTCCGAGGGATAGTAACCATGAAGCGTACGTTTCAGCCGAACAACCGGAAGCGTCATAAGAAGCACGGCTTCCTGAGCCGGATGAAGAGCAAGGGGGGCAAGTGTGTCATCGCCAGGCGCCGGCGGAAGGGACGGAAGCGTCTCGGAGCGTAATCCGTTCCCGCGCAGGCTTCGACTCACGAGCCGCCGTCAGTTCCAGGCGGTTTATAAAAATGGACGCCGGACCGGGACCATGTCTTTCACAATGTTCGGTCTTCCGAACGATCAGGGCGGTCCAAGGCTCGGCATCACCGTAACGCGGAAGGTCGGCAATGCAGTCAGGCGGAACCGGATCAAGCGTGTGTTCCGGGAAATCTTCCGGCAGAACCAGCACCAGCTCGATACGGCCCTGGACCTGGTGATCAACGCTCACCGGGGGATCGATACCGACGAGTTCCGCGCTCTGGAAAGCGAGTTCCTGATCACTTTCAGGCGACTCGCCCGGGGGACCAGGATTTGAAGGTACGGACTCCGGTTATCGGAATCCTCCGCTTCTACAAAGCGGCGATCTCTCCCTACCTTCCGCCTGCCTGTCGATTCGAGCCGACCTGTTCCGTCTATGCCGCCGAGGCCGTGGAATTCCACGGCGTCCTCCACGGCAGCTATCTCGCGGCACGCCGGTTGCTCCGCTGCCATCCTTTCCATAAGGGCGGCTTCGATCCGGTGCCGCCGGCCGGCTCCCATGGCGCCGGCTCAACGCAATAGAATCCGGGCCCCTGGCCCGACAAGAAGATTGACCCGATGGAAAAACGCGCACTGATCGCCATTGCCCTCTCCTTCCTGATCATGCTCGCATGGCAAGCCTGGTTCGCACCGGAGCCACAGCCTGTCGGCACAGCGCCGGTGGAGGTGCAGGAAACAGCTCCTGTAGGTGAGCGGCAGGCGCTGCCGCCGGCCACCGTGCCCGACGAACCTGGTGTGGGGAAGGAGATCCTGCCGCTGACACCTCCGGTTGGAGAGACGGCGGAGCGCCAGGTGCATTTCGAGAACAATCTGTTCGACGTCACCATGTCCAACCGGGGCGGGCAGGTGTTGTCGTGGCGGTTGAAGGAATATCTCAGTGCCAGTGACGAGCCGGTGGAGATGGCCGCCTGTCTGTTGGGTGCCCCGGAGTTCTTCCCCCTGGCCGCCGACATGGACGACCGCGCCCTGGCCTCCGAAATCAACCAGGCGCTGTTCCGGATCAACGAAGAGCCTGTGCCGGCCCAGGGTGATCTGGCCGCCGGCACTAGGTACCGTTTCACCTGGTCCGACGGACGTGGTCTCGAAGTGGAGAAATCGCTGACCTTCCGGACCGGCGATTACCTGGTGGGACACCGGTTCGATGTGGTTGATCGCGGCCGGCGCCTGCCGGTGCGCACGGTATGGGGACCCGGTTTCGCCGCCCATAATCCCGGAGGCGGCGGCGGCCGCATGTCGTACTACAACTACAACAACAAGATCCTGTGGAACCTGGGTGGTGAGGTCCGCCGGGAGAACGGCCGCAAGGTCGACGATCGCATGGAGGCGGGCAACCTGATCTGGGGCGGCCTGGGCGACCAGTACTTCGCCGCATTGATTATCCCCACCACCGGTAAGGGTTCCCTGCGGATGTGGCCCCAGGAGGTGGAGGCCTGTCCGATCGAAGGAGCGGAGGAGCCGGACGAAGACGACGACCCGACTGTCGTGCCCGGTCTGGCGGTTTCGGTTCCGGAAGAAGGCTCCCTGCTGTTCATCGGACCTAAAAAATACGATATGCAGAAGCGGCTCGGATTCCAGCTGGAAAAATCAGTCTGGTTCTCCAGCTACCGGCTGCTGTACCCGATCTCCAATTTCCTGTTCCAGAGCCTGCTGTGGATCCAGAAACACACCCTTCCGAATTACGGCCTGGCGATCATCCTGGCCACCTTCTGTCTCCGGGTGGTCCTGTTCCCGCTGAACCAGTTTTCCATGGTCCGCATGCGGAAGACCCAGGTGGACATGCAGCGGCTGCAGCCGAAGATCAACGCCATCAAGAACCGGTACAAGAAGCAAAAGGATGCCGAAGGCCGGGCCAAGATGAACAAAGAGATGATGGCGCTGTACCAGAAGGAAGGGATCAACCCGATGGGCGGGATGGTCGGTTGTCTTCCGATGCTGATCCAGTTCCCGATCCTGATCGGGTTCTACAACATGCTCACGGTGGCCATCGAACTCCGGGGCGCGCCGTTTGTCGGCTGGATCAACGATCTTTCCCTGGCCGACCCCTTCTACGTCCTGCCCCTGGCCATGGGCGTGACCATGTTCTCACAGCAGAAAATGTCCATGGGCAAGACCACCGATCCGACTCAGAAGCAGCAACAGAAAATCATGATGTTCATGCCGTTCTTCTTCACCTGGATCTGCATTAGCATGCCTAGCGGCCTGGTGCTGTACTGGTTCGTCAACAACCTCCTGGGTATCGGCCAACAATGGCTGGTCAACCACAAAACCAACCGGCCCGCAGTCGCCGGCAAGAAGGCATGATTAGAGTATGCGCAGAAAGAAAGAATTCATCGGGAAGGATCTGAACGAAGCCCTGGCCAGGGCCGCAACCGAAGTCGGGATTCACCAGGACGAGGTGCACTACCGTTTCATCGACGAAGGCCGCAGGGGCATCATGGGCATGGGCGCCCGGGATGTGCGCATCGAGGTGGAACTGCCTGAAGCCTCCAGGGCGGAGCACCCGCCGGAGCCGAAGCCGAAGCGCACCCGTCGCCGGCAACCCCCGGCCAGGGAGAAGGCCGCGGCAGCTCCGACTGAAGAGGCCGCCGCCGACAGGCCGGCCGCCAAGGAAGGTGAACGCCGCGGGCGGCAGGGCAAAGGGAGAAACCGGACAGCCCGCAAGGGCCGGGGTCGGGGCAACCGCAGGTCCGGTACGGAATCCGGCCGGACAGGGAACCGCCCGCCGCGAAACGGACGCCGTCAGCCTCAGAAACCGGTAGAGGCGGATCCGGCCCAGATGGAACATCTGAAAGCGACCCTCAAGACCATCATCGAGAAGCTGGAGCTGGAGCTGGAAGTGGCGGTGGAGCCGGTGCGGACCGGTGTCCGCGTCGAGTTCACCGGCGACCAGGACCTGCTGATCCGCAACGACGCCGAGTTCCCCCAGGCGGTGCAGTTCCTGCTGAACCGGATGAGCCGCAGGACCTGGCCCGGCGTGGGCCGGATCCAGGTTCTCTCCGAAGGGTTCCACAACGAACGGGACGAAGAGCTGATGGAGGAGATCCGCGAGGTGGCCGGCCAGGTGGCCCATACCGGCCAGCCGAAGGCGCTCCACCCGATGAACCCGTACGAGCGCAGGATCGTCCACATCACCGTCCGGGAGTTTGAAGGGCTGCGGAGCAACTCGGACGGAGAAGGGTTCCGCAAGCGGATCACTATTTCCAGGGAAGACGGTTCAGCCGCCTCGGACGATGCATGATCTCGATCTGACCGTGGTGGCGGTTGCGACCCCGCCAGGGCGGGGCGGGGTCGGCTGCATCCGACTCTCCGGACCGGACGCCCATCACGTGTCGGACGGCATGTTCCGCACATCGGGCAGCGGGCGCCCGGTTGCCCGGGCCACATTCGGCCGCTTCCTGGACCGGTCCGGCCAAGTGGTGGACCATGGGTACCGGGTACTGTTTCCGAAAGACGGATCATTCACCGGAGAGCCGGTGGCCGAGCTCTGGACTCACGGCAGCCCGCCGGTGCTGTCCGCACTGGTGGAGGCTGCAGCCGGTCTGGGGGCGACGCCGGCGGAGCCGGGCGAGTTCGCCTACCGCGCCATGGTTCACGGCAGGATCGACCTGGCCCGTGCGGAGGCGATCCGTGACCTGGTTAACGCCACCACCCGCTACCAGGCCAAACTGGCCCATGCCCAGGCGGAAGGGTCGCTGTCCCGAACCCTGGCGCCGCTTGTTGAAACGCTGTCCGATCTGATCGTCCGGTGTGAGGCGGCGGTGGAATTCGAGGACGAGAGCGAGACCGACCTCAAGGAAGGGGCGCTGACCTGCGGACTGGCCGAACTGCGGGAAGCCTGCGGCCGGCTGATCGCCGGGTTCCAGACCGGCCGGGTGGTCCGGGAAGGGGCTTCTCTGGTGATCACCGGACTCCCCAACACCGGCAAGTCGTCTCTGTTCAACCGGCTGCTGGTCCGGGATCGGGCGATCGTCACCGCGACGCCGGGCACGACCCGGGACACCCTGGAGGAGACCATCGACCTGGACGGCGTGCCGCTGCGGCTGACCGATACCGCCGGCATGAGAGCAGGCGCCGGGCCGGTGGAGAGCGAAGGGGTCCGGCGGGCGCTGGAAGCCCGGGAACGGGCCGACCTGGTGCTGCTGGTTCTGGATCACAGCCGTGAGATTACCGAAGAGGAGCAGGCCGGGCTGGACCGGGCCGTTGCCGATCCGGAGCGGAGCGTAGTTGTCCTGAACAAAATCGACCTTCCCGGAGCAACGGGCACCAGGGAGGCGGCGGACGTGGTGGTGCCGGTCTCGGCTCTCACCGGAGAAGGATGCAACCGGCTCAAAGCGGTGATCCGGGAAAAACTGGTCGGCCCCGCCGGTTCGTTCGAGGATCCCCTGGTGACCAATGTCCGCCACGCCGAGGCGCTGTTAAAAACGGGACAGGCCCTGGCCCAGGCGGCCGAGGCGGCAGAAGCCGGCATCCCGGAGGACCTGGTGCTGGAAGACCTCCGGGAGGCGATGCGGCACCTGGGCTCCATCACCGGCGAGTTCACCACCGAAGACCTGTTTGACCGTATCTTCTCAACCTTCTGCATCGGGAAATAGGCGCAGGCATGAAGCGGTATGACGTGATTGTGGTGGGGGCCGGCCATGCCGGGTGCGAGGCGGCGCTGGCCGCTGCACGGATCGGTTGCCGCACCGCCATGGTGACCCTCAAGACCGACGCCGTGGCCCGCATGTCCTGCAATCCGGCGATCGGAGGTCTGGCCAAGGGCCACCTGGTCCGGGAGATCGACGCCCTGGGCGGGACCATCGGCCGCATGGCGGACGCCTGCGGCATCCAGTTCCGCCTGCTGAATCGCAGCCGGGGGCCGGCGGTGCGAGGGCCCAGGGCCCAGCAGGACAAGGACCGTTACCACCACGCCATGCTTCGGGAGGTGCTTGCGACTCCCCTTCTGGACCTGATCGAGGACGAGGTCGTCGATCTGGTCGTGGAGGGGGGCGCCATCCGGGGGGTCGTTTCGGGCAGTGGCGAGGAACTGATGTCGGATCGGGTCGTGGTGACCACCGGCACATTCCTGCGGGGCTTGATGCACACCGGTGAGTCCACCACAACCGGCGGCCGGTTCGGAGAACCGGCGGCGGGACGGTTGTCACTGGCCCTCAATCGCCTCGGATTCCGCATGGGGAGGTTCAAGACCGGAACCCCGCCACGGCTCGAGAAGACCAGCGTCGATCTTTCAAGGTTCGAGGTTCAGGCCGGTGATCGGTCGCCGGTGTTCTTCTCCGACCTGACTACCGCCGTCAGCCTGCCCCAGGTCCCCTGTCATCTCGCCGTCACCAACAGCGCGGTGCACGAGATCGTCCGCAGCAATCTCGAACACTGCCC
>CALZKF010000204.1 GCA_945787955.1 uncultured Acidobacteriota bacterium | reverse complement strand
CGGAAGTGGCCCGGATCCTGGAAGTCCGTCTCGAAACCCTGCGGGATCCGGACACCCTGCGGACCGAGGAGCGGGTGCTGGCCGGGGCGCCCCGGCAACTGCCGTTCTTCCATGTGGCCGGGGAGAAGATCTGGGGGGCCACCGCCATGGTCCTGGCCGAATTCCTGTGGATGCTGGGTGAGCGGCCCGACTCCGGACTCCCGGGCTGACTACCGGGTTCCGTGGCAGCGGGCGCAATCGAACCCCAACGGGTGGTTCCTGCCCCTGGTGAGTTCATCTTCCGGCCCGTGGCACACCAGGCAGCGTTCACCGGAAGTGATTCCGGCGTGGTTCTCGTTCTCCGGCAGCATCGGAGGTTGGCGGTTGCGCCATACCAGGATGCCGATCAGCGCCGCCAGGAGCACCAGCCCGATCAGGAATACCTTCTGGCCGCGTCCCATAAATCCCCTTCCGCGTTGTAGCATAGACGGGTGGTCCGGTAAAAGCGAATTGCATCCGGTGCCGGGCCGGGAGGAACGATGAGCGCCTCGAGAATCACCCTGAGCCTGATGGTTGTCCTGCTGCTGGCAACCGGTGCCTTTGCCGGCGGCGGTTATCACGAAGAAACCCTTTCAAACGGCCTGCGGGTCATCCTGGTGGAGCACCACGCCAACCCGATGATCTGCTTCAACACCGTCGTCGGAGCAGGGGTCGTCCACGAGCCGGCCCACATGAACGGCTCGTCCCACTTTCTGGAGCACCTGTTGTTCAACGGAACGACGACCCGGACCCAGCGGGAACTGTACGACGAGGTCGACCTCTACGGCGGGTACAACAACGCCACCACCCGTGAGGACCACACGTTGTACATGATGCTGATCCAGAAGGAGTTCGCGGAAAGGGGCCTGGACATCCAGGCCGACATGCTGCTGAACTCGATCCTGCCGCAAGAGAAGTTCGAGAAGGAGAAAGGGATCGTCCTGGAGGAACTGGCCCAGGACAAAGGCAGGCCGGGGTACATGGTCACCCGGGCGTTCCGTGAGTTCGCCTACGCCGGCACCCGTGCGGAGAAGTCGGTGCTGGGCACCGAGGAATCGATCTCCGGTCTGAAGCGGGACGATGTCTACGCCTACTACAAGAGCCGTTACGTCCCCAACAACATGACCGTGGTGGTCATGGGTGATTTCGAGATCGCGGACATGATGGCATTGGTCAAGACGAAGTTCGGCGCAGCGGAGTCGGGAGGGGCCGGCGGACCGTTCCTCACCAGCTGGCCGGCTGCGCCGGAAAACAAGGTTCGGACCATCGCCAATGACGAGCCCCGCATGTACCTCAAGGCGGCGATGCCGCTGCCCTGGGAACGGCATGACCCCAGGATGCAGGCCGCCGATCTGCTGGTGCGGGCCCTGGCGGAAGGGGACGATTCGCCACTGGGCCGGGAGTTACGCGGAGGCGAGAACCCGCTCACCCTCAACTACAGCCTGGGACTGGCTCCCCGGGAAGGCGGCGGCACCACCCTGGAACTGGACGCCACCCTGGAGGAAGGTTCGGACCCGATGGACGTCCTGAACCGGGCCGCCGCCGCTCTGCAGTCCCTGGGCCGGGGCGGCGTCGCCCGGCAGCGGGTGGAATCGGTGCGCCGGGAGGAACGGACGTCGGAGATCCTGCTGGCCGACCAGATCCACTACTACGCCATGATGAACTCGTCGTGGATCCACGGCTCACCGACCGGGTACCTGAAGAACCGGGTCCGGATGCTGGATGAGATAGGCGACGACCTGCTGGACCAGGCGGCGGCGGCCCTGGCCGCAGCCCTGTCCGGCGCCAGGATTCTCACAGCCGGCCCTGGTGCCGATCCGGCGGCAACAACCTGGGAGGTTCCGAAGCCGGCCGCCGAGGCGGTCCGAAGCGCCGATCTGTTTGAAACCGTTTCCAACGGGACGGAGGTCGTGTTCCGGAGGAACGACGACTCCCAGGTCTTCGCCCTGCACCTCATGTTCCACCCCCGGTCGGCTCTGGAACCGGCCGGCAAGGAGGGCATCGCCGACTTCCTGCACCGCATGTTCCTGCGGGGTTCTGTGGTGATCGACAAAGAGGGGCTGGCTGAACGGATGGAGCAGCTGGGGATCACATTGAAGGCCCATGACTCGGCCATGATCCCGTTCGACGACTATTACAGTCGTCCGGAGTTCTCGTTCGTCCGTCTCGAAATGCCGGCGCAACGCTGGAGGGAGGGGGTCGCCCTGCTGTCCGAACTGGTCCGGTTCCCAAGGCTTACCGAGCAGGATGTGGAAGCTGTCCGGCGGGAAATGCTGGACGTGGTCAGGAAAAAGAGCGATTCGGCCAGAACCCTGGGGAGCCGGGCGATGACCGAACTGTTGGTCCCCGGCAGTTACTCCGCTGCCAACATCTACGGCTCCGAAGAGTCGGTGGCCGGCATCACACCGGCGGACCTGAAAACGTTCCACGAAGCGTACGTCACCGGAGACCACATGATCTTGACAGGGGTCGGCCCGGTGGATCCTGCCGAACTGCTCAGGGTCGTGGATCGGAGTTTCGGGTCCTTGCCGGGTGGCGGCGACACCGGGACGGATGATGCCGCGCGGACGGTGACCGCCCTGGTAACCGAGGCCGGCAAGAGCCAAGCGATCGAACTCGGCAAGGACCAGTCGTTCATCAGCCTGGCGTATCTGTTCGAATCGAAGCCTGAGGACAGGGCTGCCCTGGCCGTGGCCGGCGCGCTGCTTTCGGACAAGGTCGCTTTCTCGGTACGGGAAGAGCAGGGCCTGGCTTACCGAACCGGTTGCTCCTTCGGTCGCCTGGAGGGTCTCTCCAAGTTCGAGGCGACCATCGGGACCCGGCCGGAGAACATCGACAAGGCCCGGGAAGCTATTATCGAGGTTCTGGACGCCTACGCGGAAGGTGAGGGGATCGACGAAGCCGATGTGGCACGGACGGTCAACGCGGTGCGGGGCCGGCAGATCATGCGCCGGATGAGCCGGGTCAACCAGGCTTATTTCCTCGGTCTGGACCGGTTGGCAGGCGAGAAGCCGGGAGCCGGCCTCGAGAGAACCCGTTCTCTGTTGGAAGTCACCGCAGCCGATGTGAAACGCGTGCTGAAGGAGTATCTCGAGACCGGCAGGCTGGCTGCCGTGGTGGTGAGGTAACGACGGGGTGACGCTTAGAGCCGGGAAACTCAAAGTCATGTTGGTGGAGGAGGCCAGGCCGTACCTGGAGCTTCAGCGCACCTTCCTGGCCCGGCACGATGTCGCCATCCTGGAAGCCAGGGGCGACAGTACCGCCGTAGAGCGGGTACGGATCGAACGGCCCCGAGTCGCCGTCATCGATATCCAGGCGCCGGACAGGGTCGGCCTCTCGATCTGCCGCGAGATCAAGGACGATCCGGTTGCCCGCCTGGTTCCGGTGGTTGTGCTGATCGACCCGGGGGACGCCGGAGCGGCGGAGGCGGCCGGCGCCGACGGCGTGGTACAGAAGCCGATCCGCATGCGGGAGTTCCTGGACACCGTCCGTCAGTTCGTACACCTCAAGGAAAGGCGATCGCCCCGGGTCCAGGCCAACCTGCGTTTCATCTATCGCTGGGATGACCAGACCGGACAGGCTTTCAGCAGGGAGATCTCCGCCTACGGCGCGTTCCTTAAAACCGACCGCCAGGTGCCTGAGGGTGCGGTACTGGAACTGCGGTTCCACCTGCCCGGCGAGGGCGATGAGATCTGCTGCCGGGGAGTTGTGCGGAGACGTCATGGCCTGGAGGCGCCGCTTGCCAGCGGACCGGGCCTGGGGGTGGAGTTCGAAGATGTGGAGCCGAACGATCAGTTGCGGTTCCAGCACTTCGTGGATCAGCGCAGTGCCTCGGAGGATTTCCTTTGAGGGGTGAACGCGCGCTGCTGTCCACAGCCCCCACCAGGATCGACCTGGCCGGCGGCACCCTGGACATCTGGCCGTTGTCGGTACTGGTACCTGGGGCGATCACCGTCAATCTGGCGGTGGGGCTCAAGGCGGAAGTCCGGATCGAAGCGCTGCCCGCCAAAGGAAAACCTGGTTCGCGCATGGAAATCATTTCCCTCGATCGTTCGGCCCGGGCGGTCCGCAAGCTGCCGGTGAACCCCTCGAAGGTCCAGGGGCCTCTGGCCCTTCTGATCCGGCTGGCCGCGTCCTTCGCGCCGCAGCGTTCCTTCAGGATGGTCTGCCGCGCCGAGGCTCCGGCAGGCGCCGGCCTGGGTGGTTCCTCCTCCCTGGGGATTGCGGCAGCCGGAGCCTTGAACCGCTTCACCGGGGCCGGCATGAGCAGGAAGCGACTGCTGCGGCGTGTGTTGAACCTGGAAACCGTCGAGCTGAGGGTCCCCACCGGCAACCAGGATCATCTGGCGGCGGTCCACGGTGGCCTGGCCGCCTACCGCCATACGCCGGACGGAACCGAGCGCACTGCGATCCCGGTCCCGAACGGTCTCGGCGAACGGCTGGTCCTGGCTTACACCGGACTGCCCCGAAACTCCGGTGCCAGTAATTGGGATATGTTCCGGCGGTACATCGACGGGGAAGGGACCACGGTCAGCCGGATGGAGGCGATCGCACGGCTTGCCGGCGAGATGACCGACGCCCTGGCCTCAGGTGATCTGGACCAGATCGGCAGGCTGGTGGGGGAAGAGGGCAAGCTGCGCAACCGGCTGGCTCCATCGGTGGCCACCCCGTCGATCAAAGCTGCCGGGAGAGCCGCTGCTCGAGCCGGTGCCCTGGGGATCAAGGTCTGCGGCGCCGGCGGAGGCGGGTGCATGGTCGCCCTGGCTTCGGCAGGTCGTCGTGATGCTGTTGCGGCGGCCCTGGTCCGGGCAGGCTGCCGGATACTGGAAGCCGGGCTGGGAGTCCGAGGTCTATACGTTCGGGACTTGCCTGCTACTCGACAGTGACCGGGATGGAGAGATCCAGCCGCATCGGCGCGCAGTACCCACTGGCCTTGACGCAGTAGTAGTACTTCAGCTTGGCGGCGATTTCGTATTTTCCGGCCTTGAGGCCCGGGTCAAGGTTCAGGGACAGCACCAGGGGATCCACCGTCTTGAAGTAGTTGTCTTCCATCTCTTCCGGCGGCGGTGGTGTCTTGCTGCCTACCGAACCGGAAGAGGCCGACACCACACCGGCGATTTTCGGTACTTTAATTGAAATACGTGGATATTTATTGAGCTTGTAGCCGGCACGAGGTGTCAGTTGCAGGGTCACCCGCACCTCCTGTCCAGCGCTCGCCGACTCAGGGTCGACCTGGATATGGAGGT
Source organism: uncultured Acidobacteriota bacterium (assembly GCA_945787955.1). GTDB lineage: Bacteria > Acidobacteriota > Polarisedimenticolia > Polarisedimenticolales > Polarisedimenticolaceae > Polarisedimenticola. Next base: position 2,826 of record CALZKF010000204.1, on the reverse strand, counting down.
CGACCGGTTCATCCTTCTTAATGCCGGCTCCCGGGGCAGCCGCCGGGGCGGTCAGGGTGGCCAGGACAAAAACGGCCAGAACGACGATGTAATTTCTGATTGTGTGCCTCATGAGTTGCATTGTAAGGGTTGGGATCGGCCGTCGCAAACAGGCTGTTTGCGGACGGAGGGTCCACGGCTTGCGGTGGTAATGATTGCCGCCTGGGCAGCTTCGGCGTACACTTCTGTCGATCCGGACCGTTCACCGGTAGGAATCGGAGGGAAGCATGCGCCTGCGTTTACCGATGGTTTTGTTGTTTGCCGCTTTGCTTTGCTGGCAGGTCCGGCGATGGCCGGGGAAATCATGCACTTCACCAGTGGAACCAGTATGGAGATCCAGGCCGAGGGAGTGAAAGACGGGATGTTTCACGTCGATCTGGGCGGTGGCTCCGGCATGGCGTTCCCCGCAGCCATGGTTGAGAACATCACCCGCTCCGGCAACAGCGTTTACAACGCCAATGTCCAGCGGAAGCGGTACAACGTGGCTTCAAGCAGCGGATTCCAGGGTGTGACGAATTCCCGCGGCGGATCCGGCACTGTCTCGGTCGGCTCTTCCCGCGGCGGCAACACCGGTCGAGGCAGCGGATCGGCGGCGGCGGCGGCGGCCCTCGATAAGCTCAAGAAATTGGAGAGCGAAGCCGACCTTGGCATTGGACAGGGCGTGGTCTACCCCCTGGCCAATCATCCTAACCGGAAGGCCAGGCAGATCGGTGTCCAGACCGACATGCGGCTCTACGGTCAATCCGCGGCACAGCGCAACAGAAACGGCAGCAACGCCACCATGAAGAATTCCAACACCGTGACCACGGCCAATGGCACTCAGATAATCGGCGGCGAGCCGGCCAGCGGCAGGAAGGTTCATCTTGGCGTTGAGGTGTTCTCCATGGGCCCGAGCGGTCGTGTGAATCAGGCCAAGGTCGCTGCCGGCACGGCAGGCGATACCCAGTTCATTCCCGGTGCCGTCGCAGACGACTGAATCTGCAGGATGAATCCGAGTTGAGAATCGTTCTGGGACTGACCGGCCCCAACGCCGCCGGCAAGGGCGAAGTGGCGGATTATCTCCACACCTGCGGATTCGCCCTGCACTCACTGTCCAACATCGTTCGAGAGGAGGCCCAGGCCAGGGGTCTCCCCCCGGAACGGGAGCATCTTATCGCCGTCGGGAACGATTTGCGCCGCAATGGCGGCCCGTCGGTCCTGGCCGATCGCCTCATCCCCAGGCTGGGGGATCAGGATGTGGTCGATTCCATCCGGAATCCGGCGGAGGTTCGGGCCTTCCGTGCCCTGCCCCATTTCACCCTGATAGGTGTGGCCGCCGCCACCGAAGTCCGATTCCGCCGCTCGCTTGGGAGAGCCCGGCCCGGAGACCCGGACACTCTTGAGAGCTTCGAAGCCCGGGAACGGCAGGAAAACAGCGATGATCCCAACAGTCAGCAACTTGCGGCGACCTTCGAGATGTCCGACCGGATCGTGTGGAACGACTCGGACCTGGAATCCCTGCACCGCTCCCTGGACCGGCTCCTGGAACTGTTTCAGTAGGCCCCGCCCGGTCGCGTTGACCCCGCACACCGCCTTCTGTACAGTAACCACTTGATTCTTCAAGGAGAAAGAGCCCCATGGAAGAGGCTGTACGCCCAGGTGTGAACCGGGTCGAGACCGGTAGCGATCGGACCGACGACGGGAAGGAAACCATGATGGAGAAGGGCAGGATCCTGGATCGGGTCGAGAACCCGTCCGATCTCAAGGCGCTGGAGCGGGATCAGCTGGTCTCCCTGTGCGGGGAGATCCGGGAATTCATCATCGACGTGGTCTCCCAGCAGGGCGGACATCTCGGCGCCAGCCTCGGAGTGGTGGAACTGACGGTGGCGTTGTGCCGGATCCTGAACATGCCCGAGGACAAGGTCGTGTACGACACCGGTCATCAGGCCTATGTCCACAAGGTACTTACCGGCCGGAAAGAAAAGCTGTGGGGCATCCGCCAGTACGAGGGCATCTCCGGCTTCCTGAAGCGGGAGGAGAGCGAGCACGATGCCTTCGGCGCAGGGCACGCCTCCACGGCGATATCCGCCGCCCTGGGCCTTGCCACCGCCAGGGACATGGCCGGTAAGGACAGCAAAGTCGTGGCGATCCTGGGCGACGGCGCACTGACCGGCGGGCTGGCCTACGAGGCTCTGAACAATGCAGGGCAGTCCGGCAGCAATCTTCTCGTGATCCTCAACGACAACGGCATGTCCATCGCGCCGAACGTGGGGGCGCTGTCCCAGTATCTGGCCAACATCACATCCAACCCGACCCTGATGAAACTCCGAGAGGACGTGGTCACCCTGGTCAAGAAGCTGCCGGCGGGGGATACCGTAGGCGGACTGGCCAAGAGGATGGAGTCCGGGATCAAGAGCGCGTTCGTCCCCAGCGCCCTGTTCGAGGCGCTGGGCTTCACCTACTTCGGGCCGGTGGACGGCCACGACCTGGCAAGCCTGCTGGACATCCTGCCCCGGCTCCTGGACCGGGGCGGCCCGGTGCTGCTCCACGTCCACACCAAGAAGGGCAAGGGACTGACCCATGCCGAGGAGGATGACGAAGGCTTCCATGGTGTGGTGCCGTTCGATCCCCGTACCGGCAAGATCCGCAAACAGTCTGCCGGCGGGACCCCGGGCTACACCAAGGTGTTCGGCCAGACCATGCTGGAGGCGGCGGAGCAGTTCCCGCAAATGGCGGCGATCACCGCCGCCATGCCGACCGGCACCGGCCTGAACCCGTTCAAGGAAAAATATCCGTCACGGTTCTTCG
>CALZKF010000203.1 GCA_945787955.1 uncultured Acidobacteriota bacterium | reverse complement strand
GCTCGCGCGCACCCCGGCGATCACGTGCGCATCGTCGGCTACGACAAGTTCCGCCAGACCCAGGGAACGGCGTTCCTGATTCGCCGCGGCGACACCTGATTCGGCCGTCGTCGATCGCCACCTCGGTCGTTCCCGCCGGGCCAGAGCCCACATCGAGGAGGACGGTGGGTTCCTGCTGCCCTTCCGGGATCAATTCGTCATCACCGAGGCGAACGGGATCCGGGAGGAATTGGCCGGATACAAGACGGAAAACGAATAGTCCCCTATTTACCGTGTATCCATGGTTGAGCCCCACACCGAGGAGGACAGAACATGAAATTCCCACGTCCATCTCAGATCATTGTGGTGTTTGCACTCATGCTCCTTTGCAGCCTGCTTGCGTCCGCCGGGGAGAACACCGCCGGTGTTGAGATCCGCAAGGCTTCCTTCGAACCGTTTCCCGGCGCGGAAGAGATCCATCTTGAAGGGCATGAACGGCCTGTGTACCTTGCGACCGAAGTGGAATTCACCAACCATGATTTCGCTTCCGCGACCGTGGTTGAGAGGCACGGCGGCGGCCCAGGTCTGGCATTGGTCCTGACGGAAGAGGCAGCCCGCCGCATGGCGCAACTGACAACCGAACGGATCAACCAGCCGATGGCGGTGCTGATCGACGGCGAAGTAATCATGCTGCCGGTGATCCGCAGCATGATTCAGGACAAAGTGGTCATCGACGGCAACTTCACATTCGAGGAAGCAGAACAGTTGGCTGCCAATTTCCGTTGATATCGCAGTATATTTTATGAATCAGAAGTTCCCCGCTCACCTGGGGGAACCTTTTCCTGCACAATGCGTCTGTTCCCATGAGAGGAACATTTACCTTGCAGGAACTGGACCCGATCCTTGAACGCTGCCGCCGGGGGGACAACCTGGCCTGGGAGGCGCTGGTGCGCCGGACCCAGTCCCGGGTTTACGGCCTGGCCCTGCAGTACGTTCGAGACCCTGACGAAGCGTCGGATCTGGCCCAGGAAATCTTCATCAAGATTTACCGCAATCTCCACAAGATGGAGACCGGTTCGGCCTTCCTGCCCTGGATGATCCGGCTCTCCCGGAACTGTTGCATCGACCGGATCCGCCGCATCAAGGCCCGTCCGCCTGCGCGGGACGTGGTGGTCGACGAGGACATGGAGCTCACCTCCGGTGCGCCTTCCCCGGAACAGTCCTGGGATACCGACCGTCGCAAACAACTGGTTTACCAGGCCATGGGCCAGCTCAGCGAACAGAACCGGGAAATCCTGTTGCTCAAGGAGATCCAGCAGCTCAAGCTGACGGAAATCGCCGGGATGCTCGGCCTGCCTTTGGGGACCATCAAGTCCCGGGCCAGCCGGGCCCGGGTGGAACTTGCCAAGTCGGTCCTGGAACTGGACCCCTCATACGGCGCCGCTGCCGTGAGCGGAGGATGAGCGATGAACTGTGAACGGTTCCAGGCCGTCCTCGACGATTTCTTAAACGGGAACCTGTCCGATGAGTCGCCGGCACAAAATCATCTTGAAGATTGCGCCGGCTGCCGGGACCTGGTCGCCCTCCTGCGCGAGGACCTGGAACTCCCCCAGGTACCGGCCCCTGCCGGACTGGCGGAAGCGGTCCTGCAGCGGACATCCGGCCCGGCCTGCAAGTCGGCACGAGAGTTCCTCCCCGGGTACGCCGACGGCGGTCTCCCGGAAAGTGACACCGAACTGCTCGCCATCCATATCCAAGGCTGCCGCGATTGCCGTAGCCTCGAGGCTGCCGTGCGGATGCTGGCGGTGGACCTGCCCAACCTGGCCGAGATGGAGCCGCCAGCCGGGTTCACGGCACAGGTACTGGCGGCGACCTCGGAAAAGCTGTCGCTGGCACAGCGGTTTACCGCATCCGTACAGACCATGATGCAGCGCCCAAGGTTCGCCTTCGAGGCCGCCTACATCGCCTCCATCACCCTCGTCCTGCTGTTCGGCCTGCCGTTCACCGGAGACGGCGGCGGCAGGGTGCTTGAGATGGCCAGAATGCAGCCGGTGCAGACACTGTTCTCAGACGATGGCCCTGTGGCCGGTGCTGTCCATCAGACCGTGGCCTACGCCGAAGAGCTGGGCGGCAATACCACCAGGAAAGCAAAGGAAAAAGTGGTCGATCGCGCCGAAGGAGTCACCGGATGGCTCCGGGATTATCGCGACGGCCTGAAACAACGCTGGACCACCGAAGATCCCGCACCGGACCAGCCTGAAAACGGTAACGCAACCGAGGAGACCGAACCATGAACGGCACCGAAAATCAGAACGTACAACAGACACCGCCGCCACAGCAGAACTGGCAGCAGGGACCGGTCATCTCGGCTGCGCCTGATCCACGGCTGAAATCACCGCTTCTGGCGATGCTGCTTTCTTGCATGCCCGGCCTGGGCCAGGTCTACATCGGTTATTACCAGAGAGGGTTCATCCATATCCTGGTGGTCGGCACCGTCATCGCGTTACTGGCGAGCAGTGGTCCTATGAACCCGATCGTCCCCCTGGCTGGTTTGTTTTTGGCGTTCTTCTGGCTGTACAACATCGTGGACGCCGGGCGGAGGGCAGCACTCTACAACCAGGCGCTTGCAGGTACCGAGTCGATCGCCCCGCCGGAGGACTTCAAGATGCCTGCGGCCGGCGGTTCCATCGTCGGCGGCGTCTGCCTCCTCGGACTGGGCGCCATCCTTCTGACCAATACGCTGTTCGACATTTCTTTGGCCTGGGTGGAGGACTGGTGGCCGGTCGCCCTGTTCATACCCGGAGTCTGGCTGATCGTTCGTGCGGTCCAGGAACGGGCCGCAGCCACCGGCGGCAAGGTCACCGTGGAGGATTGAGGTTTCGGGGACAGGCACTTTAACTGGATTAAGGTGCCTGTCCCCGAATTATTTAGATGCCTTTTTCTTGCGGTGAGCGACGGTCTTGAGGATGTAGCCTGCCGCGTCCGGAGTTTTGCAGCCGGTCTCACCGTGGTCGACTTTCACCTTCCCGATCCTGCCTGCCGCCGCCATCGCCTTCTTCTGCAGCGCCGGCGACAGCGCCCCGATGGAAATAAGGGCGTTGTTCATGGAGTACCGGGTTCGATTGGGAGCGGCGTGAATCTTTTTTTCGATGATGCCGATTAAAGGCGCCAGGTATGCACTGGACAGGGAGGAACCTTCCCCCGCCAGGTACGACAGCACGCTCCATCCAGTCGCGCTTACCCATTCATCCCGGGACCGGGTCCACTTTTCCATGCGCTTTTGCGCAATCGGACTTCTGGCGACCAGACCGGCCAAAGCGGCTGTAATCACATGGTCACCACAGTCTTTTACCCAGGCTTCCGCTTGTGAGACAGTCAACCGCGCCGGATCGGCGATTTTCGTGGCAAGAACACGGGCGTCGTGATTCCCGGTAGCCCAGAGTCCCAACGCCAAACCGTGGTCGACCTTGATCTTATTCTGCAGCTTACCCAGGTTGGCGTAGCTGACGCCGAACATCGGACCGATTGCGCCGTGGCGTCCATACACCTTGCGGTTTTGTGCCGTTCCCAGCATTTTGAGCCGGGCCATCGCTTCGGTACAGGTCATGACCTCATCTCCCACTTCACTCCGAAGTTCATTTTAATCCGGGGCGGAAAGAGCACCGGTGAACTGCTTGAACTCCTCCGCTTTTCCCTCAACCACTGACCAGCGCTCCACCTCCGCAAGGCTCACCTTGTTCATTTTCGCCACAAGAACCGCCTGTTCCAGGCCCTGGCGGTCATCCCAGTGATAGAAAGCAGCAAGCCTGTCCTTCACGCAATCGGTCGGAGTGAGAAGTTTCAGGACACCACAGCTTGTGGAAATTTCTTCAACACTTGCCACCGGCTCTTCACCGATGGCCAACGGACCTGCCGGGAACTCCACAAGAATCGCTGCCTCCGGATGTTTATAGTAACGGTTCTGCTCGGAGAATCCGATCCCGGCCATGGCTGATCGCAGCAGGGACCTTTTCACCTGATACCTGTTGATCAGATCCAGATCCATGGAAACATATTGACCGGCCGAATAAACGGCAACGCACGACCCGCCCGAGAGAACCACCTCGATTCCCTTCCGGCGCAGGTGGGTTGAAATGAAAGCGGCCAGTTCCACCAAGGACATGCGACCAACCTGCTTCAAAGCGGCTTTCCTCTCCGCCTCGGTCGGCGGCGATCCATGGCGAGTCGTGACCGGTCTTCTTCCGGGTAGAACAAGAAGGTTTTTTCAAGCAATGCCAGCAACTCCCGGAGGAACGGGAACCGGGGGTTGAATTCATAAAACCTCATCCGCCCGGCGGTTCGACTGATCAAAAGCCCGCCCAGTTCCAGCCGTTCCAACTGGCGCTGGATCGGATCCAAGTCGGTTTTCCAGAATCTGGCGATTTCACGGGCATACCCTTCTTTGCGCAGGCAAAGGTACATCAGCACCCGTTCCCGATTGGTAGAGCCCAGTAACGGTTCCAACATCAGCACGACCTTTATATTAGGTCATATGACCTATTATATAGGTCATTGTAAAGCACACCAACCTGGAGAGCAAGCTCATATAGCTTTCCAATTTTGGATGGTTGCTAAAAAGTCCCGGCCAGCCCTGCCGCCTCACGCACGTCGGACAGGACGACACGGGCGACCTCCCGGGCCCGCACCGCACCGGAATGGAGGATGGAGTCGACCTGCGCCGGATCAGCCGCCAGTTCCTCCCGGCGCTCCCGAGCCGGCCCCAGTAACTGCTCCACCACCTCGGCAAGAGCCTTTTTGGCGTCGCCATACCCCATGCCTCCGGCCCGGTAGCGTTCAGCCAGTTCGGCGGTCTCGTTCGGGCCGGCCAGCAACCGGTACAGCGCAAAGATGCTGCAGCCGTCCGGGTCCTTCGGCTCCTCCACCGTCCTGCTGTCGGTCTTGATGCTCATGATCCGCTTGCGCGTATTCTTCGCGGTGTCGAACAGCGGGATGGTGTTGCCGTAGCTCTTGGACATCTTCTGCCCGTCCAGCCCCGGCACTACCGGCGCCTCATTCAACTTCGGCTCCGGCCGCTTCAAGACCTCGCACCGGAATGTGTTGTTGAAGTAACCGGCCATGTCCTGGGCCATCTCGATGTGCTGCAACTGGTCCTTCCCCACCGGCACCAGGTCGCTGCGGTAGATCAGGATATCCGCCGCCATCAGCAACGGGTACGAATACAGCCCCATGGACGGTGTGATCCCCCGGGCGATTTTGTCTTTATACGAAGTGGCCCGATCCAGGAGGCCTTTCCCCGTCACCGTGGACAGGATCCAGGTCAGCTCGGTAACTTCCGGGATGTCGCTCTGGTAGAACAGGTTGACCTTTCCCGGGTCCAGCCCCAGGGCCAGATAGTCCAGGGCGACGTCCCGGCTCAGTTCCAGCAGGCGCTCCCGGTCCTGGACCGTGGTCAGGGTGTGGTAGTTGGCTATAAAAAAGAAACACTCGTGCTCATGCTGCAATTCCAGATGCTGCTTCATGGCGCCGAGATAGTTCCCCAGGTGCAATTTGCCGCTGGGCTGGATGCCGGATAGTACTCGCATGATGGAAAAGTCTCAGGACAGTGCGGTTTCGGCCGCTGTCGCGGTTGCGGCGAATCAGGCCGTGTTCGCGGGTGGCGAACCAGAGGTGTCCGTCTCGGTCCTGGACGATGGACTGGATCGCGTCCCGCCTGGAAGGAGGCACCGGATCGACCGGTGCGGGGGCTTCCGTCGGTTTGAGATATGATGTCCCGATGACCGCATCGGTTCAAGACAAATTGCCGTGAATGCAACCGAAGCTGACGGACTGATCGTAGCGCACTACGGCATCGCCGTAGGGGTGCGCACCGACACCGGTGAAACGGTGCGGGTGCGGGTCCGCCGGCGGTCCGGCCACGTGGTCGGCGACCGCATTACCGTTCGTGACGGCAAGTTGAAGCGCCACCCCCGCAGTTCCGAACTCCGCCGCCTGGACAACCGCGGCGAGATCCGCCTGGTCGCCTCCAACCTGGATGTCCTCGGCATCGTTGTCGCCCCACTGCCCCGCTCTCCTGAAACGTTCATCGACCGGGCGATTGTGACTGCCAGGGCAACCGGGATGAAACCGTTTCTCGTGTTGAACAAGGCGGACCTGGACGGCGCGGCCGAGCTCGAGAAAGAACTCAGGGAGCGCTACCGTGATCTGCTGCCGCTGTTCCCTGTCTGCGCCGTCGACGGTAGCGCCATGGGGCCGCTGATCGCCTTCTTCGCCGAAGGACATCGCGGCGCCTTCGTAGGCACCACCGGAGTCGGCAAGAGCTCCATCATGAACATCCTCTGTCCCGACATCGACCTGGCGGTTGGCGAAATCAACGAGACTACCGGCCTGGGGCGCCACACCACCACCGTGTCTACACTGCATTCCCTGCCAGGCGGCGGCGAATTGATCGACACACCCGGGTTCAGGGATTTCGGCCTGGCGGAGATCGACCCGGCGGAACTGGGAGGCTGGTTCCCCGGATTCGAGGCGGTTGTAGAGCAAGGCTGCAGGTTCCGCAACTGCCTGCACCGTTCCGAGCCGGGCTGTGGTTTGACGGCTGCGGTTGAGGCCGGGGAGATCCCTGCTTCACGCCAGGTGAGCTACCTCAGGATTCTGGACGAGTTGGAGGAACACCAGGCCCGCCTGCCCAGGAGGAACGGTTAAAAGTCACTGCTTGTTGATCCGTTTGTCGTAGGAGTTGAACTTCACACGGAAATCGGTCGGCACAGCGCCATCCCGATCCCGGTAACGGTTGATGTAGTCCACGACCGTTACACCCGACCTCCTCTGGGACTCCGCCTCGTACCGCACGAAATCCTCCTCGAACCAGTCGAAGATTTTGCTGAGCCTCACCGTCCTCTTGCGGTAGTCCACGGTCACGTTCCGCTCCCCGGCCACGAACTCGGCCATGGCGGCGTCCAGTTCAGCGTCCAGCGTAGCCGGATCGAACGCTCGTCGGGGCAGCCGGGGACAACCGATGGAGGCACAATTGAGTGCGGCGTGGATCCTGGGGTCGTTGAACCCGGCCCGGATATAGTCGTCCTCAAGGGTCTTCAAACTCATGCTCCGCCCCCCTACGGTGAATTTCCGCAGCCCGAAAAACTTCAAACCGGAGACGACCCCGCTCCAGACGCTGTCCTCCTCGGGGCCCCGGTCCAGCACGCCGTGGAACACCAGGGCGTTGTAGGCATTGATGTAATAGGCCAGCCGCTCCTCCCTGGTCGGGAACAGGCCGGGACTGTTTTCCGGGCTGTGCCGGCCGATCGCCTCAACGTAGAGATCCAGGCCGGCCCTGTCCCCGCTCAGCCCTCTGTAATCAACCAGCCCCTGGTCGTCCACATACTTTTCCAGCACTTCGGTCCAGCGGCCGTGGGAGAAGCCAACGGAGCCGGGAGCCCCGGCCACAGCCACCGCGCCACCAAGGAAAAGCAGAACAACAATCCATCGCTTCAGGCTCAAACCGCCACCTCCATCCATCACTAAAGGACAACCGGTCGGCGAGGTCGATTATTTCAAATACCTCGTCAAATCAATAGACATTCAGTATCCAACAGTAGCCTGCCGAACCCCGGCTCCGGTGATACCCTGAGCCTTCACCCCAACTTATATCGTGAGGATTACCCATGAGCCGGAAACGTATTCTCATTATCGGCGCCGCAGGGCGAGACTTCCACAACTTCAACACCGTCTACCGGGGCAACAAGGAATTCGAGGTCGTGGCTTTCACCGCGACCCAGATCCCGGAAATCGACGACCGGCGATACCCGGCGGTTCTGGCCGGCGACCTGTACCCGGACGGCATCGACATCGAACCGATGGAACGGATGGAGGAACTGATCCGGGACCTTAAAGTTGACGAGTGCGTGTTCAGCTATTCGGATATCCATTACATTGACCTGATGCAAGTCGGCAACCGGGTCCTGTCCGCCGGCGCCGATTTCAAACTCCTGGCGCCGGGCCGAGGCCATGTAAAAAGCGTGAAACCGCTGGTGAGCATCCTGGCGGTCCGCACCGGATGCGGCAAGAGCCAGACCACGCGCCGGGTGGTGCAGATCCTGAAAAGCGAGCTGGGCGTCAGGAAGGTCGTCAGCATCCGCCACCCGATGCCGTACGGCGATCTGGCGAAACAGGCGGTGCAGCGCTTCGCTTCCATCCAGGACCTTAAGAAGCACCAGTGCACCATCGAGGAGATGGAAGAGTACGAGCCCCACATCGCCGCAGGCAACGTGATTTACGCCGGCGTCGATTACGAGGCGATCCTGAGACAGGCGGAGCAGGAGGCGGACGTCGTGCTGTGGGACGGCGGCAACAACGACCCCAGCTTCTACGCTTCCGACCTGACCATCACCGTGGCCGATCCGCTGCGGGCCGGACACGAACTGCTGTACTGGGCCGGCGAAACCAACCTGACCATGGCCGATGTGGTGATCATCAACAAGTGCGACTCGGCGGATCCCGGACAGATCGAAACGGTCAGGGCGAACATCGCCGACCGCAACCCCGGCGCCGTGGTGATCCCGGCCGACTCGCCGGTCAGCGTGGACGACGAGTCCCTGGTACGGGGGAAAAGGGTTATTGTGGTGGAAGACGGCCCGACATTGACCCACGGGGAGATGGACATCGGCGCCGGTTACGTTGCCAGCCGGCGACTGGGCGCAGCCGAGATCGTTGATCCCAAACCGTACGCGGTCGGAAGCATCAAGGCGGCCTTTGACAAGTACCCGAGACTGGAAAAGATCGTTCCCGCCCTGGGCTACTACGGTGAGCAATTGGCCGACCTGACCCGCACCATCGAGGCCGCCGACTGCGACACCGTGGTCATCGGCACCCCGATCGATCTGCGCCGCGTCATCAACATCTCGAAACCGGCGACCCGGGTGCGGTACGATCTCAAGGAGCATGATCCCAAGGCGCTGCCGAAGGCGCTGGCTGCAATTCTCGGCAAGTGAGGACCTCCATGACCTGTCTCGATAAATTGAACGAAATCAGGAACGGAACCGGCCGGCCGGTGACTACGGGATTGAGCGACGAAATCATCCAGCGGTTCGCTGCGCCCGGATCCAGCCTGGAGCAGGCCATTGACGAAGCCATCAACCGGTTTCGAGCCTTGTCCCGTGAGTTCCCGGAGCAGGCCGCCATGGATGAGGCGGATCAGATCAAACTCATCCTGGAACGTTTCGTGAACTTCTACCACGACGATACGGTGAACCCGTACGTGCCCCTGGCGGCCCGGGGACCGTGGATCGTCACTTCAACCGGCGCCGTGATCCACGATTCCGGCGGCTACGGCATGCTCGGCCTCGGCCATGCGCCCCAGGCCGTCCTGGATGCGATGTCCGGGCCGCATGTCATGGCCAACATCATGACCCCCAGCTTCTCCCAGCTCCGCCTGGCCGAGGCGCTCCGGCGTGAGATCGGTCACAGCCTTCCCGACGGCTGTCCGTTCGAGCGCTTCCTGTGCCTCAACAGCGGCTCGGAAGCGGTCACGGTGGCGGCACGGATCACCGACATCAATGCGAAGATCATGACCGATCCCGGCGGCAGGCACACCGGCAAGCCGATCCGGATCATGGCGCTGCAGGGCGCATTCCACGGCCGGACCGACCGGCCGGCCAGATTCTCCCACTCCACCCAGGCGACCTATACTTCCCACCTTGCCTCGTACCGCGACCTCCGCGACCTCGTGATCGTACCTCCCAACGACCTCGGCGCCCTGGCCGACGCATTCGATCGGCTCGAGCGGGACGGCTGCTTCCTGGAGGCGATGTTCCTTGAACCGGTCATGGGCGAGGGGAACCCGGGTATGGCGATTTCCACCGAGTTCTACGACCTGGCCCGCAAGAGAACCCGGGAACATGGGGCCCTGCTGCTGGTGGATTCCATACAGGCCGGACTACGAGCCAGGGGGTGCCTCTCCATCGTGGACTATCCGGGTTTCGAGAACTCGGAAACGCCGGATATGGAAACCTATTCCAAGGCGCTGAACGCGGGGCAATACCCTTTGTCGGTTCTGGCCATGACGGCCGCAACCGCAGGACTGTTCCGCAAAGGTATCTACGGCAACACCATGACCACCAACCCCCGGGCCATGGACGTCGCCACGGAGGTCCTGGGTCAGGTGACCCCCGAGTTGCGCCGGAACATCCGGCAGCGCGGCGAGGAATTCCTGACCGGGCTGAAGGAATTGCAGGCGGAACTGGGTGACCGCATTACCAGGGTCCAGGGCACCGGCCTGCTGTTCAGCTGCGAACTGTCGGACCGCTACAAGGCGTTCGGCCGGGACAGCACCGAGCATTACCTCCGCACGCGTGGATTCGGCGTCATCCATGGCGGGAAGAAATCGCTTCGGTTCACCCCCCACTTCGGGATCACCTCCGAAGAGGTCGACCTCATGATCACCGGCATTCGTGACGCCCTGCTGCACGGGCCGCGACTGCGGCGCAAGCAGGCCGCCGTGACTACCGACGAAGACGGGATCTGAGCCCTGCGCCCTTCCAGACCATGTAGATCGCAGGCAGGATCAGCAGCGTCAGCACTGTGGCGGACATCAGGCCGCCGACAATCGGCGCGGCGATGCGCTGCATAACCTCGGAGCCGGACTCGAACACGTTGCCGATCATCACCGGCAGGAGGCCGATGACGGTGGTAGCCACCGTCATCAGCTTGGGGCGCACCCGCAGGACAGCACCCTCAATGATTCCTTCGTAGAGATCCTGGAGGGTGTTCATCCTGCCCTCCCGCATGCGGCGGTGATAGACCTCGTCCAGGTAGGCCAGCATGACGATCCCGGTCTCGGCCGCCAGACCGGCCAGGGCGATGAATCCGACCGCCACGGCAACGCTCATGTTGTATCCCAGGAAGTACATCAGCCAGACGCCGCCTACCAGCGAGAACGGGATCGCCAGCAGCACGATGAACACCTCGGTGATGTTCTTGAAATGCATATACAGCAGGAAGAAAATAATCAGCAGGGTCAGCGGCAGGACCAGCATCAGGCGCTGCCTGGCCCTCTCCATGTATTCGTAGCGACCGCTCCAGCGCATGGAATAACCGGCGGGCAGATCGACCTGTTCACTCACG
>CALZKF010000202.1:8729-9759 GCA_945787955.1 uncultured Acidobacteriota bacterium | reverse complement strand
GCCATCCGCGGCGACGACCCGGTGCTGTTCTTCGAACACAAGCACCTCTACCGCCAGACCTACAACAAGGGCAAGTACCCGGGACCTGATTACATGATCCCGTTCGGAAAACTCAATGTCGTCAGAGAGGGAACGGACCTCACGGTCATCACCTACGGCGCAACGGTGAACAGAGCGCTGCAGGCGGCCCGTAAAGCGGAGGAAGCGGGCATCTCAACGGAAATCCTCGACCTCCGCTCCCTTTCCCCAGTCGATTGGAACGGCATCGCAACTTCAATCAGGAAAACGAACAAAGTCCTGGTGCTGTACGAAGACTCTAAATCATGGGGCTACGGCGCCGAGCTGGCCGCTGAGATATCCCAGCGGCACTACGAAGAGCTGGACGGCCCGGTCCGCCGTCTGGCGGCCACCGACACATTCGTCGGCTACGCACCGGAGCTGGAAGACTTCATCCTGCCCCAGGTCGACGACATCCACCAGGCGATAACCGATCTGGCCAACTGGTAAATCATCTAGAGGTAACACCATGCACGTCATCATCGATCTATGCGTCGTCCCGGTGGGGGTCGGCGTATCCGTCTCCAAGTACGTCGCAGCCTGCCAGAACATCTTCGAAGAGATGAACCTGACCTACAAGATGCACGCCTACGGCACCAACATCGAAGGTGAATGGGAAGACGTCATGGCCGCCGTCAAACGCTGCCACGAAGCGGTCCACGACATGGGCGCCCCGCGGATCTCATCGACCATGAGGTTGGGGACGCGGACGGATCGTAATCAGACCATGGAAGACAAGGTGAAGAGTGTTGAGGGCAAGCTGGGTTAGCGGATTCGGTACCGGCGAGCAAGCTAACCCACATTGCGAAGCCTCCGAATCGTCTTTCGTGGCTGATTCAAAGCCAGGTCATGGTTTGTCTGGAGGTTGACCCAGAACTGCGGCGTGGTTCCCAACGCCTGGGACAATAGCCAGGCCGTCTCCGATGTGATCCCGCGCTTGCCACGAACCAGTTCATTGACTCGCTGCACCGGC
>CALZKF010000202.1:0-8653 GCA_945787955.1 uncultured Acidobacteriota bacterium | reverse complement strand
CAGAGGCTTCAGGAACTCCTCGAGGAGGATCTCACCCGGATGAGTCGGAATTCTATGTTTCGGGAGCATCTTCGCCTCCACACCTCAATGATAATCAACCACGCTCACATCGTGAGCATCGCCGTCAGTCCAACGGAATACAATCCGCCATTGATCATTCACCCGGATGCTGTGCATTCCGGCCAGATCATTCCGGAGAGCTTCAAGTCGGTTTCCCGGCGGTGACTTGAGGTCCCGGAGCTCACGAGCACCGTTCAGAACATCCAGCTTCCGAACCGCCGTTCCACGGATATCCGGCGGAATCTTCCGGATCGCCTTGCCGCGTTCACCATGGTAAAGCGCCGCAGTCGCCTTATCCCCGAACGAGACGATCATTCACGGCTCTCCATGGAGATATATTACCGCTTACACGGTATCCGTGCAAGGTTGAGAAGAAATTGGGCTAGCGACTTTCGGCGTGGTCCGGCTCTATGGAGATGACCACCTTTCCTTGATGGCTCGCCTCTCCGAACCGCCGCATCGCTTCGGGCAGTTCTTCCAACCTGTAGAGTCGGTCGATCACAGGTTTGATCTTGCCGGCCTCGAACAGTTCGTTCATGTACGCCAGGTCCTTGTTCTGCTTCAGGCCGACGATCCGTATCTTCCTTTTGCCGTTCAGTGCGATCAAAGGCCTTAGGACCAGAGCCTGCAACAGTCGAACCATGGATCCCCCGACGGTGGCATAGATTCCACCTGGGTTCAATGCGCGGGCGTAAGCGAACGGCGATCGATCCGTCTTGACATCGAGGATCAGGTCGTACTGCTGCCCGCTCCGGGTGAAGTCTTCTTTCGCGTAATCGATGACATGGTCGAATCCGAGGGTGCGCAGCAGGTCCAGTTTCCCTGCGCTGTCGACTCCAGTCACTTCAGCCCCGTATAATTTGGCCAACTGAACCGCAAAGGTGCCTACACCCCCGCCGGCGCCGTTGATCAGGACTCTCTGGCCCTGCCGAATCATTCCTTTGTCGATAAGTCCCTGAACGGCCAGCATCGCCGCCTGCGGTATCGCCGCCGCTTCGGCGAATGTCATGCCGGCAGGTTTCAGCGCCAAAAAGCCTTCACGAGCACAGACGTACTCTGCAAAACCGCCCCACGCACCGCTCAGGTCGCCGTAGACCTCATCGCCCGACTGAAACCGGGTGACCTCTTTGCCAACCGCTTCAATCCGACCTGCTATATCGGACCCCAGTATCTGCTTCTTCGGTTTCAGAAGGCCGCCTATCAGACGGTTGATGAACGGCACACCCTGAAGAAGCCCCTCGGTTGAACCGTATTCTGTGTAGACAACGGCTTTAACAGGCCACCTGTTTCCTGGCCATGATTGTATCGCTGTTCATAATATGAACTACATTAGGGCTCGACCAGAAGACCCAATTCCTGTAGAAGCGCTTCGCCGGCGTCCAGTACCGCAGGCGCCGCACGTGCGGAAACGCTGTTGCTCTCCGCTTCCTCGGTCAATTCTCTCATCTGGTAGATCGAACGAAGGATGGTGACCGTAGAGGCTGAGTCACCTGCTCCGACTCGAAACGCCCGTGTTGCTGCCGGAGCCTTTCCTAGTTTTCTCAGCTCCAACGGCGGGTGGGGTTCAGCAACCCTGGAAACAGCATCTTTCTGCCGGAGAACGGTTTCGGATTGTTCAATTTTGTCGAGGGTCTCGGCAATAATGACAAGGTTGCGGCCTTGGATCGTGGCCATCTGCCGGACATGGACCTGGCTGCGAAGCAACGTAACAGCCTCCCGAACCTCCATGCCCTGGAGATACAGCACCCGCGTGAAAATCGGCTCCGATTCCCCCGCCAGGACAGCCCCCGACAAGACCAGTCCGGCAAAAAGAGCAGCCACAATTGTGCTGCGCAAAAAATTCATCCTGATTCCTCCATTCGCACCTGAATTGTTGGTACGAGAACCGGAGGTAACCTGTCTATCAGACCGGGAAAAGAACAAACCTTTGGGGCACCGCGGCCTTCATTCCTTCAAGGACCAGAACCTGTCCACCAGTCCGTGCTTTGCAAACATTGCTCTGGCCTGTTCGGCGCCGGACGCTTCGAAATCGAGTTCGAACCGGTTGGCGTACCAGTCGAGGCCGAGATCATAGGCGGTCTGTGGACTGACTACGGCGCCGCTCTCATACCCGTTCTCGCCTAGCCAGCCCGAAAGTTCGCTCTCCGACCGGAAAGCGGCGATATTGGCTCACGTAAATCCGATGTCCTCCCAGAACCGTCTGGGCGGCACCAGGAAATGAACGAGACCCTGGCCGGTGACGCGGCCATCAACGACCTCAAACCGGATCGGGGCTCCGGACTGCGGCGAGTGTGTATCGAGCACGCCGTCACCCACGATCCCGAGGATCGACAAGCCGTCCCACACGCAGTTTGCATACCAGGTCCGATCGGTGTTGCACACCACGAAATCGGTTTCCTTCGCCGAGAACG
Organism: uncultured Acidobacteriota bacterium; assembly: GCA_945787955.1. Taxonomy (GTDB): domain Bacteria; phylum Acidobacteriota; class Polarisedimenticolia; order Polarisedimenticolales; family Polarisedimenticolaceae; genus Polarisedimenticola. Next base: position 6,182 of record CALZKF010000202.1, on the reverse strand, counting down.
GGTGGGCCATCCAAATAGAGTCGGTACCCGGATTCAGAACCAGGCGACGTTGTTGGTGCAGGGCATGCAGGGCATCGACGATTTCCGCCGGTGACACTCCAAGATCGGCGGCGATTCTTTTAGTTTCAGGCGCCTGTGCCGTGTCGCGAAAATTCCGGAACACCTGTTGGCGCACCCGCTGTTGCAGGGAATCCATTCAGCGCACAACCAGCAGGATCTCCCCCGCCCTGATCTCGTTGCCATCCTCCACCCGAAGTTCCACCACCTCCGCCTTGTCCGGCAGGTCCGGGCCGCCGTACAGGATCGGATTGAAGGTTTTCATAACCTCAACCAGGCCGATGGTGTGGCCCAGGTGGATGGTTTGGCCGACTGTCACGAATGGTTCGGCGTCGGGGGCGGGGCGGGCGTAGAACACGCCGTCGGTTGGGGAATTTACGGCGTGGCAGTCGGCTTGTCCTGGATGTCACTCAGGGGCTCCAGAATGAACAGCAGTTCGCCGTGCTGCACCGGGGCGAACCGGTCGCGCAAGGCTGTTTCCGAGACCCGTCCGGCGATATCCGGCGGGAGCTGGAGGGTGAACTTCCGGGTCTGGCAGCGCAGGTTGCCGATAGTGGCCTTCGGCGCCAGGAGGGTGTGCTCTTCCGGTTGTGAGGACCAGATGCCGATCCCCGGGGAGATGATTTCCGTTCTGCCATCATCGGTTGTTCGGGTCAGGACCTCGAGGAGCTCCGGCATCTCACTCCCCTTCCAGAACCGCCAGATCATGGATGGACCAGATCCGCGGGTTCTTGATCCGCCGGTAACCGATGGACTGGTAGGACATCTCCATAGCCGCCTCAAGGTATAGGCGGAGTTCGCCGGCTTCGATCACTTCGTCCACGTCCATCTGGGATGCTGCTTTCACCGGGTCCATGTCGGCGGTAATGCGGCTTTCCACCGCGTCCATGCCGGCCTGGATCTTGGCCTGCTCCTTTTCGTCTTGCGCCATGATTTTGAAGTCGTCGTCCAGCTTGGTATTGAAAGCCCCGATCGCCAAAGTTCGGCCTTCCATCACGGCGAGTCTCGTGAATGGAGTTGCCAATTGTAACACAGGCTTGTACGGGTGACCTGCCATGGCGTAGTACCCGGCGCCGGATGCCTTTCTCAGGAGGACGGTGAACATCGGTACGGTGTTGGTGCTGTTGGTGTAGATCAGGGAGGAGCCGTACCCCAGGAGGCCCTGCTGTTCCGCCTCCGGGCCGATGTCGAATCCACTGATGTCCTGGAGCCATATCAATGGGATGCCGTCGTCGTTGCAGGCCCGGCTGAACTGGGAGATCTTGGCGATCCCTTCCCGGTACAGGATGCCGCCCGGTCTTTTCCGGTTCCTATGGTTCGGATGGTCGGTCAGGGCGGTGTTGTTGGCCACGATCCCGGCGTACAGGCCGCCTATTCTGCCTATGCCGCAGACCATCTCCCGGCCGACGTTCGGTGCGAACTCCTGGAACAGGGAGTGGTCCAGGATCCGGGCCAGGACCTGCTTCACGTCGTAGGCGATCCTGTGGTCCGTGGGGAACATCCCGTTCAGCTCTTCCGGTGCGTACGCCGGAGGGGCCGCTTCAGCGCCGTAGCGGTAATAGTCGCAGGCCGGTGTCGGGAGTCGTTTGAGTTCGTCTCGAATGCGGTCCAGCAGCTCTTCGTCTCCCGGAACCCTGTAGTCGGCGCAGCGGGAGAGGTGGACGTGTACGTCCGGTCCGCCGAGGGTCAGGGAGGTGATAGGGCTGGACTTGGCACCTTTGACCAGGGCTGCTCCGGCGATCACCATGTAGGCCTGCTCCGTCATGTAGACCACGTCGCTGATCAGCGGCATGTAGCCGCCGCCTGCGATGCAGTCGCCGTGGACCCCGGCGATCTGGGGGACGCCGGCGGCGGACAGCTCGGAGTTCATTCTGAATATCGCGCCTGCACCGGTTCTTCCCGGGAAGGTGTGGGACTGTTCCGGCAGGTACAGCCCGGAGCAGTCCACCAGGTAGACCACAGGGAGTCTCAGCTTCAGGGCGACTTCCTGGGCGCGCTGGATCTTCTCCGGGGTCAACGGCCACCACGAGCCGGACGCCACCGTGTTGTCGTTGGCGATCAGCACCGTCCAGCGCCCGTGGATCCTGATGAATGCGGTCACTACCCCGGCGCCTGGGGAGGTTCTTTCATCTTTCCCGAAGGTGCGGCCATGGTTCACCAACGTGCCGACAGGAAGGATCGGGCTGTCGTCGTCTTTCAGCCGTTCAATACGGTCCCAGGTCGGGAGTTTTCCTTTTTCACGGACCCTCGCTTCGTATTTCGGTCCCCATCCGGCACGGACGGCTGCGCGCTTTTCACGGAGGGCGTGGTTCAGTTTCAGGTTGCCCTTGAGCTGATTGTCCCAGGCTTCGCCGGGGAGGAACGTCTCCCGGGAGTCGCCCAGCGGTTCCAGGATGACTTTGGCCATCGCCTAACCCTCCAGCAGGCCGGAACCGGCCAGCCAATCAACGTCGTAGTCGCCATTGCGGAATGTCGGGTCGCTCAGGATTTTCCGCTGCAGGGCGATGGTGGTATGGATACCGGTCACTTCCATGCTGTCCAGCGCTTTCACCGCGTTGCCCAGGGTTTCGCTGCGATCCTTGCCGTGGACGATCAGTTTGCCCACCATGGAGTCGTAGTGCGGCGGGATGCGGTACCCTTCACGGATCGCCGAGTCCCAGCGGACACCTTTTCCGGTCGGTGGGGTGAACTTCGCTATTGTTCCCGGGTCGGGACGGAAACCGTTGGATGGATCTTCCGCGTTGATCCGCAGCTCTACGGCATGGCCTGAGAACGTGATGTCCGACTGCTTGTATTCCAACCGGTGTCCCGCTGCGATCAGCAGTTGCTGCCGGACGATGTCAATGCCGGTGATCATCTCGGAGACCGGGTGCTCCACCTGCAACCGGGTGTTCAGCTCCATGAAATACAGCTTGCCGTCGGGGGCCCGCAGGAACTCCACCGTGCCGGCGTTGCGGTATCCCAGGGAAGCGACCGCCGTGGCGACCCGGGTGCCGAATGAGTCTCTTGTCCCGGACGGGATCACCGGTGACGGCGACTCCTCCACCAGTTTCTGATGGTTGCGCTGGACGGAGCATTCCCGCTCACCCAGGTGGATGCCGCTGCCGAAGGAGTCGCACAGGATCTGGAACTCGATATGGCGCCCGCCGGTAACGAATTTTTCCAGGTACAGCCCCGGGTTGCCGAACGCCTTGCCTGATTCCAGGGTCGCTTCCGAAAAGCCTTTGCGGAAAGAAGCTTCGTCTCCGGCGACCCGCATCCCCCGGCCGCCCCCTCCGGCCGTCGCCTTCAGCAGCACCGGGTAGCCGATATCGTCGGCGAGCTTCAGCCCTTCTTCCACCGAGGACAGGATGCCGCCGGATCCGGGGATGGTCGGCAGGCCTGCTTTGGCGATCGTCTCCTTGGCCTCCGCCTTGTCCCCCATCCGCCTTATGGCCGAAGGGCCCGGTCCGATGAACGTGATGCCCTGCTGTTGGCAGCGGGCCGCAAAGGATGCATTTTCCGCCAGGAAGCCGTACCCCGGGTGGATCGCCTGGCAGCCGGTCTGGTCGGCGGCCTGCAGGATCGCCGAAGCGGAAAGGTAGGAATCGGACGCCCGGGCCGGTCCGATACAGACCGTCTCGGCAGCCTCTTGGAGCCACGGGCCGTCCCGGTCGGCTTCCGAACAGACCGCCACCGGCTCAACGCCCAGTTCCCGGCAGCCTCTGATGATCCTGAGGGCGATCTCGCCGCGGTTGGCTACCAGCACTCTTCTGAACACGGTTTTACCTCCTCGATCGGCGACCGGAAGGAGAAATATACCTTACTATCGGCTACACTGGACCGTGCTCACTACAGGAGGTGCCACACCATGCCTACCACCCGGAAACTCTCCAGCCGCGCCGCCGACCTGCCAGCTTCGCCGATCCGCCGCCTCGCCCCGTTCGCCGTCAAGGCCCGGGCCGCAGGCAGGAAGGTCTACGGCCTGAACATCGGCCAGCCGGACATCCCGACACCGCCGGAGATCCTGGGCCGGCTCAAGACCTACAGCGACCCCAACATCCCGTACGGACCGTCCCAGGGCACCCCTGAATTCCTGGAAACGCTGCAGTCATACTACGGTTCCTGCGGCCTGAAGGTCGGCATCGAGGACCTGTTCGTTACCACCGGCGGGTCCGAGGCGATCCTGTTCGTTCTGGGCGTGATCGCCGACCCCGGCGACGAGGTCCTGGTGTTCGAGCCGTACTACACCAACTACAGCGGCTTCGCCGCCCTGCTGGGCGTGGTGCCGGTGCCGGTAACAACCCCGGCGGAAAAGGGCTACCACCTGCCTGACAGGGCGGTGATCGAATCGAAGATCGGCGACCGCACCCGGGCGATCATGTTGTGCTCTCCCAACAACCCGACCGGCACCGTCTACACCGACCGGGAGATGGAGCTTCTGGCCGACATCTGCCGCAAACACGATCTGTTCCTGGTGGCCGACGAGGTCTACCGGGAATTCACCTATGACGGACTCACCCACCGCTCGGCCCTGACCCTCCCAGGCATGGATGAGCGGACCATCGTGGTCGACTCCCTTTCGAAGAGGATCTCGGTCTGCGGCCTCAGGATCGGGAACGTCGTCTGTCGCAACAAGGAACTGATGGCGGCGATCCTCAAGGCCGGCCAGGCCCGTCTGTGCCCCCCGACCCTGGGCCAGCACCTGGGCGCCGGGCTCATGGACGTGCCGGCGTCGTACATGACCGAGGTCATCAGCGAATACGAAGGCCGGCGGGATCTCGTGTTCGACGCCCTGTCCGCCATGGCCGGTGTCAGCCTGGAAAAACCGGAAGGGGCGTTCTACGTCTGCGCCCGGTTCCCGGTGGACGACGCCGACCGCTTCGCCCAGTACATGCTGGAGGAGTTCCACCACAACGGCGAGACGGTGATGATGGCGCCGGCGGAAGGGTTCTACGCCACGCCCGGTCAGGGACGGGAGGAGGCCCGCATCGCCTACGTGCTGAACCGAAACGACCTCACAGCGGCGATGCAGGCGCTGGCGGTCGGCCTCAGTTCCTACCCGGGGCGATTCTGATCCAGGCCGCCAGCACCACAACCGCCAGCAGCGCCCCGGCGAGATCGGCGACGAAATCGGCCGCTTCCCGGACCCTGCCGCCGACAAAGCCCTGGTGGAACTCGTCCAGCCCGCCGTAGACGGCGGTGGCGGCCACCGCCAGGACCGTGGGCAACCACCGCAGGCCGGCCGGTACACCGCCGTGGAAAGCGCGCAGGAACAGCAGTCCCAGCACGGTGTAGGCGATCAGGTGCAGGAACTTGTCGGGCAACCGAACCGGTAAGATCAGGCCGGAGCTGGATGAGGCCAGGTACAGCAGCGCCATGAACGCCGCCGGCGGGAGCCACAGGGAGAGCAGCCGTGCCGGCTTCAACGGGGAAACGGTGACATGAGCCAGGCCAGGGCCAGAACCCCTCCCACCATGGCGATCCAGATCAGGCCGCCGAATTTGAGCTGTTCCTTGCGGTCGCTTTTCAGCAGGGCCGCGAAGAACACCGCCACCAGGGTGGAATAGAGCATGAGATGGAGGAAATGGCTCTTCACCACTTGCGCCCCCGTCCGATGTCCCAGACATCGAACAACAGCAGGAGGTTGAAGATCCCGGCGGTCCACAGGTAGGCGGTGCCGTAGATCGACAGACCGGAGACCGCCCGTGCCCGCTGGATCCCGACCCGCCGGGTCCGGTCCGGATCGGTGCCACGCTTCGGAAGCGTCAGGGCGACCTCGCCGTAGACTTTCTTCCGGGCGATGAAATCGATGGGGCCGGCGCCGATATTGGCAAGAACCTGAAGGCTGGTCAGGAACGGCTGGGCCGGGTCCCTCAGCGCCAGCTTGCCGTCGTGGGCCAGACCCAAACCGAGGGAAACGAACACCAGCCCGGCGAACAGCACGCCCCGGCCGATCCGCCGCAGGAGGATGTGGCCCAGTCCCGGCACCAGCCAGGCCAGAAAGATGATCAGGGCCAGCTTGCGATTATCCGGTCTGCCGTTGTCGTCCTGACCGGCCATACGGTTCCTATTCGCCCTCTGCGGCGATCACGTTGACGGTGATGTCTCCGATCACCGTCTTGTGGATCTTGACGTGCACCGTG
>CALZKF010000201.1 GCA_945787955.1 uncultured Acidobacteriota bacterium | reverse complement strand
CCGGCGGTGATGCAGAGGGCGAAGACCCTGGTCCGGCTGCGTGACGGCCTGGTGGAGAGCGTGGAGAACGCGGCGTGCGCCGGCTGATCCTGGCGGCAATACTGCTGCTGGCATTGCCCGGTTTCGCAGAGGACGACACCAACGACTGGAGCCTGGACGAATTCGAGCCTGCACCCTACCGTCTGGGAGGAAGCGTCAAGGCTCTGCTCCTGGGCTACGACCTCTCCGACGTCAGCTTCGGAGCCTTTGAGACGGAAGCAGGCCTCTCGACCTCCCTGCGCCTGACCCTCACCGGCGATCCGACCGAACGGATCGGCTACGAACTGCACCTGCTGCTCAGGGATGAACTGGACACCGATCCGGCGGTCTCCTCCCTGGGCTCCGCCGTGGAGGCCCGCAATCCGCTGTTCCGCGGCCTGGGGGACGGCTCCACCTGGGTGGACGGCAACCGCCACACCCTGGCGGCGGATGTGGCCTATGCCAACCTGCACTGGAGCAACGGCCGAACCGACGTCACCCTGGGGCGGCAGGCGGTCACCTTCGGCCGTTCGTTCTTCTGGAACCCGATCGACTGGCTGTCCACCTTCTCCCCCACAGAAATCGATCGTGAGTACAAGACCGGCGTGGATGCGTTGCGGGCAACCCGGTCGCTGGGACGGTTCAGCGGTGTAGAGCTTGTGTACGCCTACGGCGACGGTGGCGCCCGGGACAGCTCCGCCGCAATCGCGCGATGGTTCGGGAACCTGAACGACTGGGACCTGGAGCTCCTGACCGGATCGGTCTGGATCGACAACCGCTACGGCTTCGCCTTCAGCGGCGACGTCCTTGGCGCCGGCGTTCGTGGGGAGATCAGCCGCAACGCGCCTCGCAACGGCCCGGACCCGGATTTCACCGGCGCAACCCTGGAAGTCGATTACCGCTGGGATAATTCCCTCTACCTGATCACGGAACTGCACTACAACGGTTTCGGATCCACGGACCCGGACGACTACGCCGCCCTGTTCCTGAACCCCCGCATCATCACCGGGCAGGTGCAAAACGTGGGACGGGACTACCTGGCCTCTTCACTGGGTTACGAGTTCACGCCGCTGATCAACGGCACCGCGGCGATCCTGCTGAACCTCCACGACCGTTCCGGCATCGTCAGTCCGACACTGCAGATCTCCCTGGGGGACGAGTCCAACCTGACCGCCGGAGCGATCCTGCCCTGGGGCGACGGCCCGACCCTGACCGGCCTGCCGTCGGAGTACGGCGCCTACCCCTTAAGCGTCTGGGTGCAGTACCGGCACTATTTCTGAGCAGCCTCTCCGTTCTGTGCCTTCCCTGCCTCGATGGCCAGCGGCAGGTGGCGCTGCACTTCCTCGAACTTGCCGGACTTGTCGATCAGAACCTCGTAGGTATACAGCCCCTCGACGGCATCCTTATGGTCCAGGACTTCGAAAATGTTCCGGCACCGTACCTTCCGTCCCTCCTCCAGCGAAAGGGGAAACGGATGCATTTCGATACGGTTCTCGTTCTCCTGGACCAGTGTCCGGTCAACGAGCGTCCCTTCGGGCAGATTCATCCTCTTCGCACCGATCAGGCAGGCCTTGTTGCGCGAGAGGACGGTTTCATGCTGTTCCGCCTGCAGGACCAGCAACGGCTCGAAGGTACCCTGCCCGGCATGGATATCGTATTGCGCCAGTTCGGACGAACTGAACCTGCCGCGTGAGTCTTCAGGTCCGCCGCCGCGGATCAGGACATTCCTTCCGCGGGGGCGTCCCAGGATCGGTGACACGAGGGTCAGTTCCTGCCATGGGATTGCAGGAACCTCCACGGCTACCCGTACGGCGGCCGGGGCTTTGCTGCCGGTTTCATTCACCACCGTGGAAATGAAGAAGGTGCCCGGCCTGACCACCACCGGTTCCAGGAATGTGAACCGTCGCTCCTCCAGCGCTACGCCCTGCTTCGGCCGGATCGAGACACTGCGATTGAAGTGGTAGATCGGCTGGGCGCCGTTGCTGACGACAACCCCGAAATCCCCCTGATAACTTGGATTCTCCGGATCGGGGAAAACAACCGGGAAGTTGACGGCAACCAGTGCGTCCCAGCTGCCGGGCGTCCTGGGCTGCAACAGGAACAGGTGGGTCCGCAGGTAATCGGCCTGGAACATCTCCGGTTGCAGGAAGGCGGCCATCAGCCGGGTATTCTCGATTTTTTCCCGCGACTGCGCCTTGTATTGACCCGGATACCGTACTTCGAGGCCGGCGATTTTCACCCGCAGCCGGATGGAGCGCGCCTTGTCCTTTTTGATCCTGTTCACATAGAAACCGACCGTGTACCGGCACCCCAGGTCGCGCCGAGCTCGAGCGTAACCGAGTGAGAGATCGTTGGTTCCTCGCGTGAACCGGCCGCCGGTATCGTTGGCCAATCTGGCCAGTATCGGCGAACCGCCGACTCTTGGGAGCCCTCAGCCGGGCGCAATCGTCTCCAGGCCTTTGACATCGACCGGATAGACGGAGCACCGGGCGCCTGCCGCAGAGGATGCGATTTCCAGAAAAGCCAGATCGTTCCCCTCTGCGGTGGATGGAATATCGGAGTACAGAACGATCGCCTTGCTGCCGTCGCCAAGGCTCAGAACATCGACGAGCACCTGGAGCCCCCGGAAGAACGGTTCCTCGGTGAGATGGGCGTACCGGCCACCCCAGAGCGAAATATCGTGTTCCATCCTCGTTAGAGTGTCCAATATGGTTTCGGTGTCATCGGTAAACCCCTGCTCGATGCGGAGCCCTCCGTTCAGGGCCGCAACCATGATCTGCTCACCGGCGGTTGCGCCATGCTCCACCATCTCCCTGGCGCTCCGGAGAGCGTCCAGTTGGGAAAAGTTACTCATGTGGAGGTAATCGAATACCAGGGCGATTTTCCGACCTGTGTCAGGCGCCGCGATAGGTGGTCTTTTCCGGGGGTGCCGTACTCCCCGAGGGTCGTCCATGGCTCCGGCATCGCAGAGTTCATCCAGGGTGTCGATGCGCCGGATCTCCTGATCCACGATGACCTCGAAATCGTCCGGCTTCAGCCCTGGTACCGTTCTACCCTGTCGATCCAGGACCACGGCGTCGATCAAGACCAGATCGACTTCGACATCTTCCTGCTTTTTGATATCGACCGGGCCCGCTTCTTTACCGGGAACGGTCTCCTCTTGCGTCAGCCCGGGCGTGACAAGCATGAGAAGCAGGATGCATGGCAGCCACGATCGCACGGCCGGCAGCTGTAGAATGCGGAACATTGCGGGAGTGTAACACGACCGGGTGGTGCGGTATTTCACGATTCAGATTCTACTCGTCCCGAATCGCCTTGGCGCGGGTCTCCATCCGGTCCGCTCCGGCCTCGTCACCTGTCTTACGCAATAACAACGCCCATTGGGTGAGATTCTCGGCAACATCGGGATGGTCCTGACCGAGCTTGGACTCATAAAGATGCTGTGCGCGCACGAAGAGCCGATGGGACTCGTCGTGACGGCCCATGTCGCGGTACAGACAGCCGAGGCTGTGGATGGCATCAACTGTGGACGGGTGGTCGGCTCCCAGCAGTCGCTTCGCTATTTCGAGGTTTTCAAGGTAGAGAGGCTCGGCCTTGTCGTAACGACCCTCGTTCCTGTAAACGTCTGCCAGTCCTATCATGGAATTGAGTGTGCGCGGGTGATCGTCTCCGAGTAGACGTTTATCGGCCTCGAGGGTATCCAGAAAGAGCGGCTCGGCTTTATCGTACCGACCCTGGTGAAGGTATAGGCTGGCCAGCCCCAACATAGCTGCGTGCGTATCCGGGTGGTCGCTTCCAAGCACACGCTTCCGAGTCGCGAGGGTTTCAAGGTAGAGCGGCTCGGCCTCGTCGTAGCGACCCTGGTTCTTGTACAGGATGGCCAGATTGTGCATGTACTTGAGTGTATCCGGGTGGTCGTCTCCGAGCACACGCTTTTCTATCTCAAGGGCTTCGAGATAGATCGGTTCAGCCTCATCGTAACGGCCCTGCTTCCTGTAAAGATTCCCCAGGCTGATCATGGACTTGAGAGTGTCCAGATGTTCGTCTCCAAGCACGCGCTTCCGAGTTGCGAGAGTTTCGAGGTTGAGCGGTTCGGCCTCGACGAAACGCCCCTGGTCTTTGTACAGGATGGCCAAGTTGTGTGAGGACCTGAGTGTGTCGGGGTGATCGTCTCCAAGGGCGCGCCTCCGGATTGAGAGTGAATCGATGAACAGCGGTTCAGCCTCGTCGTAGCGACCCTGGATCGAATAGAGGATGGCCAGGTCGTCCATGGACAGGAGAGTGTCCGGATGCTCATTTCCAAGCATGCGCTCTCGTTCGTCAAGGGCGTTCTCTATCAGTGCACCCGCCTGTTTGTAGAGACCCAGCTTGCGATAGACATCACCCATCGTCGCCATCAGTTCGGCGCGGATCTCCGGCTGCTCCACAAGCGTGCTCTCGATTTTCTCGGCGCCCTTGTCAAGTATTTCCCTAGCCGTGATGCTGTTGCCGCGCGCTTCCCCCGGATCCGACACGGTGAATAGATCTTTCAGAAACTCCGACACCATGCCCTTGGCCTCAGCCTCCAGGTTGGCCCTGTCGCGTTCCTCGGCGATTCGTCCCGCCTGAACCGTCATTGTCACTGTGAACGCCACGAGCACCAGTAAAGCCACCAGCGATGTGGCCGCCCCCACCGTATGTCGACGTACGAACTTCTTGGCCCGATAAACCGCCGACGGGGGACCGGCCAGGACAGGCTGGTGAACCCGATAGCGTTCGATGTCCGCAGCCAGCTCCTTCGGGGAGCCGTAGCGCCGGTCGCAATCCTTCTCCAGCGCCTTCATGGTTATCCAATCCAGATCTCCCGACAGCTCTTTACGCAGGACCGGAGGTGCTGTTTGTCTGCGTTGGGCCGATTGCGTCAAGTGCTCGCCCGTCACGCACAGCCGCGCGGAAGGCTTCAGCGGTTCGGCTTCCTTGATAATCCGCACCATCTCTTCATATCCGGCCAGCCGGAGTCTGTCCGGATCGAAAGGCAGCGCACCGACAAGCAATTCGTAAAGCATTACACCCAACGCATAGACGTCGGTACGGGTATCGACGTCCCGGCCCGTCGTTCCCGCCTGCTCCGGGCTCATGTAGGCCGGCGTTCCGATCATGACGCCAATTTGCGTATGAATCGTGTGCTCCGCCAGCTTCCTCCCTATTGCCTTGGCCACTCCGAAATCGATGATTTTCGGTGCCGGCTTGCCGTCGCGGATCCAGACCAGGACGTTGGAAGGCTTCAGGTCGCGGTGGATCACGCCTTTCTGATGAGCGTGCTGTACGCCGTCGCAGACCTGCACGAACAGATCGAGTCTCTGCTGAATGGGTAGCCTGTGCCGGTCACAGTACTGCGTCATCGGAACGCCAGGAACGTGCTCCATCACGAAGTAAGGCCGGCCGCGTGGGGTAACACCGGCGTCGAATACCTTGGCGATCGCCGGGTGCTCCATCAGCGCAAGCGCTTGCCGCTCGGCCTCGAAGCGAGTGACGACCTGCGTGGAATCCATGCCCTGCTTGATTACCTTGAGAGCGACCGTTCTGTGGACCGGCTCGAGTTGTTCCGCCAGCCAGACCTCCCCCATGCCGCCCTCGCCGAGTTTTTCGAGGATGCGGTAAGGGCCGATCTGTCTCCTGCCCGGACTTCCCGGCGCCCCGGCGTCTACCGAGGCCGGCTGCTCGGCGGATTCGGTCGGTGGT
>CALZKF010000200.1 GCA_945787955.1 uncultured Acidobacteriota bacterium | reverse complement strand
AATGTGAAGGGTGATACAGAGCACGAGGAAGACGGGCCTGAACAAGTACAGGATGAGGATGACAGCCGTGCAGAAATAGCGGAGGAGCAGCCAAACATAGTTCAGGAGGCTGCATCAGAAACTAGACCGGAAAAAGAGAAAAACTTAACAGCAGTGCCTGTTTCCGAAGTTCGGAGTCATGAAGAGGAAGAAGAATCTCAGCCGAAGGAAGAGCCGGATATTCAAAATGATCAGAAAATTCCACTTGACGATGATGATAATGAAGTAACAGAGAATCCAGCCGGTCCGGAACCTGTTGAAGAGAAAACGGAACTCACGGCGGATAAAAAGGATGTTGCAGCTGAGGATACACCAGGTGTCGATCAGTCAGCAGAAGCAACTGAAACGGCTCCTGATACGCCTGCTGAGTCTGGCAGTCTAATGAGCCAGTCTGATTTGGATGCACTGCTGGCCGGTGCATCGGAAATGGAATCCAGTGCTGATGAGAGCCCTGAAAAAGAACCCGAGCCCCAGGGGATAAAAGAAGAAGTTGATATCCAGGACATATTATCCGATGCACTTCAGGACAGTGAGGCAGAGCAGAAGGACAAGGTAGAAGAAGTAACCGATGCTCAGGCAGAGGTAATTAAAGAGACCGCGGAAGAAGAGGCAAATACTCAGGAGAATATAGACGACATGTGGGAAGAGGCATTTAAGGAAGCGGAAGGGGAAAAAGAGCTGGAGCAGAAAGCAGAAGCTGCAGAGCCGATAGAAAATGTCCCTGAAACAAAAGCAGGAGCGTCGGGAGAAGTTGTATCTGAAGAAGAAAAGGATGACGTTAACATAGATGATATGTGGGCCGAGGCGTTTAAAGAGGCTGGAGAGGGAAAAGAGCCGGAGGTGGAGGCACCTGAAGCTCAGGCAGCTACCGTTGAAGAACCTTCAGCTGATGACGGAAAGGACGAAGGAAATATAGATGATATGTGGGCGGAGGCGTTTAAGGAAGCAGGAGAAAGTTTAGACAAGAATGATACAAATACAGCTCCCAAACCTGATCCTGCTCAAAAAACGGAGACAATGGGGGAAGAACCAAATTGAGGATTGAGGTAAATGCATTAGCGCTGCTTTTTATATTACAGTTTCTCCTGGTTTTTATAGTCATGACAATTATCTTTTACCGCCGATTCAGGAAAGAACAGGTGAAAGCTGCAGTCTCAAAGGAAGCAATAAGGGTGCTGAGACAAGAGGTAAAGAGCAGGGAGGATAAAAAAGATGAAGAGTCAGGCTTGAAAAAAAGATTTAGCGACATGCAGTCGAAATTTGAGGCCATCAAGAAAAATAATGAAAAACTTAAGAAGTCTGTTGAAGCGTTAATTCCAGAAGCAGAACGAACAAAGGAGTATGAAGCTGTTATTGGAGAAATACAAGGGAGCTACGTTGAACTCGATTCATTATTAAGAGATGTGAATAACGAAAAGCGTAACTTAGCGGAGCAGGGCCAGTCATTTCAGGGTGACATCCAAAACTTATCAAATAAGCTGGAGGAATCGGTAAGTAAAGCTGAATTTGATAATATACAGGCAGAGAAGCATGGGGTTGAGTTACGAGTTAAGAAATTGCAGAAAGAACTTGATGAGAGAAACAAAGAGTATGAAGACCTCGAGAAAAACTATATGGGGTTGGAAAAAGAATTTAATGCCCTATATGATAATGTCAACAAAGGAGTAGCTTAAAACAGCCGCCCTCCCCAGTTTCATAATAATGCTGCAGATGACTTGCCATATTATGGTGTCTTGATTAAAATACATATTATTGAAATTTGCATAGTAGTTGCCATCTGGCAGATCGCTGGGCGGATAATGATCCCTGTCGGGCAATTAGTTTAATTATCAATAGTTGCGCCTGTAGCTCAGCTGGATAGAGCATCTGACTTCTAATCAGAGGGTCTGAGGTTCGAATCCTCACAGGCGCGCCAAGCATGTTAATTACTACCTGGCAGCTTATAGCTGTTAGATAAATTTAATGGTGGGTGTAGCTCAGTTGGTTAGAGCATCTGATTGTGGTTCAGAGGGCCGAGGGTTCGAATCCCTCCATTCACCCCATTTTTTTGTTACAGCTTCAATTGACACATAAGATATTGCGCCTGTAGCTCAGTGGATTAGAGCGCCGGCCTCCGAAGCCGGGTGCCGGAGGTTCGAGTCCTCCCAGGCGCGCCATACGCGGAGTATGGAGTCCAGGTGGCGGTATCAAAACTTTTAACTCATTGCTATAGCAGGGCCGTTAGCTCAGTTGGTAGAGCAGCTGACTCTTAATCAGCGGGTCTGGGGTTCGAATCCCTAACGGCTCACCATTTTTTACTTAAAAAACAAAGGGCTGTGATTTGTAAATCACAGCCCCGGTTTTTGTTCTAGTATTTTTCTAATATTTTTCTAATATCCGTTAAAATGTGTCAGGTCTGTAAGTCGATAATGCTCTGCTGGAGTCGATAGTATCGGTGCCTGAGGGATGTGTATATACCTCATTTGCCTGAATGGTCTTATGCCCGGTCATTGCCTTGCGTTTGTCAGCAGGGATATCGGCATCCTTCAGAAGTGTGTTTGCAAGATGCCTTATTTCCTTGAACTTAAAAGCTCCTTTTTCGTATTTTGCCTTTTCCAATGCTTTATACCACATACTGCGAAAATGCTGATACGTAATCCAACCCTTTTTCGAACTGCGACAGATTATATGTGTGCTTAGTTCACGACGTGAAGTTCTGAGATACTCAAGAAACGATATCAGGGCAGGATTCGAAGAGTAGTTTATACAAATCTCTTCGCCGGTTTTTTTCCTGATAAATTTAACCGTTTGCTTACTAAAATCAAAGTCCTTCCACTGCAAACGCTTCACCTCATTTTCATGCTGACACAAATGAAATGCCAACATTATTGCCCTCTTCAACATAGGTTGAGCAACCGGGTATATGTCTTTAAACAGAATTTCTTCCGTAAGCTTTAATATATGTTTTCTTTCCTTGAACTTCTTAATCCTGCTCGCAGGGTTTACAGATAGATATCCCCAATCCAATGCTTTCTGAAATATGATATGAAGTAGAACAATCCGTCGGTTTGCTTCATAAGGAGTCTCGCGTAAACTATCATGATAACGGATAATGTCCTGTCTTGAAACTTTATGCACAGGAATTTCCTTGAAGTGATCGATTAATTGCAAAGCCATTCGTTTATAATTTCGAACAGTGCTATGTAATTTTTGCTCTTTATTCTTCCTGTTAATATCAACAGAATACACATCCTCGAAGAATCTCTTAACAAGAGCAGAAAAAGAAATTCTTACTTTGCTGTCCCGCTCCAGTTTAAGAAGATCAAACTCCAGATCCTGCTTTAAAGAAGTCTCAATTTCAGACCATCTTTTTAAAGCATCCCCTAAGTCCTGTGTCTTGAGAGGAAACCACTTATATTTGCCCTTCAAACGAATGACATAATAATACCAGCCCGCCTTTATTTGTAAGTGTTGAGGAAAATTTTTGTTTTTCTTTCTGTGCCTGCCCATTTGTTTAATATAGCTTTCTACCATATTTGCGTCAACTTCTTTCTTCAGAAATAAACTCTTTGATGTTATTCACAATATTGCTTACAACATGATCAGAAGAGAGCTTTACGTACCACCTGCCACCGATTTTTTCTACTCGTCCAGCGAGCGGACCGGAATTGCGGTAATATCCCTCAACCGCCCAGTAATGCATCGTACTTTTTGGCGTTAAAGGATATTCAACTTCTCTGAATTTTTGTAACGGTATTGCAGCCATTTTATAATTAATCCATGGAATCCAGAGATTTTCGCTTCTTAGAGTCCTTTGTGCCCCATTCCTGCCTGCCTTTATAATCTGTATTAAGCATTACCGGGAAGGATTTAATATCATCCCCATAACAGTGGACCGACTTATCGAAAGTGATTAAGAAATGAGCGCCGTCACAGGACTTATACTTATATGGCCGTTTAAGATTAATAATCGAGTCCATTATATCTTCCAGCCTGCTTGAGCCGCGCATCCGGCCATGACTGCTGGTCTGGTGTAAAAAGAGAATAGAAAAGCCCCTATGCTTTAGGCTTAATAGCCACCTTTCAAGAGGTTTCCAGCTTTCCTGATCATACTCATTTACGGCAGGGCACAGCGTTAAAAGAGAGTCAAAAATAATCAGAGAAATGTCTTCCAGATGCGGTTCAAGTAATTTCTGCCCCCGGGCAGTTGAAATGTCGGGTATCGTGGCTCCCTGAATGTTACGTGAAATAATTCTAAGTGGAGCCCTTAGTTCCTTCTCATTCAAGATGCCATGTAACCTGCTCTGAATTACATTATCAGGCATCACACCATCTACATAAAGGACACCTCTTGGCTTAAGCATTTCCCAGTTCAGGAATTTCTGACCACAAGCTACTGCTACAGCAATACTCAAAGCAAGATAACTTTTCCCGATTCCTCTTTGTCCATGAATGAGAGCAATATTCTGAATTGTCAGCCAGGGGTGTAGAATAAATTCTCTGGGCCGCAACTTCTTGGATAGTAAATCATCAGCGGAAATGGCAACTAATTCATCACTTATATTGTCAGAAGCCTGAAAGAACTTATTTAATAAATGGAAATTGATGTTCATTGATAATCCTCCTTTTAATTATGGTAAACTTGAGTGATATTTGATTTTTATTAATCAGGATCAGCAATAATAGATAACCTCATTACCAATAATATAATTCATATTAACATATATTATTGGTTGATGTCAATAATATTATTTGTTATAATTTTGTATGCTCAATGAACTTTTTAAACATGCCCGCGAAATGCAGGGTAAGAAACAGTCCGAGATTGCCGGTGGAGCTGGCATAGGACAACCAAGCATGGCCCTTTATGAATCCGGCAGGTCAACTCTTAGCGATGCGACTCTTCGTAAAATAGCACCTTTACTCTCAATCAATAAAGAATATTTAAATGATCAGACTGTTAACCCTTTTAAGAGTAAAAAGTTAATAAAAATGACATTACCAACCAGATTTACGCTACAGACTGATTTTACTTTTATTCATTTCCTGGTTGAAGTTAATAAAAAACTGGAGTTTTTACTTCTATCACCAAATTTATCTTTTTTTAATCGAATTGCAAAAGGGACTGTGTTTGAAGTTCCTCTTTATGCAATAGTGATCCGGGACCAGGATGGTAATATGTTTCTATTGAGAAGAAAAGAAAAATCGGTTTTTTCCGCGGCCATTACAGGGGAAAAAGGAATGATGCTTACAAATGATGATATAGCGGCAAAAAAAGGGACAAGGATTCATTATAAAACCAAATTGATTGATAAGGCGCTTTATGAGAAGATTCAATCGTGGGAAGCAGAAAGAGAAGATTTTATCCCTTTATTTAATCAAAAAGAGGATGTTATTTGTTCTGAAGCAGAAGTAGAAGTTAATCAACTGTGTCGTGAAAAAGATATCGATCCTGAGGTCATGAAGCACATTATTAAGCTTCATTCCAGGAAATTAAAAGAAATTTCAAATGTCTATAAAAATACATCAAAAATGCCCGATCTGAAAGATTATGGGTTTTGAAATATTTGATCTTAATAAGGGAACTGTGAAGATTTGAAACTGTTATTGTTAGACTCTTTATATCTAGAAATTTGATACTAATACAGACATATCAATTATTTGATAAAAGTTGGAAATCGATTATTTACGATTGAAAGCGTTAAAACGACCAGGATATCGATGCGTACTCTCGATAACTTTAACT
>CALZKF010000199.1 GCA_945787955.1 uncultured Acidobacteriota bacterium | reverse complement strand
CCGAGCGCGCCGCCCAGGCACTCTACAGGGCAAAGGCCTCCGGGAAGAACATCGTCATGGTCTACAACCCGGAGCGGAGACAGTTCCTGCGTTTCGATCTTGAACCTGGCCGGTTCGAGCTGGAGGTGCTGGGCACCCGGGACATACCACCTGGCGAGGCCCGGAACCTGAGCCGTAACGGCATCGTGTTCACCAGCCCCGAAAAGCTTCAAGTCGGAGAGGAGATTGAGATACGGCTGCAGGACCAGACCCCGGACGGCGGGCCGAAACCGTTGCGGGCCCGAGGCAGGGTGGTGCGTCTGGAAGAGTTGCCGGAGCCGGAAGAGACGGAGGAACGGCCTGACCTGTTCGAGATCGGCGTGGCGTTCGACGCCGACTCCCTTGCTTCCGGGGACGACCTGCTCGACTTTCTTGAGCGTTCCCGAATAGGTTCGGACGCAGGGAAGGCATGATCCGTGCCGTAGCCATGGATACTTCCACCTGGTGGGGCGGTGTCGCCCTCGTTGAAGGAGAAAAAGGAGTCGGAGAGGTCGTGGCCGAGGCCGGCCTCCTGGTTCGCGATTCACATTCCCGTCATCTACTGCCGCTGCTGGAGCATCTGCTGGCCCGGGCCGGTTGGGGGCGCTCAGAGGTGGACCTTTACGCCGCCACCCGGGGTCCCGGCTCCTTTACCGGCCTGCGGGTCGGGCTAGGCACGATCCGGGGCCTGGCCCTGGCCGCCTCCAGACCCTGTTACGGCATCGGGACCCTGGACGCCCTGGCGGTCGCCAACGGCGAGGAAGACCGGGACCGCATGCCGGTGATGGATGCCGGTCGCTCCGAAATCTACACCGCCCGTTTCAGCGGTGGCTCGTTCCCTCCTGAAGCAGTGCTCAAACCTGGTCTTGGGAAGCCGGACTCGGTTGCAGCAGCAGAGTCGGCGCCGGTGGTATGGATCGGCCGTGGCGCCGTCAAGCACCGCGCCATGCTGATGGCCGGCTGCCCCGGATCCCTGGTCAAGGACACGCCGTCAGGTCTGGCCGGCGGGGCGGGGCTCCTGGCGGTCAGGCATTATCAGGACGGACTTCCGCCTGGAAACGGAATGTCGCCGCTGTACCTGCGCTCGCCGGATGCGGTTCTAAGGGCCCGGTGAGCGAGGCCGGTCCCAATCACCGCATTCGCCCCATGAGAGCCGCCGACCTCGTCGATGTGGTCCGGATTGAAAAGCAATCGTTCAAGGCGCCCTGGAGCCGTGAACAGTTCCTGGCGTCGGTGGGGGGGGGCGGGGTGCAGCTCAATCTGGTCCTGGAGAGTTGGGAGCCCGGCGGGCCGTGTCGCATCGCCGGCTACACTTCGGCCTGGGTGGTGGCGGGGGAAATGGAGATCAACAACGTCGCAGTAGCGGAGGAGAGCCGCCGGCAGGGCCATGGCAAGAGGATCCTGAGCTACCTCCTGGATGAAGCGGCCCGCCTGAACTGTTCCGAGGTGTCTCTGGAAGTCTCTCGGGCCAACTGCGCGGCGATACAATTGTATGAAGCCTGCGGTTTCCGAAAAACAGGGCTGCGCAGGGGGTACTACCGGGATTCCGGTGATGATGCCCTTATCTTGACCCGGATTATGGGAGACTTGTTTTGATCCCGACGCTGGAGGAGCCTATAATCTACTTATCCGTTCTCAGATCCTGTTCAGGAGAGTGTACGTGAATGAATCGGTAAACGTGAAAAGCCCTGCCATCAACGCCCGCCTTGCAAGTCTCGCCGAAAAGCATCAGGAGTACGAATCCCGGCTCGAAGCACTGCAGAGCCGGGTGCACCTGACGCCAGACGAGGAATACGAAGAGGCAAAGCTGAAAAAGCTGAAGCTGGCCCTCAAGGACGAGATCGAAAAACTGACCAGGGGGTCGGAAGCGCACTGACCGTATCCGATGGTTCCCGCCCCGGATATCCGGTATAGTTTTTCCGAATATCTCGATCCGATACGTCCCTGGTGAAGCCGGAAGGTGACCGGGCCGGTATGAGGGGTGGATGCCGAACAGAAGGTTCCGACGAGGAATTTACATCCTGCCCAGCCTGTTTACCGTAGGGAACCTGCTCTGCGGTTTCGCCGCCGTCGTGCAGGCCTCTCTGGGACGTTTCTCCCTGGCAGCGGTCCTCATCATCATAGCTGGAGTGCTGGACGGCCTGGACGGTCGGATAGCCAGGCTCACAGGCACCACTTCGGATTTCGGCGTCGAGTTCGATTCCCTGGCCGATATCATCTCATTCGGTGTGGCGCCGGCGTTCCTGGTGTTCAGCTGGGTCCTTTACCCCCTGGGGCGGATCGGGTGGTTGGCCGCCTTCGTTTTCGTTGTTTGTGCGGCCATGCGGTTGGCCCGTTTCAACATCCAGCGCAGCGCCATCGAGAAAAGGTATTTCGCCGGTCTGCCGTCACCTGCAGCCGCCGGTACGGCGGCGGCGGTGGTTTTCGCTTTTCCCGAGTCGACCGGGTTGGCCTGGCTGCCGATCGCAGCGCTGCCGTTGATGGTCGGCCTGGCGGTTCTGATGGTCAGCCGCCTGCGCTACCGCTCGTTCAAGGATCTGAACCTGCATTCCAGGCAGTCCTACATCAACATCCTACTGATAGCCGCCGTCATGGCAGGCGTACTCATGGATCCGCAGATAACGCTGCTCTCTGCGGGCCTCCTGTACGTGCTTTCCGGGCCGGCTCTTTACCTGTGGGGTCTACCCGGGCGGTTCCGCAAGGGCACCGGCCGGGACACCGCACCCGATGGCGAGGTGATCGATGACCCCGTCCCACGCTGACATAGTTCCGGCCACCGGCCGGATCGCCCTGATAGGCGCAGGCAGTACCGAGGGTGTCCGCCTCAGGCAGGCTCTGGAAACGATGCAGGTGGCCGGCAGCCGTATCGACCTGTTCGGCGCCGGCGAAGCGGTGCTCAGTGAATACAGCGGTGAGGCCAGGTTGATTCAGGAAGCCGACCGGGCCGCCCTGGAAAACCACCAGCTCATCTTTGTTTGCGACACAGCCGGCGATGCCGACAGGTTCCTGTCCGATCCGGCTCCCGGGGCGATAACCATCGACATCACCGGAGAGGGCTACAGGAACCAGGGAGTGCCGCTGGCCCACGACCGGTTCCTGCCCGTTGAGGAAGCAAGGTCAGGTTCGGCGTTGGCTGTTCCCCACTGCCTGTCACTGCTTCTCGCGGACATCCTGACACCGCTCCTGGACGTGCCTGGAGTTGAAGCGGTTTCCGCCGTTGTCCTGCGCCCGGCTGCCGACTTTGGAGGCGGCGCCGTGGACGAATTGAGGCAGCAGACCGTGCATCTGCTCAATTTCGGGTCGCCGCCGGTGGAGCATCTGGGCCGGCAGCTGGCGTTCAACGTCATCCCCGGGGAATACCTGCCGGGTGACGGCGGCATGGTAGCGAACAAAATAGTTTCGGAACTGGCGAAGCTTGTCGGACGACCGGCTGCCACCCTGTCGGTGGACGTGGTGGCGGCACCGATGTTCTATGGCCACGGCGTCAGCCTGCAGGTCACTACCGGGGAGCCGATTTCGCCGGATGCGCTGTATGCGCTCCTGGATGCCGGAGAAGGCCTGAGGGCCTCCGCCGACGATCGTGAGTGCACGCCGATGGAGGTCAACGGCCGTGGCGGGATCAGCATCACCGCCATCCGTGCCGATTCCGGCGCGGGCAATCAATTCAGGCTCTGGGCGGCGGCGGATGAGGCCGATTCCGCAGCGGCGGTGCAGGCGATTCGCCTGGCCCTGCGACTTGGTGTGCTGTGATATGAGGGAGATCGACAGATGAAGCGCATATTGACCACATTGTGGATCGTAGCCCTGAGCCTGGTGTTCGCAGGCTATCCGGGTCTGGCCAAAGACCGGTCCACCCTGGAGGCGGTGATGGAGGTAGAACAGACCCTCCTCACCGAAGACCTGCAGAAAATGCGGATACTGTTTTCCGACCGGACCCAGGTGGAACTGCAGCTTCGCACCATGTACCGAACACTGTCGGCGATTCTCGGATCGTCGGGAGAGCAGAATGTGGTTCAGGCCGAACTTATTTACCGGCAGATAGAGGGTGCCGAAGCAAGCCGGCGGTTGATCTTCGCCGCTCAGCAGGCCTTGGTGGGCCGGGTCATCGACCGCAAGCGCAAGCTGGACCTGATGGACGAACAGCTGGGCGGCGCCGGCCCCAGCGAGGAGATTGAGTCCGGCCCCCTGTCCGGCACGTGGCGGGTTGTCCTGATGCCGCGGGAACAGAATGGAGCCTTCAACCTGGTCCAGACCGGCACGCTGATCAGCGGGACCTACACCCTGGCAGGCGGCTGGAGTGGATCGCTGCAGGGCACCATGGTGAACCGCAAGGTCTATCTGGTCCGGATTGATTCCAAACTCGGGCGGTCCATGGAGTTCGAAGGGGTCATATCCGGTGACGGAGGTACCATCAGCGGCACCTGGCTGAACTACGACCTGGGCGGTGAGGGCGGCGCTCAGGGTCAGTGGAACGGCACCCGGGTCAAGCGGGAAGAGTAGCCGGTCGACATGAAACTGCCGTTCGAGCTGTACCTGGCGCTTCGATACCTCCGGTTCCACCGGGGAAAGACGTTCATTTCCCTGATTACGTTCATCTCCATCGCCGGGGTGACGGTAGGGACCGCCGCCCTGGTAGTGGCACTGGCGTTGAACAACGGATTCGTACAGGACATCCGGGCCAGGATCCTGAGTGGCAGCGCTCATCTCCAGATCCTCAACGCCGAGGATTCGCTGGCCACCGGGATGGAGGAGATCGCCGTCCGGGCCGAGGCGATTGACGGAATCCGTATCGCCTCACCGGTGATCTACACCCCGTCCATGTTGATTCCCGACTCGGCACAACCGGCTTACGCCGAGATCTGGGGTGTGATTCCCGGCCGTCAGGCCGAGGTGATCGCTGCCGACCCGTCCACCACCGAGGCCCTGGCTTCCCTGGAAGCGCCTGAAGGGGAACGGGCCAGGATCGTGGTGGGAAAAGCCCTGGCGGCCAAGCTGCGTGTCACCGAGGGGGACGACATCCGGGTGATGGTTCCCAGGATCACCCTGTCCCCCTTCGCCGCCATGCCGAAGAGTCGCAAGTATCGCGTGGCTGCGACCTTTCGCAGCGAGCACTTCGAGCAGGACTCCATGAGGGCCTACATAAGTCTGGCGAGCGCCCGTTCACTCATGAGCGCCCGTGAGGCGGCGTCCTGGGTGGAGGTCCGGCTGGTTGACCTAAACGATCTGGAGGCGATGAAACCGCAGCTCCGAGCCTCGTTTGAATTTCCGTGGACCGTGGTGGACCTGTTCGAGCAGAACCAGGACCTGATCAAGGCTTTGCGGACGGAGAAGCTGATGCTGTTCCTGGCCATCGGCCTGATTGTGGTGGTGGCCGCCTTGAACATCGTTTCCACCCTGGTACTGATGGTGGCGGATAAAGTCCGGGACATCGGCGCCCTGTCCGCCATGGGAGCGGAGTCGTGGTCTACGGCCAGGATCTTCGTTTTGCAGGGTCTGGTCATCGGGCTGGTCGGAACCGCACTCGGCCTGTCCCTGGGCTCGGGAGTGGCATGGTGGCTGGGCGCCTATAAAATCATCGCCCTCGACCCGAATGTGTACTACCTGGATCACGTCCCGTTCGTCCTGGATGCCCTCGACCTTGTGAAGGTCGGACTGGCGGCGATCCTGGTTTCCCTGGCCGCAACGATTTACCCGGCCTGGAGCGCTGCGAGGCTTGATCCGCTTGAGGCGCTGCGCTATGAATGAAGCGGTCCTTACCGCCACCGGCCTGTCC
>CALZKF010000198.1 GCA_945787955.1 uncultured Acidobacteriota bacterium | reverse complement strand
GCCGGACTCGTCCAGGACCGGGGCGCCTTTGACGTGGGCTTCCTGGAGTATATCGAGCAGTTGCGAGACCGACTGGTCCACCCTCACCGTCACGACCGAGGTTTTCATCAAGTCTTTGACCTGCATCAGCTTCCGTCTCCCTTCCGTCAGCAAGAACATACGTTGAGGTCCCGGCCTTGACAACCGGGGCCCTTACCCGTCCGCAGGTTGGAGGATCAGGAGCACAACCTCCGGTGGACAGGCAAACCGGAGCGGGAGACCAACGGCTCCCAGTCCACGGCTGACCACCAATTCCGACCCGGCCGCCTCATACCTGCCCTCATCCAGACGGAACCGACTCATCCGGACCAGTACCGGCAGCCCCGGGCAGCGGATCTGGCCGCCGTGGGTATGCCCCGACAGCACCAGGTCGACCCGGCTCCGCGCTGCGTCGAAGAAAACGTCCGGGTTGTGGGAGACCAGCACCACCGGCAGGTGTTCGGGCTTCCCGGCCAGAGCCTGGTTCAGGTCAGGGCGGCCGAACGCCAGATCATCGATCCCGGCCAGCACCAGCCGGTCCCCGCCCATTTGAAGGATCGTGTGGCGGTTCTGGAGCATGATGATCCCGGCATCCTCCATATTCCGACAAACCTGCTCCGGAACACCTGTGTAATGATCATGATTGCCGAGAACGGCGTAGATCCCCAAGCCTGCCTGCAGTTCCCGAAACGCAGGCAGGCACCGCGAGAGCTCCTCGCCGCGGCCGGTGGCCATGTCACCGGCCAGCAGGATCAGGTCAGGCTTGAGGGCCATGGAACGGCGGAACGTATCGGCCAGCACATCAAGAGAAATGAACGGCCCGCAGTGTACGTCGGAAATCAGGAGGATCCGCAAACCATGGAATCCGGAACCCAACCCCCGGATGCCGATTTCAGACTCCGCCACCGTCAGGCGGCGGCGCAAAATGGTGTCGTAGATCCGGTGCAGACCGGTGATCCGGGGATAGATTTGACGGCTTATAAAGTGATTGGCCGAACGCTCCAGGCGGCGGAACCAGCCGGTGACCGGGTTGAAAAACCACCGGGCCTTGCGGCTGGCGTGGACCGGCTCGGGGAGAGAGCTGTGGAGCAAGCTGTTACGGTCGTCCGGTGGGGAGAGTCGCTGGTGCCGCATCGGCAGCAGCTTACACCTTTCCATTCGGGAATTCACGGGCTAGCATGCCTGTTGCCGTCGTCGGAGGTTCACACATGGCGATCCGTGTCCCCTTCCCGCTCCTGCGTTACACACGCTGGCTGCACACCTGCTGGCCGGCAGGGACTCTTGAGAAACTGCCGCTCGTCGCGGCGGACGGCGGGACCAATATTCCCGGGTTGTACATCACCGGCGACCTGACAGGTATTCCGCTCCTGAAATTCTCGGCCCATACCGGGGCGCAGGCGGTGCGAACCATCGCCGCCGACCGGGCGTTTCGCGCGGCACGATTAGAAAAGGCGGAGGGGGTGCGGGACCTGGTCATCATCGGCGCCGGCGTTTCAGGGATGGCCGCCGCCCTGCTGGCGCGGAAGGAACAGCTGGACTTCGAAGTGTTCGAGGCGAAGAGGCGGTTCCAGACCATCGCCGACTTCCCCCGGGGGAAGCCGATCTACACCTACCCCCAGGCGATGACCCCGGACGGCGAGCTGCAATTCCACCACCACGTCAAGGAACCGCTTCTCGAAGACATGGAGCGCCAGACCCGGGATGTGGACGTCACCGAGGGACGGGTCACCGGAATTCGCCGCATCGGGGGACTCCTGAACGTGGACCTGGACGGCGGCGTTACGATCCAGGCGCTGCGCGTGATCGTCGCCATCGGTCGCAGCGGGAATTTCCGGAAGCTGGGGGTACCTGGAGAAGAACTGGACAAGGTCCACAACCGCCTGCACGACCCGAAGGACTACCGCGGCCGGAACGTCCTGGTGGCAGGTGGCGGTGACTCCGCCCTGGAAACCGCCATCGCCCTTTCGACTTGCGGTGCCCAGGTCACGCTTTCCTACCGCAATGCCGTTTTTTCCAGGCCCAAACCGGAGAATGTCGAAAAGTTGCACCGTCTGGCCGCAGATCCGGCCGCCGCGGTGGACGTGGAGGAGCCGTCCTCGGAACGTGTCTCCGTTGCCACCGGGCCGTACCTGGGTGAATCGTCCGGCGCCGGCTCCCTCCGCCTTGAGATGGGGACCACCGTCAGGGAGGTCCGGGCGGAATCGGCTGTTCTGACCCGCAAGGGAGAGCCGGATATCGAGATTCCCAACGATACCGTCTTCGCCATGCTGGGGCGGGAAGCCCCTCTGGACTTCTTCCGCCGGATCGGTGTCAACCTGAGGGGAGAGACCCGTGGATTCGGCTGGGTCCCGGTCATCGGCTTCTTCCTGGCGGTCTTCCTGCTGTATGACTGGAAGAGCGACGGATTCATGTGCCAGTGGCTAACCGGTCTTAAAGACAGCGGAGTGTTCCCCAATAACGTGCCGGACCTGATCGGCTCCCTGGGCGGCTGGTGGAAAGGACAGGTGGCGGATCGCGCCACCCTGCTCGGCACACTGGCAGTGTCGATGAAAGGCCGCAGCTTTTATTACACTTTGTTGTACACCGTCTGTGTAGGTGGTTTCGGCATCGCGCGCATCCGCCGGCGCCGGACACCGTACGTTACCGTCCAGACCGTTACCCTGTTCCTGGTGCAGCTGTTCCCGCTGTTCCTGCTGCCGGAGCTGTTCCTGCCGTGGCTCGGGTACAACGGCGCCTTCGATGCCGGGCTGGGAGGCGCCCTGGCCGATAACCTGTTCGAAAAGTACATCCCCATCACCGATTATCTGGCCGGAGCCTGGCCGGACTGGGGCCACCCCAGAGCTTACTGGCGGTCGTACGGGTTCATCCTGGCCTGGCCGTTATCGGTCTACAACGTGTTCACCAGCAAGCCGATCCTCGGCTGGCTGGTCATTTCCCTCCTCCAGACCTTCGTGATCATCCCGCTGATCGTCATGCGATGGGGCAAAGGCGCCTACTGCGGCTGGATCTGCTCCTGCGGCGGTCTGGCGGAAACCATGGGCGATACGCTCAGGGACAAGATGCCCCACGGTCCGCGGTGGAACCGGCTGAACATGGTCGGACAGGTGATCCTGGCCCTGGCCTTCGCGCTCCTGGCGGTTCGGGTCCTCGGGTGGGCTTTCCCCGGCAGTTGGATGAACAACGGGTTCGGCCTGCTGCTGGACGGCAAGAACCAGTCCGGCGTCACCGTCAATCCGCTGTCCTGGAAATGGGCGGTCGATATATTCATTGCCGGTGTTCTGGGTGTCGGCCTGTACGTCAAGGCGTCGGGACGGGTGTGGTGCCGGTTCGCCTGTCCCCTGGCCGCGTTGATGCATATCTACGCCCGGTTCGGCCGGTTCCGTATTTTCGCCGACAAGAAAAAATGCATCTCGTGCAATATCTGCACCTCGGTCTGTCACCAGGGTATCGATGTCATGAACTTCGCCAACAAAGGCTTGCCGATGGCCGATCCCCAGTGCGTTCGCTGCTCCGCCTGCGTACAATCGTGCCCAACCGGCGTACTGACTTTCGGCCGGATTGACCAGAACGGCAATGTCGCCGCCCACGATCGTCTGGCGGCCAGCCTGGTACAGATACAGGAGCAGTGACCACCCGTGGCTTCCCACCGTCGAACGACCTGCTGGATCCTGATCCTGATCGCTGCCGCCGGCATCGCTTCCGGCCATGCATGGTTGAACGAGGCCGCCTCCAATGAGGACGACACCGCCGCCCTGGTGATCCTGACCCTTCAGGGCAAGATCCTGGCAGCCGCCGAGACCCTGGCTGCAGGCACCCTGCGGAAGGAGCTTCCGTCGCTGGAGATCACCGCCACCACACCAGGACTGGCCCGTGCCCAGGCGGTGCTCTATGGCCTGCTGCACGGGGACGACCTGGAGTTCGGCCGGGAAAAGGCGGCCGGGTTGCTGGACCGGCATCGCAGAGAGCTGACCGACCCGGAGCAACAGCGGCTCCACCGGCTGGTCGAGGCGGCTATCGACGATCCGACGATGCTGGCCGGCGACGACCGGGAATTCCTGATGGCGGAAATGGGCTGGTTCGGTGAAATTATCCTGAGTCGGGACCTGCCGTCGGATGCAGTGGAACGAAAGGAACCCAGGACATCCGCCCTCCTGGTTCTGTCCGGTATGGTGTTGCTCCTGATCATGGCCGGACTCGGCACCCTGGTCGGCTGCGGGCTTTTGATTCTGGCCACGATCCAGAGAGCCGACGGCAGGCTGCTGCCCAGAATGGGGCAACCTCAGCATGAAGGCATCCTGTATCTTGAGGCGTTCACCGTCTATATCGGGCTGTTCTTCCTCCTGGAGATCCTGCCCGCCGTTCTGGGTCTGAACCGGCCCTGGTTGAGTTACGGCGGCCTGGTGGCTCTTTCCCTGACCGGACTGCTATGGCCGGTGCTCCGTGGCCTGCCCCGGGCCACCGCGTTCAGGGACCTGGGGCTCTACCGGGGAGACGGGGTTTTGAAGGAGATCGGCGCCGGACTCGCCGGCTATGTGGCGGTGCTTCCGGTGGTTGCCATCGGGTTCGCCGTGACCCTGGCCTGGGTTGTGCTCTCCCAGAAATTCTTCCCGCCGTCGCCGGAGGAAGGGCCGGAACTGATCAGTCACCCGGTGGTGGTCTGGATCGCCCACGGCGGCACCGGACTGCGACTGGCGGTGTTGTTGCTCGCTTCAGGGTTTGCCCCGTTTTTCGAGGAATCACTGTTCCGGGGCGCCCTGTTCCGTGACTTGCGCCGCTTTCGGGGACCGGTGCTGTCCGCCGTTATCATGGGTGTACTTTTCGCCGCCATCCACCCCCAGGGCGTGGCGATGATCCCGGCGCTGGCCGGGCTTGCGGTCGGGTTCGCCCTGATCCGGGAGTGGCGCGGATCCCTGATTGCGCCGATGGCGGCCCACGCCATGCACAACGGCATCCTGGTCGGGTTCATGTGGTTGGCCTTCAGTTGACTTCACCTGCCTTCTGCCGGTAGCCTCCGTCCTGTAACAACAACGAGGCGCGGACCCTCCCTAAGCAGTAAAGGAGTTCAGTATGGGCATGATGAAAGAGTTCAAGGACTTCGCGATGAAGGGCAACGTGGTCGATATGGCTGTCGGTATCATTATCGGCGCCGCGTTCGGCAAGATCATCGCTTCATTTGTAGGCGACGTCCTGATGCCTCCGATCGGCGTTCTTCTGGGCGGCATGGACTTCAGCGCCATGGCGTACACGCTCAAGGAAGCGGTGGGTGAAGCCCCGGCAGTCACCATCGGCTACGGCAAGTTCATCCAGGCGCTGGTGGATTTCCTGATCGTTGCGTTCGCCATCTTCATGGCGGTCAAGGCGATGAACAACATGAAGAAGAAGGAAGAAGCCGCCCCCGCCGCCCCGCCGGCCCCGTCCAAGGAAGAGGTGCTTCTCACCGACATCCGCGACCTGCTGAAGAAGTAAACAAAAACGGTGACATTGCACATTATCTTCTAATAGTTATCGGCTGATAACTATTAGAAGATAATGTGCAATGTCCCCAATGTTGTTTAGCGCTTGCGGACCAGCAGCATGGTGGTCGGGTCCAGGGCCAGTTGCATGTCGGTTACGTCCGTGCTGTCGTGATCCTTGTGCAGGCCGACGTGCACGGTGCTGCCGTCGTGGGCCATGGACAGGATGACGTCCAGCTCGCTTTCCAGGTGGGCCACCGGTTCCGGCACTCCCCGCTCATTGCGCTTCGCTTCCCGGTGGGTGGTGGCGGACATCCAGACCTCGGAC
>CALZKF010000197.1 GCA_945787955.1 uncultured Acidobacteriota bacterium | reverse complement strand
TAGGTGAGAATGTTGCCGGCAGAGTCTTAAAAAATCAAGAGCCAATGCTGGTTAAAAATATTGATGACATACCTTGGCTTGAAAATAAATTTCATTCTGAATTTAAATCATTCATCAGCGCACCGGTAGTCTGTGCCGAACTCTTCTCGTCCAATGTACCACTGGGCGTTATCAACGTTACCAATAAATCAAGCAAACAATCCTTCACTGAACATGATTTAAGGACCTTGTCCTTTATTGCCAATACCGCTTCAATTGCTATCAATAACCAAAAAAACAGAGAACTACTGGAAAAGAATTATATTGAGACTATTAAAGCGTTGATCCTGGCTCTTGAGGCTCGATTCCAGGTCTTGCAAGGCCTTTTCGAGGGTCCGGGAACGCTCCTCTCCCCAGGTCGGCCAGTGCGGGGTCACCGGCCGGGAAACCGTTCGGTAAGGCAGGTCCACAGTGACCGCCCGGGGCTTGCCGTCCCGGATCAGATCGACCTTGCAATCTGGACGCTCGAGGGTGTTCATCAGGATGACCCAGCTGTCGCCTCCCCGAACCGGTTGCCCTTCCACGCCGACCAGCAGGTCGCCGGCTTCAATACCGGCCCGCTCCGCGGCGGAGCCCGCTTTGACCTGGCCCACCAGCATACCGGCATCGAAGGGGCCGCCCAGGTGGCGGCGCAGTTCCGGGGTCACATGGATCAGATCCAAGCCGATCCGGGAGGTCGGGGACACGAACAGGGCGGGCGGTTGCGGCGCCTCCGGTACCTCTTCGAGGATCGCTTCCACGCGGTCTCTCAGGAGCACCTCCGGCGCTTTGAACCGGCCTTCGAGGCCCGGGAAAGGCACCACGGGGGCCTGACCCAGCAAAGCCTGAACTTCCCGTGGGGAGCCGTTGCGGATGAACCGGATCACGATCCGGGCCCCGGGACCTGCTGCCCTGATCCGGGTGCCGAAACACTCAACTCCACAGACGCGGTCGCCATCGGAGGTCACGATCCGATCTCCCGCCCTGAGACCTGCGGCCTGGGCCGGAGAGCCAGGCACCACCGACAGCACAATCACACCGTCCTCGGCCCGCTCAAGATCACGAACGGAAACACCCAGATAGGCTTTCTCCTCCGGCTCGGCGCCGTGAATGCCGCCGATCAGGAATCCGATCCCGAACATAATAAGTGCAAGCTTCCTCATCGACTTCCCATCAGGGGCCATCCCGGCGGCCCCGGTATCATGGTAATACGATCCAGGTCACAGAAAGACGGATCGAGGCCTGGGAACAGGTAAGATCGTCCCGGAACTGTGTTTTGTTCTGCGGAATACCTGTGGAACGACTGTTGATTGGCGGCGGATGACCGGTCGCCTTTGCGGAAATCCTGTTGAAGAGGTTCGATCATGAAAACACCCGGAACCCTGCTTGTGCTCGCCCTGATTCTCTCCGCCCCTCTAACCGCCGGGGACCGGGACGAGGGCTCCCTGTTCGCCACACGTTCGGTGGTTCATGCGCGGAACGGCATGGTGGCAGCCGCCCACCCGCTGGCGGTGCAGATCGGCCTGGGCGTCCTCAAGGACGGAGGTACCGCCGTGGACGCCGCAATCGCCGTGAATGCCGCCCTGGGGTTCCTGGAGCCGGTGGCGTGCGGCATCGGAGGCGATCTTTTCGCCCTGGTGTGGGATGCCGAAACGGAGAAGCTGTACGGACTCAACGGTTCCGGCCGGTCGCCCCTGGCCCTGACCGCCGAACGGATCCCACCGCAGCCGGACGGCACCATCCCGGTCTACAGCCCCTACGCGTGGTCGGTCCCCGGTGCGGTGGACGGTTGGTTCGAACTGCACAACAGGTTCGGCAAACTTCCGATGGCCAGGATCCTGGCGCCTGCCATCCGGGCTGCCGAGGAGGGCGAACCGGTGCCCCAGGTAATCGCCGCCGCCTGGGCCCGCTCCGCCAGGGTGTTCGGAGAGATGCCGGGCTTCGCACCGACCTTCCTGCCGGACGGCCACGCACCGAAGACCGGCGAGATCTTCAGGAATCCCGACCTGGCGAAAAGCTACCGACTGCTGGCGGAGAAGGGCCGGGACGCTTTTTACAAGGGAGAGATCGCGCGAGCGGTTGTGGCGTTTTCCGAACAACACGGCGGATTCTTTTCCATGAAGGACTTCGCCTCACATAGATCCGAGTGGGTGGAGCCGGTTTCCGCCGATTACCGCGGGGCGACGCTGTGGGAACTGCCGCCCAACGGTCAGGGCATCGCCGCACTGGAAATGGTGAACATCCTGAAGAATTTCGACCTGGCCGCCATGGGGCGGGACTCGGCGCAGTTCTGGCACACCTTGATCGAGGCGAAGAAGCTGGCCTACGAGGACCGGGCACGCTACTACGCCGACCCTGCATTCGCCGACGTGCCGGTTAAGGAACTGATCTCGAAGCGGTACGGCCGCCGACAGGCGGAACGGCTCGGCGACCGGGCCGCCCGGACCCTGGACGCCGGTGAGCCGGCGCTGTCCCGCGGGGACACGACTTACTTCGCCGTAGCCGACCGCTTCGGCAACATGGTCTCCCTGATCCAAAGCAACTACACCGGGTTCGGCTCAGGTTATGTGGTGGAAGGTTACGGGTTCGGCTTGCAGGACCGGGGGGCTCTGTTCAACCTGAAACCGGGCACG
The DNA here is from genome assembly GCA_945787955.1 of uncultured Acidobacteriota bacterium. GTDB lineage: Bacteria > Acidobacteriota > Polarisedimenticolia > Polarisedimenticolales > Polarisedimenticolaceae > Polarisedimenticola. The sequence continues at coordinate 3,157 of CALZKF010000197.1, read as the reverse complement.
GCCAACTACATGGAGCCGGGCAAGCGGCCGTTCCACACCATCATCCCGGCGTTCGTCACCCGGGAGGGCGAACCGTGGATCGCGTTCGGCGTTATGGGCGGAGACATGCAGCCCCAGGGCCACGTCCAGGTTCTTGTGAATCTCATCGATTTCGGCATGAATCTGCAGGAGGCGGGAGACGCTCCCAGGTTCTACCACACCGGATCGTCGGAACCGACCGGCACGGTGATGACCACCGGCGGAGTGCTCAGCCTGGAGTCCGGGGTACCGGAGCCGGTGAGGCGGGAACTGGTAAAGAAAGGCCACCGCCTGGTCCACACCCTGGGCAGGTATGGCGGCTACCAGGCGGTGGCCCGTGATCCTGAGACCGGCGTGCTGTCCGGAGCCAGTGAGTCCCGCAAGGACGGCCACGCCGCAGGGTATTGAACGCTATTTCTTGACCACCACGCCGCAGCCGATGCGGCCGCCGGCGGCGCCGGTGGGCTGGGTGGTGAAGTCGTCGGCGGAAGCGTGGACGATGATCCCGAGTCCGACGATGTCGTCGTCTTCGCCGGTACCCAGGGACCACCTGTCGGTGGTCAGTGTTATAGAACCGAGACCGTCCTCTCCGACATCGATGTTGCCCAGATCACCGAGGTGGAACTGCTCTTCGCCCCACTTGCCGTGAGCCATGGTGGTCGGGTTCCAGTGCCCGCCGGCGGACTTGCCGTCCATGGCGCTGCAGTCGCCGAACTCGTGCAAGTGGGCGGCGTGGATCCCCGGAGGGGCCTTCTCGATCTCCACGGTCACGGTGACCGACCCATCCGTTTCCGCGAAGATCGCCATGCCGCTCATCTCGCTGCCGCTCCGTCCTTCGATCATCGCCTCGGCGAAGTTGCCCTGGATGGTGAACCCTTCGGTTTCCACATCCGGCGCCTCCGGTCCCGGTTCTTCCGTCCCGCCGCCGCAACCTGCCAGCAGCAGCATGACCGCAGCCGCCAGGATCCATGATCCTCGTCTCTTCATTCCGTTTCTCCTTCGTGTCCGAACCGGTCGAGAAGCCCTTCTTCCACCCGGTTCGGTAACGTGATTTTCATGTCCGGCTCCCGTTTCATCGCCTCGCGGATGGCGAACAGCGCCGATTCGTTCCGCGCCCAGGCCCTGCGGGCGATACCGTTGTTGACGTCCCAGGCGATCATCGACTGCAACCTGCGATCAGCGTCGGCGCTACCGTCCAGCAGCATACCGAATCCGCCGTTGATGACCTCGCCCCAACCGACACCGCCGCCGTTGTGCAGGCTGACCCAGGTCGCACCGCGGAAGGCGTCGCCGATGACGTTGTGGACCGCCATGTCGGCACACAGGCTGCTGCCGTCCCGGATATTCGCGGTCTCGCGGTACGGCGAGTCGGTTCCGGAAACGTCATGGTGGTCCCGGCCCAGCACGATCGGGGCGGAAATCCCGCCATTTCGTATCGCTTCGTTGAACGCCAGGGCGATCCGTTTCCTGCCTTCCTCGTCGGAGTACAGGATGCGCGCTTTCGTCCCGACAACCATGGCGTGATGTTCGGCCTGTCTGATCCAGCGCAGGTTGTCCAGAAGCTGCTGCCGGGTTTCCGGCGGCGCCTCAGCCGCCATTGCCTCGAGTACCCGGGCGGCGATGCCGTCGCTGCTGCGCAGGTCTCCCGTGTCGCCGCTGGTGCAGACCCAGCGGAACGGACCGAAGCCGTAGTCGAAGCACATCGGCCCCATGATGTCCTCGACATAGGACGGGTAGATGAAGGAGCCGTCATCCGCCGTCACCGGGGCGCCGGCACGGCCCGCTTCCAGCAGGAACGCGTTGCCGTAGTCCCAGAAGTGCATGCCCCGCCCGGCTATGCGATTGACCGCTCCCACATGGCGAACCAGGGTTTTCCGGACCTCTTCCCGAAACCGCGCCGGGTCGTCTGCCATCATGCGGTTGGACTCTTCCAGGGTCAGCCCGACCGGGTAATAACCGCCGCCGAACGGGTTGTGCAGCGAAGTCTGATCCGATCCAAGATCGATCCGAACGTCGTCCTCGGCCAGCCTCTCCCACAGGTCAACCACGTTCCCCAAATAGCCCAGGGAGACCGCTTCTCCCGCGGCACGAGCCTGTTGGAGCCTGGCCAGCAGCTTATCAAGGTCGGTCTCGACCTCATCCAGCCAGCCCTGATCGTGACGCTTCCGGATCGCCTCCGGGTTGATCTCTGCGATGACGCCGACGGCCCCTGCAATCACCGCCGCCTTGGCCTGGGCGCCGCTCATGCCGCCCATGCCGGAGGTGACATACACCTTGCCCTTCAGGAGATCTTTACCGGATGAACCGAGATACTTCCGGGCGGCGTTCATCAGGGTGATGGTGGTGCCGTGGACGATTCCCTGGGGGCCGATATACATGAAACTCCCTGCGGTCATCTGGCCGTAGGAAGTAACACCCAGCGCCGCCAGACGCTCGTAGTCGTCCGGCGAGCTGTGGTTCGGAATCACCATGCCGTTGGTCACCACCAGCCTGGGCGCATCGCGGTGGGAGGGGAAAAGGCCGAGGGGATGTCCGGAGTACAGCACCAGGGTCTGCTCCTCGGTCATCTCCGAAAGGTACTGCATGGTCAGGCGGTACTGGGCCCAGTTCTGGAATACGGTGCCGTTGCCGCCGTAGGTGACCAGTTCGTGCGGGTGCTGGGCCACCGCCGGGTCCAGGTTGTTCTGGATCATGAGCATGATCGCAGCGGCCTGGGCGCAGCGGGCCGGGTAATCCCCGATCGGGCGGGCGGCCATGGTGTATTCCGTGGGACGGAACCGGTGCATGTAGATCCGTCCGTAGTTCTCCAGTTCGGCGGCGAATTCTGCGGCCAGGGTCTCATGCTTGGAGGGGGGGAAATAGCGCAGGGCGTTGCCCAGGGCGAGTCTATTCTCCGCCGGGGTCTGGACCTGCCTTCGAGGCGGCGCATGGCTGACCGACCGGTCCCGGCCCGGAGCCGGCGGCAGGCGCTCCGGGATACCCTCAACGAGGCTGCGGGCAAAGTCAGTGGTTTCCATGGGTTGACTCATGTTTCGATCATAGCAAACGTGCCGGGACAACTTCTCCGATTTGCTGTACATTCTGCCGGATGGACGACGAGAAACAGCAGGAAATCGCCGGCCCGGCTCTCCTCCCTGAC
>CALZKF010000196.1 GCA_945787955.1 uncultured Acidobacteriota bacterium | reverse complement strand
GGGCCGAAGCGCTGTCCGGCATCCGTCTCGAGGAGAACCGCTTCGGCATCGAACCGGAAATCACAGCCAAACTGGCCCGGAAAAAGCTCCGGATGTACGAAGTGGGGATCGGGTACTCCGGGAGAACCTACGAGGAAGGCAAGAAGATCAACTGGCGGGACGGCTTCAGCGCCCTGCGCTGCATCGTCAAGTACGGGCTGCTGAGGATGTAAGCCGGAAATCAGCGGTGTCGGGACTCACGGTACGACTTGGCGGCCAGCAGGCCTCCCACCACCGCCACCAGGGCGCCTGCCGCCAGGAGGCCGATGGTAGAGATGTCCCTGGGGACTGCTACATTATTGAGGCCCATACCCATAGCCAGAAATCCGGCTCCCAGGATGAATCCCCAGAACGCCGTCGCCATGAAAAACCCGGTTCGCATCCAGGCGTGAGAACTGCGCTTGGCAGGTATCGGCCTGCTTCTTTTGCGGCTGAGTTGGGGCTGCGCCACAAAACGTTCCCCTGAAGATTGCGTTTCCGACATGTGGCTCCTCAATTATGCGCTCGCGTTCCCGCGCCAAGGCTGATAATGTTCTAAGGGAATTTTATGATGTTGGACTTGTAGAGGTCAATGCCAAATATGCCGCGAGATACTCGATTGCATCGATTTGCCGTTCTGGGCCTGATCGCCCTGATCTCCGGCATTTTCCCTGCCATGGCGCAGAATGGTTCAGGCGGGACCGAATCGGCTGCCGGCAGAGGGAAGATCGAGGCCAGGATCCAGATCCGGGGGCAGGGCGGCTCCCCCGCAGGGACCGTGCTTACCGCCTACCATATAGATTCCAAACAGGTTTTCCGGTCCGAGCCGGCCCTGAACAAGGGAACGGTTGCCATTGAGAACATCCCTTACGGGTATTTCGACCTGGCGGTGGAACTGGACGGCAAACTGTACGTAGCCAGTCAGGTCGTCGTGGTGCCTCCCTCCGGCAAGGTGGTGGTGAATCTGACCCTGGAACCGTACGCTGATGACGGCACAGGAGCGATACGAGGGTTCCAGGGCAGTGATGCCCCGGTGGAGGGGGTCGCACGGTTGTCCCGCAAGGCCAGCGGGAAAGAGTTCTGGCGGGGGCCAAAAGGGATCGCCATCATCACCGGCGTCTCGGGGGCCGCCCTGCTGGCTATCGCCAGCGGTTCCGACCCGCCGTCGATTTCGCCGTTCTGAACTTGACTCATTTGCATTAGCTGCGGTATTTAAACTGCAGAGACGCTGCCGCGACCTTGACGAGAGCAGGTTCGAGGGGCAAAATCTGCCCGTCCATCATGCAGGAACTCCGCTCCTGCCCATCGCACAACAACCAATTGGAGGATTATCCTATGGGAACCATCACGCGTCAGCGCACCCTGGCAGTCGCCTTGACTACCGCACTCGTTCTGTTCTCACTTCCGACCGCTTCCTTTGCCGGAGGAGCGCTGTTCCAGGGCAAAGTCGTGACCGAAGACGGCGTCACCCCGGTTGAAGGAGTGGTGGTCCGGCTCGCGCTCAAGGAAACCGGAACGATTTATGACTCGAGCCCTTCCACAACCGATGGAGGATTCAAGGTCGAGACCGCACCTGAGGGTGAGTACGAAGTGCTTGCCCAGCATGGTGACGTCGGCTACCTGACCGCAGGGGGCGTCAATCTCAAAGAAGGTGAAAACAAGAATGTTTCCATCGTGATCCAGATCGCTCCGGCCCAGTCCTCCGCCAGCAAGCTTCCCCTGTGGGGCAAGATCGCCATCGGCGGCACCATCGTGGTCCTGGCGGCAGCGGTATTCGACAAGACCGGAGATGAAGGCAACGACAGCGTTACGCCGTTCTGATCGTACCGCTGTATACGGAGCATCTCCGTGACCATGGACAAGGGACTGTTTGATTCCGGCGCCGCCCCGCTGGCTGACCGCATGCGGCCACGCTCCCTGGAAGCGATGGTCGGGCAGGACAGCGTGGTCGGCCCTGAATCGCCCCTGCACCAGGCGATCCGCCGGGATGACCTGGGCTCGATAATCCTGTGGGGCCCGCCTGGCGCGGGCAAGACGACCCTTGCCCGGATCATCGCTTCCCATACCGAGGCGAACTTCGTTCCGATGTCGGCGGTGATGGCCGGCCTGAAGGATTTACGGGAAGCGCTGGCCCAGGCCAAGGCGCACCGCGCCGCCGGCCGGCGCACTATCCTGTTCCTGGATGAAATCCACCGCTTCAACAAGGCCCAGCAGGATGCGCTGCTCCCCCATGTGGAATCAGGCGCCATCGTGCTGATCGGCGCCACCACCGAAAACCCATCGTTTGAAATCAATTCCGCCCTGCTGTCCCGAACCCGGGTCTACCGCCTGGAACGGATTCCGGACGAGGCACTGGCCGGACTGTTGGCCGACGCCCTGGCCGACCGGGACCAGGGGCTGGGAGCGATGGAACTGCAGGCGGAAGAGGGCGTGCTTGCGGCACTGGCCGCCGCCAGCCAGGGCGATGCCCGGTATGCTTTGAACGTCCTGGAGTTCATGGCATCCACCGCAGGAGCCGGAGGCAACCTGGACCGTGCGCTGCTGAAGGAAACCATCCGGAACCAGGCGCTGTATTACGACAAACAGGGCGAGGAGCATTTCAACCTCATCAGCGCCCTGCACAAGTCGATGCGGAACTCCGACCCGGACGCAACGATGTACTGGCTGGCCCGGATGCTGGAGGGCGGCGAGGATCCGCTTTATATCGCCCGCCGGATTGTGCGGTTCGCCAGCGAGGATGTCGGCCTGGCCGACCCCCGGGCGCTGACCCTGGCTCTGGCCGCCAAGGAGGCGGTGCAGTTCGTGGGCAGGCCTGAAGCGGACCTGGCCCTGGCGGAGGCGGCGGTGTTCAACGCGCTGGCGCCTAAATCCAACGCCCTGTACCTGGGCTGGCAGAAGGTCAGGAAGGCGATCCGGGACGGGGCCACCGACCCGGTGCCGATGGCGATCCGCAACGCACCTACCGAGCTGATGAAGCGTGAAGGTTACGGCGAAGGCTACCGTTACGCCCACGACGAGCCGGATGGTGTCGCCGACCTGGAATGCCTGCCGGAGCGGCTGCGAGGGTGGACGTTCTACGAGCCGGGCGGGCGGGGCATGGAGAAGCAGCTGGCGGAACGGCTGCAGCAGCTCAGGAAACGGAATCGCCGTCCCTAGCAGCCACCTTCTTTCGGACGGTGTCGATTTCCGTCTCGGCGGCCTTGCGCCACAATCTGTTCTTGAGCTTGCCCTCGATGGCGTCACGGCTGTAACGCACGCTGCTCACCAGCCTGCCGTCGGCGCTGAAGAAGTGCGTCCTGCCCCGCTGGCCCAGGACAACCAGCGTGCCGTTGCGTTCGTCCAGGCAAAAATCGTCACCGCCGGCTTCCTCCAGGTCCTCCAGCGCCTTGCGGGTGGGACGGTTCCCCGAACCGTGCCGCTCCTCGGCATGACGAGTGCGGCGCCCGCGGGAGCGCTGCTCCTGTTGCAACCTCCTGGCGAGGCCGCTGAGGATCCCTTCGACCCGGTGGTCCAGGTCGTCCTGTCTACTCCGTCCCAGGGTCGCCAGGGCGGACTGGGTCCACTGCACGGCCCGATGCCAGGGGAACGGCCCTTCCTGCGGCGTATGTCCCAGGATGTTCAGGCCGAACCGTTTCCTGCCCCCGGAACCGGAAGCGGAGGCGACCTGGAACGTCAACGCCAGCACCGTACGGCCGGCGGCTGTGTTCCCCGGAACGGTGTAGAAACCGGCGGTGACCTGGCCGTGAAGCCGGTAACCTTTGGCCCGGAACGCCGGGAGGAGATCCAGGCGCAACGCCTCGGGCTCTCGCACCAGGGTCAGGAACGCCGGCTTGTCGTCGTACAGTCGGTCGACCTGCTCATGGCGTTCCTCCAGGCACAGCTGCGCGAAGTCCTTCCAGACCGGTGTGCCGGTAGGGCGGTAACCGGCGAAAACATGCCGGGATGAAGGCGGCTCGGCATGCTCGCACTCCGGCCCTCCGCAACGGTGGCAGAACGTGCGTCCCGGGCGGAACATGGCGACATGCTGGATGGCGTCATCCAGAACGCGATCGATGTCCCGGATCAGGTCGGCGGAGAACCGGAGCGCCGAGCCCTCCGCATCGTTCACGGAAACGGCGAGCTCGAGAACGATGTCCTTCAGGGTCGGTTCGATCAGGTGGCCGCCCGGTTTGCGGGACAGCATCTCCCGCACCAGTCCGGCCATGTCGTCGTGGATCTTCCGCCCGAGCTTGCCGGCCCGGTCATTCACCTTGCAGCAGCACCCACCTGGCCAGCAGCCGGCGGTCCTCCTCGGGCATGTCGGTGTACGGCGGCATGTCGACTTCGAAACCCGGGTTCCTTCTCCGGATCTCCGGGTGGGAGACCATGAAGAACTCCGGGTTGTAGATGTACTTTTCCAGCTTGCTTTCGGTCCAGTACTGCCCGACGTTGATGAGGGCCGGCCCGGTCTCCGTTCCCTCCAGGTTCGCGCCGTGGCACTCGGCGCAGATGTTGTCCTCCACCAGGACCTGCACCTGCTGCAGTTCCTCAGCCGTCAGCGGCGTAACCGGTTCCGGCTCTGCCGCAGGCTCCTCCGCCGGACCGGAACCGCCGCAAGCGGCGAAAGTCAATACTGCGGTCAGCATAGTCAGGATGATGATTGATTTTTTCATGATCGCGGCCTCCCTGTTCCTGTGGGCAGACCATGGTACCGCCGATGGCCGGATTCAGGAACAGCCTGTTGCGATGGCCAGAGCCTTGCCGACATCGGCCATTTTGTCTCCGGACAACGAGCCGACATACCTGTGGAGCCGGCTCTGTCGAACGGTCTGGACGTAGTCCAGGTTGATGGCCGAATCGTGTTTGAGCCCCTCGGCAATACCGACCGGGACTTCCGCCGGCGCTCCCCGCATAGTGGAGGTGATCGGAGCAACCGTGACAGTGTCCAGGAGGGCGATGACCTCCTCCCGGCTTAATACGACGACCGGTCTGCGTTTGTCGGGGCTCTTGAAATCGTGGAGCCAGATCTGGCCGTGGCTTATTTTTTCGGGCATTCGACCTGGCCTTCCCGGACGGCACAATCGTCCTGAAGGCCGGCCCCATGGATCTTTAGTGGTTTCATGGATACCAACATACCATCAGCCGGTGAGGGTCTCCATGGTCTCGTAATCCAGGGTCGAACCGAGGGCGCTGTGGGGGATCATGTACATCGCCAGCAGGATCAGGGCCGCCGCCACCGCCGGCCAGCGGGATCCGGACCGCACTTTCCAGGCGGCAAACGCCCAGGCCAGAACCGCCACCGCCAGCTTGTTGTCGGTGAGATCTCCCCCCAACGGCCATCCGGTCCAATACGCGCCGAAGGCGTATTTCTGAACGATCGGCCCCAGGATCATCCCTCCCACCACCAGAAGCAGCAGCGCCCACAGCGACTGGCGCACCAGGCTGTTCCCTTTGACCAGCGCTTCCATCGCCGCCCGGTTGGACCACAACATGGCGAAGAACATGAGGAAGATGTGGGGGATGAGCACGGCGGCCGGTACGTCGCCCTTGAACCGGGCCACCACCGCCTCCCCGCCGGACAGCGGCAACTGTGTTTCGCCGGATTCCAGCATGACGTTGTACTCCAGTTTCCCCGCCGACGGCTGCCTGGGTAACGAGGTGGTCAACCGCTCACCGTCCCGGACCATGGTCGCCACGGTCCAGTCGTCACCGGCTCCCAGCCTCCGCCAGACGACCTTGCCTGTGATCTCCTCTCCGGACACCGTAACCGTAACCGGCAGATCGGTGGAGACGCTGTGGGATGTAAGCAGCCTTGCGCTGAC
>CALZKF010000195.1 GCA_945787955.1 uncultured Acidobacteriota bacterium | reverse complement strand
GGAACCAGCGGTAGGTTGATTTCAGCCCCTGTTCCAGGCTGATGGCAGGTTGCCAGCCCAACCGGGTCAGGAGGGTGCTGTCCAGGAGTTTCCGGGGTGTGCCGTCCGGCTTGCCGGCGTCGTATTCGATCCGACCGCCGAACCCGACCACCGCCCGGACCTGCTCGGCCAGTTCGGCGATGGTTACCTCCCGGCCGGACCCGACGTTGATATGAGACTGCATCGGCCGGGTGGCCGACTCCCATTCGGAACGATCCATGGACATGACGTGCAGGCCGGCGGCAGCCATATCGTCGACGTGCAGGAACTCCCGCCGTGGCCGGCCGCTGCCCCATACCGTGACCGCTTCGGCATTCTGGACCTTGGCCTCATGGAATTTCCGGATCAGTGCCGGCACCACATGGCTGTTCTCCGGGTGGAAGTTGTCGTTCGGTCCGTACAGGTTGGTCGGCATCACACTGCGGAAATCGGTTCCGTGCTGCCGGTTGTACGATTCGCACAGCTTGATGCCGGCGATCTTCGCAACGGCGTACGGTTCGTTGGTCGGTTCCAGCGGACCGGTTAGCAGCTGGTCCTCCCCCATCGGCTGGGATGCCATCCTGGGGTAGATGCAGGAACTGCCGAGATACAGCAGCGTTCTTACCCCTGCCTCGAAAGCCTCGTGGATTACATTCGCCTCGATCATCAGGTTCTGGTAGATGAACTCGGCCGGGAACCGGTCGTTGGCGCCGATACCACCGACCTTGGCCGCCGCAAGGATGACGAATTCGGGCTTCTCGGAACGGAAGAATTTACGGACCTGGTCCTGCTCCACCAGGTCGAGTTCGGAAAGAGACCGCAGCAGGAGGTTGGTGCAGCCATCGGATTCGAGGACCCGGAGCAGCGCCGAGCCGACCATGCCCTGGTGGCCGGCCAGGTAGATCCTGGCGTCCGGGGGCAGCCGGTCCGGTTTCACCACGCCGGCATCACTCATGGTGCTCGAACGTGTTGAACCCTTCACTCCTGCACAGGTTGTCCCGTTCGGCTTCCTTGAGATCCTCACGGACCATTTCGGCCACCAGCTCGCCGAACGTCGTCTTCGCCTCCCATCCCAGTTTCGCCTTGGCCTTGGACGGATCCCCCAGCAGGCTGTCCACTTCGGTGGGGCGGAAATACCGTGGGTCCACCGAGATGATCGTCTTGCCTGTTGCCCGGTCCACACCGATCTCGTCCAGGCCTTTGCCCCGCCAGTCGATCTCGATGCCGAGTTCCCGGGCGCCGGCATCGACGAACTCCCGCACCGAGTGCTGCCGTCCGGTGGCGATGACGAAGTCTTCCGGCTCGTCCTGCTGCAGCATCAGCCACTGCATCTCGACGAAATCCTTGGCGTGCCCCCAATCCCGCCTGGCGTTGAGGTTGCCCAGGTACAGACGGTTCTGCAGGCCGAGTTTGAGCCGGGCCAAAGCCCGGGTGATCTTGCGGGTCACGAAGGTTTCGCCTCGAACCGGGCTTTCATGGTTGAACAGGATGCCGTTGCAGGCGTACATCCCGTACGCCTCCCGGTAGTTCACCGTGATCCAGTATGCATACAGCTTGGCGGCGGCGTACGGTGAACGGGGGTAGAACGGGGTCGTTTCCGTCTGGGGAGACTCCTGAGCCTTGCCGTACAGTTCGGAGGTGGAGGCCTGGTAGAAACGGGTCTTGCCGGTCAGCCCGGTGATCCGGATCGCCTCCAGGAGACGAAGCGGACCAAGAGCGTCGCAGTTCGCCGTGTACTCCGGCGTCTCGAAGGAAACCGCGACGTGGCTCTGGGCCGCCAGGTTGTAGATCTCGTCCGGCTGGACATCCTGGACCACCCGGATCAGGTTGGTCGCATCGGTCATGTCGCCGTAGTGCAGGATGAAGCGCTGCCTCTTTTCGTGAGGGTCCTGGTAGAGGTGGTCGACGCGATCGGTGTTGAACGAGGAGGAGCGGCGCTTGACGCCGTGGACCACATACCCTTTGTCCAGGAGAAACTCGGCCAGGTAGGAGCCGTCCTGTCCTGTTACCCCGGTGATCAGCGCCTTCTTTTTCATTATTACACTCCGGTACGCCTGGCATGATAGACAACCTAGTCTAGCCGAATAGGTTACAGGTTTCGAATTTTTACCGGTCCGCTCTCGGCAGGCTCCGGCAAACCGGACCAAATTGGTAGGAATAATTCTGAACCGGCCGCCGTATCCTTTCGCCGTGCAGTCCAAGGCGATACCAAAACTCGGCAACGGCTCCCGGGTCGCCGTTATCGGTGGAGGTCCGTCCGGTTCGTTCAGCAGCTATTTCCTGCATCAGATCGCCCGGCGGGTCGGCGCCGATATCCAGATCGACCTCTACGAACCCCGGGACTTTGAGTGTACCGGCCCCAAGAGCTGCAACATGTGCGGAGGGATCGTTTCCGAATCGCTGCTGATGCACCTGGCGGCGGAAGGGATCAACCTGCCGGCGGCGGTTATCCAGAGGCGCCTGGACTCCTATCACCTGCACATGGACGTGGGCAGCGTCAGGATCCGCACTCCCGAGCTTGAGAAACGGATCGCCGCGGTGCACCGCGGCTCCGGTCCACGGGGCTGCGCCGACCCGCTGGACGGGTTTGACGCCCATATCCTTGGACTGGCCCGGGAGCAGGGCGCCAATCTGATTCAGGAAAGGGTCACCGGCGTCGCGTTGAACAACGGTCGTCCCAAACTGACTACCGCTTCCGGTGAGAGTGATCCGTACGACCTGCTGGTGGTTGCCACCGGGATCAACACGGCGCTTCTCAAACTGTTCGAGAAGGACGGCTCCGGTTATCGCCGGCCGAAGGCGGTGCAGGCCAGCATCTGCGAGTTCCGCCTGGGGCGCTGGATGATCGAACGGCACCTGGGCAACGCCATGCACGTCTTCCTGCTGAACATCCCCAGGCTGGAGTTCGCCGCCCTGATACCCAAAGGAGAGTATGTCACCCTGGTCCTTCTGGGAGAGGANNTATGTCACCCTGGTCCTTCTGGGAGAGGACATCGACAAGGAGTTGATGCTGTCGTTCCTGGATGCGCCGGAGGTCAAGGCGGTGATGCCGCCGGACTGGAAACTGCCCAACGACTACTGCCACTGCTCGCCGCGCATGCCGGTGGCGGCCGCCGTGAAGCCGTACGGCGACCGGGTGGTGTTCGTCGGCGATTGCGGCACCAGCCGGCTCTACAAGGACGGCATCGGGGCCGCCTACCGTATGGCCAAGGCGATGTCCCGAACCGCCTTCTTCAACGGTGTCTCCGAGCAGGCGTTCCACAAACACTACCGCCCGGCCTGCCGGGGGATGATCCAGGACAACCGGATCGGGAAGTTCGTCTTCTGGGTCACCGGGTTCATACAGAAGTTCAAGTTCCTGAGGCGGGCGGTGTGGCGGATGGCTTCCAGGGAACAACAGCGCAAGGGTGCGATACCGAGGATGAGCACCGTGCTGTGGGACACCTTCACCGGAAGCGCGTCCTACAGGAGCGTGCTGATGCGGACACTGCACCCGGCCTACATAGGCCGCTTGGGCGCGGACATAACCACCTCTATACTGCAACCGCAGAACGATGGATCCAGCGGGAGGAGCGAGATGCCGACCAACGTAACCGGCTTTATGGGCAAGAAGTACAAGGATGGTGAGGTCATCTTCCACCAGGGCGAACGGGGCGACTGCATGTACGTCGTCCAGGAAGGGGAAGTGGAACTGGTCCAGCGCCAGGCCGACAAGGAGTTCTGCCTGTCCACCATGAAGAAACGGGACATCTTCGGCGAGAATGTCATTTTCAATTCCAACCCGGTGCGGCAGGCGACCGCACGGGCGGTCGGCGACATCTACGTCCTGACTCTCGAGAAGGACATGTTGCTGACCCGTCTTCACGAAGATCCTTCTCTGGCGTTCACCTTGCTCCAGAGCATGTCCCAACGCATCCAGAACCTGGAGAGCACCGTGGTGCGCATGAGCAGCGCTTCGTGGTCGGTTCCGATCGGAGACTGACCGTTGCTCCGTATGGTCCACACCGCCGAGTCACAGGCGGAACCGGAAGCTCTGTTCCGCACCCTGACTTCCCTCGGAGGTGAGCGGGGCTGGCTGGCCCACAACTGGGCGTGGCACATCAGAGCCGCAGTCGATCTGATGATCGGTGGCCCCGGCTTCAAGGCCGGCCGCAAACACCCCACCAACCTCGCGGTGAGCGACCCGGTGGACTGCTGGGTGGTGGAGGAGATCCGGCCGCCGGAGCGGCTGCGTTTGCAAAGTAAAATGAAGATGCCTGGAGAAGGATGGCTGGATTTTCGGGTGGCCAGAACCCCGACCGGCGGCTCCCGCCTGGTTCAGATGGCGTTGTTCCATCCTTCCGGTCTGTTCGGACGGTTGTACTGGTTCGGGCTGTACCTGCCCCACCGGATGGTTCTGGGAGGATTGGCCGGGGAACTGGTACGCGCGGCAGGATTCGAACCTGCGACCCCTAGTTCCGGAGACTAGTGCTCTATCCAGCTGAGCTACGCGCGCACGATCGGAGCATGTCCTCGTAAGTACTTACACAACAACACTTACGAACATTTTCTTCCTTTCGGACGGTCAAATACTACCAGAAATCTCAGCGATCCGCACCGGACCGCCGCCGGAAAAGAATGGTCGGGGCGAGAGGATTCGAACCTCCGACCCCCTGCTCCCAAAGCAGGTGCGCTACCGGGCTGCGCCACGCCCCGATGACGTGCTGTGACTGGAACGCCGCCATGGTACAGACGGTTCCACAGGGCGTCAAAGCGGTGATATTCTGCCTCCATGCAAATAGCACTGTTTGGTTTCCCCATGACCGGGAAGACGACCCTGTTCACGCTGCTCACCGGCATCGAGCCGGCCCACCATGCCCGCAACGAGGTTCAGCTCGGCGTGGCCAAGGTGCCGGACCCCAGGCTGGACAAGCTGACCGCCATGTACAAGCCGAAAAAACGGGTCCCGGCCACGGTGGAGTACATCGATATCGCGGGGATCGAGAAAGGTGAGGCGGCCAAGGTCCTGCCGATCGACAAGCTGCGTTCGGCCGACGCCCTGGCCCACGTCGTCCGGGGTTTCGAGGACGAGGCGGTGCCCCATTCCGAAGGATCGGTGGATCCGGCCCGGGACGTGTTGACCATGGAGACCGAGTTCATCCTGGCCGACATGGTGGTGGTGGAGAAGCGGATCGAAAAGCTCAAGCTCCAGATCATGAAGGTCCAGGACGCCGACGACAAGAAGGAACTGGCGATCATGGAGCGTTGCCTGGAGGCGCTGGAGGCGGAAACGCCGCTGCGGAATCTGGACCTGTCGGAAGACGACCTCAGGCGGATCCGGGGTTATACGTTCCTGTCGTTGAAACCGCTGCTGGTCATCGTCAACGCTTCCGAGGACGACTCCGGCAAGCTGGCGGAAGGGGCGGAGGCGTTCGGTCTCGGTGAACTGGAGCAGCGGCCCGGGACCCACGTCATCGCCCTGTCGGCGAAGATCGAAGCGGAGATCGCCCAGCTGGAGGACGACGAGGCGGCGGAGTTCCGGTCCGATCTCGGTATCGGCGAACCGGCTCTCGACCGGACCATCCAGGGCTCTTACGACCTGCTCGGTTTGATTTCGTTCTTCACCGTCGGTGACGACGAATGCCGTGCCTGGACCATACGCAAAGGCACGGTGGCCCAGAAGGCCGCCGGGGCGATCCACTCCGACATCGAGCGCGGATTCATCCGGGCCGAGCTTGTGGCGTACGACGACCTCATGTCCGCCGGTACCTGGCATGACTGCCGCGACAAAGGGACACTGCGCCTGGAAGGGAAGGAATACGTCTTTCAGGATGGGGACGTGGTCAACTTCCGGTTCAACGTCTGAGGATCTCCGCCAGCCTGCGACTGATTATATCGTCCTGATGCGGCAGGACCGTTCTCAGATCCAGCAGCAGATCTCCATCCTGGACCCGTGCAATGATCGCCGGACTCCCCTGCCGCAGCTTCGCCTCCAGCTTCCCTTCGTCGCCGTTTTTCCCGGTGACAGCCAGGAGGATGGTGGGCCGCTCGCCGGTCGGGGATGAGCCGCCGCCGGTGCGGGAGACGCCGGGCCGGGTGGACATGCGGTCTGCGTCCGCTCCCAGGCGTGTTGCTGCCGCTATCACATTCTTTGCCCGAGCTGCGATCTCCTCCGCCGTCAGGGCCAGCATCTTCAGGGTAGGGATCTCTTCGAATTCGGTGCCCCGGGCGTAGGCCGCCAGGGTCTCCCTGAGGGCTGCGATCTTCAGACGGTCCAGGCGGCAGACCCGGGACAGCGGGTCTGTCCTCATCTTCGCAATCAGGTCCGGTTGCCCTACGGCGAACCCGGCCTGGGGACCGCCCAGCAGTTTGTCGCCGCTGAAAGTCACCACGTCGGCGCCGGCTTCCAGGATTTTCCGGACCGGCATCTCGTCCCTGATACCCAGAGGGGACAGATCGGCCAGGTCGCCGCTGCCCCAGTCCACGATGAGAGGGACGCCGGCCTGCCTCGATGCCGACGCCATGTCCGGCACGGTCGGCTCTTCGGTGAAGCCGACGATCCGGAAGTTGCTGGTGTGGACCTTGAGCCATGCGGCGGTGCGATCGGTGGTTGCCGTGGTGAAGTCCTCTACACGGGTCCGGTTGGTGGTCCCGACCTCCCGGAGCAACGCCCCGGAGGCGGCGAAGATGTCCGGGATCCTGAACGAGCCGCCGATCTCCACCAGTTCACCACGTGAGACCACCACTTCCCGACCTGCCGCCAGCGCCTTCAGGGCGATCAGGATCGCCGCTGCGTTGTTGTTCACGATCAGGAAGCCGTAACCGGGAAAAAGGTCGTCCATCAGACCGTCGAAATGCGCCAGGCGACTGCCCCGGCCTCCGGTGGTGAGGTCATATTCCAGGGTCATGTAGCCTCGAGCCGCCTCCGCCACCCGGTCCGCCGCCTGGTCGCTGAGCAGGGAGCGGCCCAGGTTGGTGTGCACCACCACCCCGCCGGCGTTCACCACCATGACCGGTGACGGGGCCAGCAGGGCATTTCCGGAACTAAGCGTTCTGGCCGCCAGGGCGGCCGGAACCACCGCCTGGTCCGGCAGGTCGCCGCCGTTCAGGACCGTCTGTCGCAAAAGCTCCAGTTCCCGCCGCAGCAGGCGAACCGACAGTTCCCTGCCCAGGCGGGCCAGCACCGGTGCGAAGCCGGGGTCGCCCAGCACCGCCTCCAGGGACGGGAGATTTCTCAGAAGCTCTTCAACCGTTTTCCGCATTTGCTTCTCATGTTCTCGGGCCATATATATTACTCTGAGGAGTTGATTGCCTTGGTTTTCGGTCCTGGAAGCTCCGCCGGAGTTACGGAATGATGTCTATCGAAACGGACATATCGAGGTTGGAAAGCGGAATCCGGCAGCTGAAGATCAAGTATGACATGTTCTTTGCCGGTGCACTGCCGCTCCAGCCGATGGAGCTCCGGGAGGAGATCGAGCGGTTGATCCGCCGGAACTCCACCGAACCGATCCAGCGCTACGCTCACCGCTTCCATTTCAATTCCCTCGTCAGCCGGTTCAACAGCTTATCCGAACTGTGGGGAAAAACGATCCGATCCCGGGAAGAAGGCGAACGCCCGATCCCTGCGGTGGCCCATCTGCGGGATAATCGTAAAGACAGCCCGGACCAGGTCACCATCACCGACCCGGAAAAGGATGTCGCCGAACTCAGGAAGCTCCACGCCCGCTACCTGGCCGAGCGCTGTCGCGCCGAGGGAAAAACCCCCAATATTTCCTTCGAAAAGTTCGTCAAGGGGATCAGCAGCCAGGCCAGCAGGCTTCGGCAGAAGACGGACTGTCAGGGTATCGAACTGCGGATCATCGTGGAGAACGAGAAAGTCCACCTCAAGGCCCGGGCCGGGAAATCGTAGTAGAATAACTTTTTCCAGCAACCAGGCCGACCCGGCGCCTTTTCGAGGTCCGAACCATGAGAACCTGCTCCACCTTGGTGTTGCTCGCCGCCCTGTCACTCCTGCCGACGTTTCCGGCTCAAGCCTCGGAAGATCCTGAAACCCGGGAGCAATCTTCCGATGAGGCCAAACAGGCACGTATCGACGAATACCTGAAAAAAAAGGAAGCAAAACGGGCGGAAAAGGAAGCCCGCAAAGCTGCCGGGAAACCGGACGAAGAGGGTGAACCGCAGGCCGGGACGGAGGAAGGCAAGGACGGCAACGGCTGGTTCTCCCGGCGCAAGGCACGCCGTGCCGAGGGCAGCCCCAAAGCGGCCTCCAGCCGCAGGTCCAGGCGCAGCGCCTCAGGCACGCCGGCCGGCCAGGGTTCCGGCCGGGACAGCGGACAGGTTCTGGACCGTCTCAGGGCAAGCTCCATCATGAACGATGAGACCGGCCGGGCCCACATGGCTGTCATGGACCAGGGCGCCACCGCGGCGGAGATGGCGTCGTTCGGGACGTACCTGGCGGGTAAGGGTTACCTGCCGGCGTCGGTTTCCATGTACAAGGCGGCGACCAGGGCCGAGCCCCGGAACTCGAATCTGTGGCTCAACCTGGGCATCGCCCAGATGCGGTTCAACCTGGTGTCCGAGGCCGGCCAGTCGTTTCAGAAGGCGATCCGGCTGGAGCCGACCAACGCCAAGGCGCACTACAACCTGGGCGCCGTTTACGCCCGATCCGATTATGACAAGGCGATCAGGGAGTTCGCCACCGCCCTGACCCTGGACCCCGGGCTGGGAGATCCGATCATCAACCCCCAGGCGGCCAACAACGATCTGCTGGTGCCGGTTAAAATGATGTTGTACCAGTCCCAGGAAGGGAGCGTTACGCTGCCGCTGGTGCCGGTGGAAGGAGAGCGGGCCGCCTCCCGTTGAGAACCGCCGTTCTAGCCCTGCTGGTTTTCCTGAGCGGTGTTACGCCCTCCTTGTCATGGACCGCCGAAAC
>CALZKF010000194.1 GCA_945787955.1 uncultured Acidobacteriota bacterium | reverse complement strand
TGTCCGGTGACGACTTCACGTCGGCCATCGTGTTCACCCGCACCAAGCACCGCGCCAAGCGGCTGGCCCAGAAACTGGACAAGTCCGGGCACCGGGCCGTTGCGCTCCAGGGCAATATGTCCCAGAACGCCCGGGTTCGGGCCATGGACGGTTTCCGGAAAAAGGAATACGACGTTCTGGTGGCGACCGACATCGCCGCGCGGGGTATCGATGTCGAAAAAGTGTCCCACGTGGTGAACTACGACATGCCCAACACTTCCGACGCCTACACCCACAGGATCGGTCGCACCGGCCGGTCAGAGCGCGAAGGGAAGGCGTATACCTTCGTGACATCCGAGGATGGCCAGATGGTCCGTGAGGTCGAGCGCAGGATCGGTTCAGCGATCCCGCGGCGCAAGGTGGAGGGGATGGACCGCCCGGTCCGGCAGGCAGGCATGGCAAAGCCGAGCCGGCCGAGCCGGCCGAGCCGTCGCAGGGCTTCGTAAGAGGTTCTCCCGGAAACGGGTCCGGGTGGCTTCATCCGGTTCCGGACCCTATGTTCTCAAGGTTGAAGAGGAGACTCCGCCATGAGAGCAACGGTTGTGTTTTTTGTCCTGATTCTGGCCTGTACCGCTGCTTTCGCAGCCGAAGACGCCGCGGCGGTATGCAAGCCGTTTATCGATCGCAACGAGACCTGCCGGGAGGCGTTGCAGGAAACCTGCATTACGGTCCTGAAGGCCAAGATGCTGGAACAGATCGAAGCGGCGCCTGCCGGGTTCCAGGATCAGATGCGCCAGGGCCTGGACGAGAAGGTCCTGGGGTTCTGCAACGGTTTTCTGGGCCAGACCACCGGGGCGCAGGCCCTGGGGATGTGCACCGAGAAAATGGGCGGGTCCGATCCCGGCACGGCCGAGCAGGCGCAGGACATGAAAGTCTGCCTGGCGAAGGAAACCTGCCGGGATTACGCCGACTGCGCGGTGAAGTTCGACTAGAAATGCTTCAGCGGGTCGACGGCGACGCCGTCGCGGTGGACCTCGAAGTGGACGTGGTCGGTGCTGGCGTTGCCGGTGCGACCGACTTTTGCGATCGGCTGGCCCCGACTGACCTTGTCACCGACCTGCACCAGGAGTGCGGTGTTGTGACCGTACAGGGTCTTGAGGCCGTCGCCGTGATCGATGATCACCGTCTTGCCGTAACCCCTCATGCCGGAACTGTAGGTGACCGTCCCATCGGCGGCTGAACGCACCGGCTCTCCGTGTTTTCCGTTGATGTCCAGCCCGGCGTGAACGTGGCTTTTGCGCCGTTCGCCGAAACGGGAGAGGATTTCCCGGCCGGCCACCGGCCAATCGAGAACGGGACCGGGACGGAATTTGCCGTACAGGTCGGCAGGCGGGACGGTGCGGAGCTCTTTCGCCCCGGGGATCAAAAGCTCGTGGCCGATCCCGATATCGGTGACGTCGGCCAGGCTGTTGACGTTGACGATCTCGTCCACAGGCACGCCGTATGCCCGGGAGATCGCCCAGACCGTCTCGCCTGCCCGAACGGTGTGCCGGATCTCCTCCATCGGCTCGGTCTGCAGTCTTTGGGGTCGTACCGGGATCGGCTGCACCTGCCTCGGGACGGCGACGCAACCGGACGCAGCCAGACAGAGGAGCATCAGGACCATCGTTCGAGGGAGGTGGTTCATCGTGACATTGTAAACGCTGGGGTGAATTCGACACACCGGCGCCCGGCGTTGCGAGCACCCGGATCTTGGTCCACAACGCGAACAACGGCTGGCACCCTCACGTCCGAAAACGTCCACTCCAGGATCATGGAGCCGCTATAGTGTTGTCCATGAACCTGGAACGGGACATCTGCTATCGGGCGTTGAAAACGAGGGACCGCCGGTTCGACGGCCGGTTCTTCACCGGCGTTACCAGCACCGGGGTGTACTGCCGGCCGGTCTGCCCCGCCAGAACCCCTAAACGTGATAACTGCCGATTCTTCCCTCATGCCGCGGCGGCGGCGGCGGCCGGCTTCCGGCCCTGCAGGCGCTGTCGTCCCGAGGCGGCGCCGGGGACGCCGGCCTGGCAGGGAGCCTCGGCGACGGTGTCCCGGGCGCTGCGGCTGATCGAGGGCGGGGCGCTGGACAACGGCGGAGTGAATGATCTGGCGGCATCGCTGGGGGTGGGAGCACGGCACCTCCGCCGGCTGTTCGACGACCATCTGGGGGCGAGCCCGCTGGCCGTCGCCATGACGCGGCGGATTCATTTCGCCAAGCGGCTTCTCGAGGAGACCGACCTGCCGGTGTTGCAGGTAGCGCTGTCTTCCGGTTTCCACAATGCGCGCCGGTTCAACGATGCATTTCGCAAGAGTTTTGACTGTACGCCCGGATCCGTCCGACGCCTGCCGGCAGGCGGGGAGCGCCCGACCGGTATCCGGCTGCGACTTTCCTACCGCTCACCCTTGGCCTGGGATGCCATGATCCGGTACCTGGGCCCGCGAGCGATTCCAGGTGTGGAACAGGTGCAGGGACAGGCGTACCGCCGGACATTCCAGCTGGACGGTGTCGAGGGAATCCTGTCCGTCTCTCAGGACCGATCCCGGGACTGCATGGTGCTGCAGCTGCCGGCAGGAGTTGCGCCGGTAATATTTCCGATAGCGGAGCGCGTCCGCCGGTTTCTGGACCTGTCCGCCGACCCGGCGGAGATCGAAGACCAGCTTGCCTCCGACCCCGACCTGGCATTCTCCAACGTGCCTCGCGGCCTGCGGGTGCCGGGAGCATGGGACCGGTTCGAGCTGGCTGTGCGGGCGATCCTTGGGCAGCAGGTCACGGTGAAAGGTGCGACCCGGCTCAGCGGTCGTCTGGCGGAAAGGTTCGGCACGAAGCTCAAGACAGGCGCCGGAAGCGACCTGCATCTGCTGTTCCCTTCCCCGGAACGACTTGCCGCGATGTCCGGCACGAAAATCGCTTCCATCGGAATCCCGGCCAAGCGTGGCGAGACGATTCGGGCGCTGGCCCGGGCCGTCGCCGCCGGCGAACCTGTCCTGGAACCTGCTTCCGGTGTGGAACAGGCGGTCGTTCGTCTGACCGCGCTTCCCGGTATCGGTGACTGGACGGCGCGTTACATCGCCATGCGCGCCTTGAGGGAACCGGACGCCTTCCCGGCAGGAGACCTGGGGTTGCGCAAGGCGCTGTCCGCAGACGGCGGTCCGCTTACCGCGGCGGCACTTCAGCGGCGGTCCGAGTCCTGGAAACCGTGGCGGGCCTACGCCGCCATGCGGCTGTGGACATCTCTCTCAAACGGAAAGGATCGATCATGAAAAAATCCCACCGCAGCATCGCCACCGCCGAGGCGGTGAAGATCATCGCCAGCCCGGTCGGCCGGCTTGTTCTGGCGGCGGCAGACGCCGGTCTGACCCACGTCCTGTTCGTGGACGGCACCGACATGTGGGAGAGCAGGCCGGAAGAGCACTCCGAAAGCGACAGGGCCGCCTCGATCCTGGAAGAGACGGAGAGGCAACTGGCGGATTACTTCACCGGTAAATTGACGGAGTTTGATCTGCCCCTGGCTCCTGCGGGCACCGCTTTTCAACTCCAGGTCTGGCAGGGCCTGCGTGAAATTCCCTACGGCAGGACGGTCAGTTACGGCGAACTGGCCGATCGGATCGGAAATCCGGCTGCAGTTCGTGCCGTCGGCGCCGCCAACGGCGCCAATCCGATCCCGATCATCGTGCCGTGCCACCGCGTAATCGGTTCCGACGGCTCCCTCACCGGGTTCGGCGGCGGTATTAAGAACAAAATGCACCTGCTTACTCTTGAGGGCGTGCGGTTGGCGGAAAACCGGAGTGCTACCTTGTTTTGAATCAGGAACGAGGTGCAATCATGAGTTCCAACTTCGAAACATTCTGGGACCATCAATCGTTCGCCGTCATCGGCCATGAGGCCCGGAAGAATTTTCCGGTGCTGACCTACCAGGGTCTGAAGAAGCATGGCAAAACCGTTTATCCGGTCGACCCTTCGGTTCAGCAGATCGAAGGAGACCGGGCGTACGCCGATCTGGCCTGTTTGCCGGACAAGGCGGATGCGGCGATCCTCGAGGTGCCGAAGGAGGAGACCGTCGCCTGGATCGGGCAGGTTGCCGATGCCGGCATCAGGGACGTCTGGATCCACATGGGACGGGACACTCCGGAAGCTCTGGCACTGGCGGAAGAGAAAGGGCTGAACGTCCGTTCCGGAACCTGCGCGGTCATGTACGTCACGAAAGGTTTTACGTACCACTCAATCCACAAATGGATCATGCAGCTGATCGGGAAATACTGAGACGGTCAGGAATTCGTAAGCGGCCAGTCCGGTTTCCGGTCCATCGGCGTCGGCCGTTCCACGTCGGCGTAGGCGACCTTGGGATCCGGCGTCGGCTCTGGAGACTCGGCGCCGTACTTCCTGGCCAGTTCGGATTCCGGGTAGAACAGGTCGTGCTGTTCCGGCCGGTGGCCGATCATCAGCACGGCGCACGGTGCATCCCCTCCGATGAACACATGGCTCACACCGGGAGGGCAGTGCACGTAGTCCCAGGCGTTGAGCACCTTCTCTTCCCCGTTGACCAGCAGGCGGCAACTGCCGGACAGGACCAGGAAGTCTTCCTGGGCCGCTTCCCGGTGGTAACGGCAGTTCGGTTTCCCGGGCTCCAGAATCCTGAGATTGATCCCGGTCTGCACCGACCTGTCGGAAGGATCTCCGAAAAAGGCGACCTTGCCGAAAGCGCTGCTTTCGAACCAGGTTGCGTCCTTGACGTTGACCACGAACCAGCCGTCTTTTTCCTCGATCATCATTCCCTCCTCACCAGGAACCTCCACCGCCGCCGCCGCCGCCGCCGCCGGAGAAGCCGCCTCCACCGCTGCCGCCGGAACCGGACGACCGGGGGGAGGTCCGCATCGACTGGGCCGCGCTGGTCATGGAGGTCTGCAGGCTGTTGTGGAAAGCGGTTGTGGAAAATCCTGCGTGGTGCGGTCCGCCGCCGACGTACCAGCCAGGTGATCCTCCGGTGGCGTAGATCCCTTCGAACTGCCTTGCCCATTTCTCCGCCACCCCCAGCGCCATGGCGTACGGCAACAGGGTTTCGAACACATTGCGTTTGCGGTCCATCTCCAGGTTCTCGCTTTCCACGCGACCGGCGAACTCCTCGAACCCCAGGGCCCAGGCCTTGGCCTCCACCCCCTTGGAGGTCCGTTTCGGCATGGCGGACGAGAACGAAGCGAACAGGACCAGGATGGCAATGCCGGCGACGGCGGAGGGGAACATGCCGTACGGCATGATCCCGCCGCCTTTGACCGCCCACAGGGCGCCCAGGGCGAACACGGCGATACCGGCTCCCAGCCCGGCCAGGACGTACTTGGTGCGGACCTTGGCCGGGTTGCCGAAGAACAACCCGGCCTCGGTGAGCCGGCTGTACAGCGCATCGTTGACCACCGGGATCGTCCGGTAGAACTCGTTGGCCAGGTCGGAAGCTTTCATGCGGTCGGTGCCGTCGTGGAAGATGCCGGCGAGGATCGACTGCTCATACGGCAGCAGATGGTCGCCGCTTTTGCCGGGGAGCCGCTGGAACACCGTCTCCTCGCTGGACAGCAGGCCGAACAGCATCTCCTTCTCCTCCACCTCGATCTTCAGGTGCCCACGGATCGCCAGGTCGATGATGGTGGCGGTGATGTCCCTGAAATCGACCTTCTCGTCCACGATGGTACCGATCTCGCCCGGCCGCAGTCCTTTGGGCGGTTCGTACTGCACCACCACCGAACCGGGCCCCTCCGGATCCTTTCCCCGGGAACGGTACCGCCGCCACAGCCAGCCGCCGGCCAGGAACGGCGCCAGCAGCGCCAGGTTGTTGGAGAAGAATTTCGCCGTTTTGGCGATCGGCCCCGGGAAGGTCACCAGTCCGTGGGGCCAGCCGACGGCGACGGACAGCCCTTCCTGGGGCTCCAGAGGCCGGTTGGCGGTGAACAGGATGGTGTCGGTGTCCAGCGTCCGGATGGTGACCGCCCGTT
>CALZKF010000193.1 GCA_945787955.1 uncultured Acidobacteriota bacterium | reverse complement strand
CGGCACGTCGCATCCGGTTCGATGAGAGTCAGGATGACCGGGTTGCCATCAGCACCCGGGCACGAAGTTTCCTGCCCTGCCTTCAGATAACCGGGAAACTCGGCTCCCGCGAAATAGGTCGTGATCGTATTCAGGCCGGTGAAAGTGGTGAGACCATGCTCGTTAGTCGGCATAATAATCGGCTCGCGACCCTTTTCGAACACGTGAACCATGGCGCCGGGTAGGGGGCCCAGCGCATCCACGACCTGCACCTCCAGGGTGCACCGGGTTTCTTCCTCCAGTGGGATGAGAAGTGTCAGGACCAGCAGTAGCTCTGACATAATCAGTTCTCGAACTGCCCGGTATTCAGCATCACAAGGGTGCAGGCCTGCACCACCTCGATGTCGCGGTTCCGCAGTTCGGCGGCGACCCCTGCATCCTCCGTCCCCGGGTTCATGATGACCCGGCGGGGGTGAAGGTTCACAAGGTCGTCCAGTTGCTGCGACAGCAGATCCGGGCGCACGTAAACGGTGACGGTGTCCACCTGCACCTCCAGTTCGGACAGGTCGGCGAATACCTGCCGCTCCAGGATTATCTTTTCTTTTGGGTGGACCGGGATCGGTGTGTGCCCGTGTTCCTGCAGGAGGAGCATCGCCTTGTGGGAGTAGCGATCCGGTTTACTGCTGGCGCCGAGAACGACGACGGTTTCCTTCATGATGTATATCTCCCTGGCGACAGTTTACACCAGGTACGCCACCGCGAACCCGACCTGGGCGAACATCATCATAAGGTACATGTGGGTCCAGGACGGATGGTTCTCCACCTTCGCCAGGTCTTCCGGGTTCTTGAGCAGGGCCAGGACCACGCCCAGGATCGTCAGCAGAGTCGTATTGCCTGTGAGGATCGTCCGTGACCGGTTGAACGGGTCCGGGAGATAGGCTCCCAACGGGATCAGCAGCCAGGGCAGGATGAAGAACGGCGAGATCATTTTCGCCGCCTTCCCGACGCCGTACACGATCGGCAGGGTGCGGCAGCCGGCGGCCTCGTCACCCTTCATGTCGGAAAAATCCTTGGTCGTCGCGGCGCCCAGCAGGAACAGCATGAAGATCGAGCCGATGAACCACGGTTCCACATGGAAGACCGAAGCCACCATCGACCATCCGGCGACCTTCAGGAGACATCCCCTTGGTATGGCGATTGTGATGTTGGCGCCGAAGGTGTTCGCCTTGGTCCGGCCCAGTTGGGGCATGCTGTACACCAGGGTCAAAAGCATCCCGGCGATGTAGATGAAGAAACACTGGTGCATGGAGAGCGGTGCGAAAAACTTGTCGGAAACGCTCACCGCGGGGAACACCACCACCAGCCAGGTCGGCAGCACCGCGACCAGATAGATCACCACCGTGAACCAGCCGGCATTGCGAATGGAGATGGCGCCGGTGCATAGCGCCCGGCTTGGTTTGTTCAGCTTGTCGTTCTGGAGATCATAGATCTGATTAAGCGTGTTGGAGGCTGCGTTCAACAGGGCGGCGCAAGCGGATCCGAGCAGGATTGTCCACAGGATTCCCGGTGTCCATTGTCTCGGGAGTCCCGCCAGGATGTGGGGGTTATGGGCCGAACCCCAGGCGGTAACGGCTCCGGAGATCACTCCCAGGAGGGGGGGGAGGAGGGTGAACGGACGTGTAAACCGGAGGTACTTTCCCACTGCTCCCATATCAGGATTTCTTGCCTACGGCTACCCGGGCCGGACGGAGAACCCGCTTCCCCAGAACATATCCGGGTCGGTAGGTTCGGGTGACCTTGCCGTCCATCGCGTCATCGTCCACAGGCTCCATGCCGATCGCCTCCGCCATGTTCGGATCGAACGGTTCTCCGGCAGGGTCCATGCGCTCCACACCATGCTTCATCAAGGTCGCCAGGAACCGTTCGCGGACCAGCTTCACCCCGGTGGCCAGTTCCCTGGCCTCCGGCACATCGGCCACGTGGGACAGCGCCAAGTCCAGCTCATCCATTCCTTCCAGCAGCTCTTCCACAACACCGCCGAACTGCAGCTCGACCTTGCGGTCGATGTCGTTCTGCAGCCTGGCGCGGAACTGTTCCTGTTCGGATTTAACTTTTTTGAACGCGGTGATGTATTCCTGAAGCTTGGTTTCCGCCTGCTCCGCCCGCTGGCGGTATTCGTCGATGACGGTAGGCCGGGTATCCGGCACCGGAGGTTCGGAATCCTCGTCCTTGGATTTGTCACGCGCCCAGTGCCGGCGGTCCTCCACTTTGATGACGGGCTGGTCCTCATCGCCGGGCTTCAGCGGTCGTTTCCGGGTGCTCATAGCTGCCAACACTCCTCCACTTGGGACCGGAATTCCGGCCACCGGTTATCATTATGATGATTTCCGATTAATCTTCCAGGCTGATTTCGAGTCGGCTGCCGGCGCCGTTGACCTTCTTCGGCAGGGAGATTTCCAGGACTCCTGCCTTGTAAGCCGCCTTGATGGCGGCCGGGTCGGCGGACGGTGGCAGGTAGATCGCCAGGGAAAACGGGCCGTGGCGCCGCTCCACCCGGAGAAAACTGTCCGGATGGCGGCGGCTCGGTGCGATCCGCACGCCGTCCACGCGCAGCACCCCCTTCTCCACGTGGATTTTGAGATCGGCGGCGGTCACCCCAGGGATGTCCGCCAGGAGCAGGTACCGGTCCGGCTCCTCCACCAGATCCACCGGCGGCTTCCAGCCGTGGGCTTCGTCCACTGCACCGGCCGGTCCCAGGGTCCGGGCTGAGGTCTCGTCGAACAGACGGTTCATCTGTTCCTGGAGCCGGGCCAGGTCCCTGAGTGGATCGGTCTTGCGGATCGCCATGACATACCCTTGCCGCCGGCGTGGCGGGAGAATCGCGAGCGCCTATTTTAAACGTTATACGGTGTAAACGCCGATCACACACGGAGTTTAGGCCGGTTGTCGGACCGGGTTTTCCGCGATGACGGTGGTTTCCACCCGTTGCAATACGATCTCGCCATTCTCCAGGGCGACCCGGACCCTGTCGCCTGCGGCGAACCGTCCCTTCAGCAGGTCAAGTGCCAGAGGGTCTTCGATCCTGCGCTGCAGCGTTCGCTTCACGGGGCGGGCGCCGTAAGCCGGGTCGTAACCCTCTTCCGCCAGCTGTCGTGACGCTTGTTCCGTAACTTCGAGGGTGATGCCTTTGTCGGTCAGGACCGCCTGCAGCCGCTGGAGCTGGATGCCCACGATTTGCTGCAGGTCGTCACGGGACAGGGAACGGAAAATGATGGTGTCGTCCACCCTGTTCAGAAATTCGGGGCGGAACGCCTGTTTCAGGGCGAGGTGAACCTGGGTTTCCATCGCTTCACGGTCGCCGCCTGTGGCTTCCAGGATCACGTCGGACGCCAGGTTGGATGTCATGATGAGGATGGTGTTTCTGAAGTCCACCGTCCGGCCCTTGCTGTCGGTGAGCCTGCCTTCGTCCAGGACCTGCAGCAGGACGTTGAATACGTCCGCGTGCGCTTTCTCGATCTCGTCCAGGAGCACCACGGCGTAGGGCCGCCGCCGCACCGCCTCGGTCAGCTGACCCCCTTCATCGTGGCCGATGTAGCCGGGAGGGGCGCCGATCATGCGGGAGACCGTATGGCGCTCCATGTACTCGGACATGTCAAGGCGGATCATCGCCTTGTCGTCATCGAACAGGTTCACCGCCAGGGTCCGGGCCAGTTCGGTTTTTCCGACGCCGGTGGGACCCAGGAACAGGAACGAGCCGATCGGCCGGTCCGGGTCCTTCAGACCTGCCCGTGCACGGCGGACGGCGGTGGCTGCGGCTGTCACGGCCTGGTCCTGGCCTATCACCCGTTCATGGAGCTTGTCCTCCAGGTCGATCAGCTTTTGCGCCTCACCCTCCAGTAGCCTGGTCATCGGAATGCCGGTCCATTTGGATACGATGCGGGCAATATTTTCCTCGGTGACCTCCTCGTGGAGCATGGCGCCGTCCTGCTGCAACCGGGCTAATTTGGAATTACGTTCCAGGAGCTGCTTTTCGAGGGCCGGGATGGTGCCGTACTGCAGTTTGGCCGCCTGCTCCAGGGCGGCGGCCTTCTCGGCACGCTCCAGTTCGATTCGGGACGCCTCGATCCGCTCCTTCAGTTCGCGGATGGAAGCGATAGCCTCCTTTTCGGCGTTCCAACGGCTTTTCATGCCGGAGAGCCGCTCACGCTGGTTGGCCAGTTCTCCTTCGATCTTCTTGAGGCGGTCCCTGGATGCGGTGTCCTTTTCCCGTTTCAACGCCTGGCGCTCGATCTCCAGCTGGGTGATCCGCCGTTCCGCTTCGTCCACCTCCGCCGGCACCGAGTCGATCACCAGACGGAGTTCCGCCGCCGATTCATCCAACAGGTCAATCGCCTTGTCCGGCAGGAAGCGATCGGTGATGTAGCGATGGGACAGGGTAGCCGCCGCCACCAGGGCGGCGTCCTGGATTCGGACGCCATGATGGACTTCGTACCGTTCTTTAAGCCCCCTCAAGATCGAAATGGCATCCTGCACCGAGGGTTCGCTCACCAGGATCGGCTGGAACCTCCGCTCCAGGGCGGCGTCTTTTTCGACATGCTTGCGGTACTCGGCCAGGGTTGTGGCGCCGATGCAGCGCAACTCTCCCCGGGCCAGCGCCGGCTTCAGCAGGTTGGCGGCGTCCACCGCCCCTTCTGCGGCGCCGGCACCCACCAGGGTATGGAGTTCATCGATGAACAGGATCACCCTGCCGTCGGATTCCTCGATCTCCCGGAGCACCGCCTTGAGCCGGTCCTCGAATTCACCTCGGTATTTGGATCCGGCGATCAGGGCGCCCAGATCCAGCGCCAGGAGTTTGCGGTTCTTGAGCGGCTCCGGTACGTCGCCGTCGGCGATACGGCCGGCCAGGCCCTCGGCAATGGCGGTCTTCCCGACCCCCGGTTCGCCGATGAGAACCGGGTTGTTCTTGCGACGGCGGCTCAGGACCTGCATGGTCCTGCGGATCTCCTCGTCCCTGCCGATCACAGGGTCGATCTTGCCGGCCCTGGCCATCTCGGTCAGGTCCCGGGTGAACTTCTTCAGCGCCTGGACCTTGTCCTCCGGGTTCTCGTCAGTGACCCGGCTGGTCCCCCTGACCTCCCGGAGCGCCTGCAACAGGCCGTCCGGGGTGGCGCCGTAGCGCTGCAGGATTTCCGCTCCCTCGCCGTCGCCCCGGGCGATCGCCAGGAGCAGGTGCTCGGTGGAGACGTACTCGTCCTGGAACTCCTTGGCAATCTTTTCCGCGCTATCCAAAAGCCCGATCAGGGCCTGGGAGGCCTGGATTCCGGTTTGGCCTTGCACTTTCGATCCGGCGTCGAGCCGTTCCTGCACGGCAGTGGCAACTGCCCGGGGGTCGACCCCGAGCCGGTCCAGCACCGGCCCTACGATCCCTCCCGGCTGGCTGACCAGCGCTTTCAGAAGGTGCAGGGGACGAATCTCCGAATTTCCCGATTGTTCCGCCAGGGAACGGGAACCATCCAGCGCTTCCCTGGCCTTCAATGTGAGTTTATCTGCCTGCATTGTAGTCCTCCCGTCCGCTGCGCGAGTGGCGCAACGACACCCTTGGTAATGGGATCGGAAGGCCGGATTGTCAAGCAGGGGGCCGGTCGTGGAGCTCAGCCCAACCGAGCCAATCGCCCGGGGTCGGTGATCCCGTCCCGGGGTCTGCCCTGGATGTGACACTGGCCACAGACCTGCCGTTCAATCGAGCGGTCCCAGCGCAGGAGGTACTTGTTCGGGCCGTTGTGAACGTAGTGGCATGTGGTGCAGGCGACTACATCATCAGACAGGTCCTCGGTACCCTCGATGTCCGCCAGGGGCAGAACCGGGAGATACGGATCACGGACTATTTCCGCGGTCAGGCCGATCGGGTGGCGGGAGTAGGCCCTCGCCATGCCGCCGAACCGACTCATGTCCTGATGGCATCCGACGCAAAAGCGGCTGACCTTGTCCGCCCTGGCGGTGGCGGAGAGGATCTGGGGACCCTGGCGATCCCGCAGGACTGTGGAACGCCCTTCTTCCCCGTGGGGGTTGTGACAGGTCAGGCAGTCCAGTTCCTCAATAACCGTTTTCCCGCCCTGAGGCAGGCGTGGGCTGTACATCTCTTGCGGCATAACGTGGCCGCTGACGAATTCGGTTTGAGACGAGGCATAGGAGATGCCGAACGAGACCGAGCGGCCGATCGATTCGTGGCAGCCGAGACAGGTCCGTGAGGTTGGTCGGCTCCGGTCTCCCCCGGCTCCAGGGTTATGGCATGCGGCACACTTTTCGTGGTCGCCGCCGAACCACGGACCGACCGGATCCATGCCTTCTTCTCCTGCCGCAAGCGTGTTGGCGGCAAGGCCGATGGCCAGGATCAGAAATACTGTTTTCAGCGCCAGGTGCATCTGAATTCTCCTGTTATGTCCTCCTTTGAAATATTGGTTATGCATTTATTGAAACAATAGAAATTAATGTTATTTGTCGATTTTAAATTACGTAAATGTTATTTAATCGCCGCGCCCAACAGCCGTTGACATAACCCCGAACGTACGGGAAGCTAGCCTGATCGCGCTATTCCAGGGGAGGATTACCATGGCGCTCGCCCTAGTAACCCGTGGCCGGGTTCGGCAGGACTATCCGGACATTTTCACGCCGGAGGCCTTGGCGGCCCTCATGGAGCTGGCGCCGCTGAACCGTGACCGGCGCGCCGCAATGACGGCAAGGATCGAACGGAGGGCGGAACGTGCCCGTTCGGGTCGGCGCATCGATTTCCTCGATCCCGATTCGTTGATTCCGAGAACGGCAATTCGAGTCCAGGATGCCCGCGACGGGAACTTCGAAGGCGGCGAAATCC
>CALZKF010000192.1 GCA_945787955.1 uncultured Acidobacteriota bacterium | reverse complement strand
TAATCTGCCGCCGCAATGAAGGTTGAGGACCACGACGAGGAACTGGTTCGACGCGCCCAGGCCGGAGAGGTCCGGGCGTTCGAAGCGCTCCTGGACCGGCATCAGGGCCGGGTGCTCCGGATGCTGGCCGCCCTGGGCGTACCGGCTACCGACCGTGATGACGTCGCCCAGGAGATCTTCATCCGGGTCTTTCGCCACATCCCCAGGTTCCGCCGCAGGAAGGCGTTTGTAGCCTGGCTCTATCGCATCACGGTGAACTCGGTCCACACCTACCGGGGTTCCCGCGCAGCTGTGCGAGAACGGGAGCAGCCGCTGGATGCCGGCGCCGTCCAGCACCCTGACAGTCGCCCGGACCCTGAACGGTTGGCTGCGGGGGAGGACCTGGCCCGCAGACTGGAGCAGGCCCTGGAGCGGCTCACGGAGCGGGAACGGTCGGTATTCGTGCTCCGCGAACTGGAAGGCCTGGATACCGCCCAGATCGCCTCGGCCCTGGGGATCACCCGGATCACCGTCCGCCGTCACCTGGGCCGGGCGCGAATCCGGATTCAGGAAACCATCGAATAAATCTTGAATAATTCTGCAGTTCGTTGATCGTTTCGAGCCTTTGGGCGGTCTTTAACTCTGTACACAGGAAACGGCTACACAGGGAGTCGGCCATGGCACAAAAAAAGCTTGGTATTGAAGTAAATATCCTAGACGAGGCGATATCGTCCTGGAAAACAGGTTGCCCATCCGGAGCGGAATTGAGCCCGGCGGCCCGTGAGCATGTGCTGAACTCGGCGGTTTCCGGCGACAGCATCGCAACCCTGCCGCATGATGCCAGCCTTTTCCCTCCCTACCACCGGTTTGCGCTGGCGGCGATACTCCCTGCAGGCCTGCTGGCGCTGGTCCTGGCCATCAGCCTGGGCAAAGATCCGGCCCCTCCCACCATCACAGTGGAAAAGGTTGGAAATCAGATCGTTTTCAACATCGCCAATGGTGGCGGCGCCCATTCCGTTTCAAAGTCCAATACTCCCCATACCTTCGATCCGGGGGGATCGGTCCGGGTCCAGGGCGGCTCGTACCAGGATTCCATGGTTGAAAACGGGGATTTGGTTTTTTATAGGATCGATTGAGTTCAATGTTCGGTAACACTGTCATCTTTTGTCACTGGCTGTCGGGAAATCGGTCCGGCCGGCAATCTTTCCTTGACGTACCGGCGTTTGCCTGTACATTCATGCGGAATCCGGTATGTTCTGTCGGATTTCGTCTCGTGGAAAGAAAACCGGACGGGCAGGTTGAATGCCTGGCCATGTGACGCTGACCTCGGAGGAGAACGGATGAACAAGAAAGTATTTATTTTGGGGATGGTGGCGCTGCTTGCAATCAGTGGAATAGTCGCCTCCAACATGGGGTTCAAACTGAACTACCGGCTGGAATCAAGCGCAGCGGCCGGCTCGCTGTCCGGCACCAACACGCTGGGGCTGCCGTACAACAAACAGACCGGCATCGTCACGGCGTTCAACCTTATCGGCGACATCGGCCCCACAAACGTCGCCAGCGTGAGTAACTTCATCGAGTCCACGGACGGTTTCGCCGTGTACACCGGTGCCAAGGGCTCGCCGGACCCGGACTTCCCCCTGGAAGAGGGCAAAGCTGTGTTCGTCAAGATGACCACCGGCGTCGACTACATCGTTGTCGGCTCCCATAATCCGTCCCAGGCCATCAGCCTGGATGCTGCCGGCGCCGGATCAAACTCCGGTACCAACTTCTTCGCCGTGCCGTATCACACCACGGCAGGCACCGCCTTCGACCTGATCGGTGACATCGGCTCGGGGAGCGTAGCCAGCGTGAGCAACTTCATCGAGTCCACCGACGGCTTCGCGGTCTACACCGGGGCCAAGGGCTCGCCGGATCCGAATTTCAACATCGTGCCCGGCAAGGGGTACTTTGTGAAAATGACCACTACAGTCAACTATGTCCCTTCGCATTATTGATTCAGGGGGAGGAATTATACCGATGAAAATGAAACACATTACTTTGACGATCATGGCGTTCGCCCTTGTCGTGGCGCTGGCTCCCAGCGCCCAGGCGATCTGCAGCCCGCCGAAGACCTTCGGCAGCTGGGACACCAACCTCGGGTACTACACCTACGTCACCGGATGGAACCAGAACAACGCTTTGACCACCGGGTCGTTCTGGCAGACCGGCGCCCGGGCCGATCACAACGAAGGGACCCACACCGATGACGCCTGGATGCGGTACTACCCAGGTTACGGCGGTTACATCTCCGGGAACCTGGGCGACGGCGGCGTAGTCGGCTGTCCCAGCGGCAACATGATTCTGGTCATGACCCAGGACAACGGCGACGGCACCGCGTCTTTCGCAGCTTCGCGCGAGTCCGAAAACCTGGGCGGCTTTTTCGCCTTCCAGCAGCCGAACCTGGCCTTCACCACGATCCCGCGACCTCGGGCGACCGCCTCCAGCCGGGCCGGCGCCGATGTCGTGCTCGACCTCGAACTGTCCGCCATCGACGGTGGATTTGCGACACGGACCGCCCAAGCCAACCCGATCACCGCCTTTAACCTGTACACGTTCCATGGGGCAGCCGATCCGGGTCGAGACGTGGGCGCATGGACGCTCCATTCGACGATCCCGTACGCCGGTGGCGTGACCGCCGCGTCTGCTGTCTCTTTCTCCTGTGCCGACGACGGTAATGATACCTTTGTTGCCGCCGGACTCGTCATTGACGGCGTCGTGAGCCTGCAGGTCAGCGGCTCCACAGCACTTGAATGTGACCCGACGCTGGCAGATCCGGACGACAAGTTCGACATCATCCGTGACCGGGGCCAGGGCCAGAAGAAAGGCAAGCCTTTCCGTGACCGCTAAAAGCGGATGATTTTCCGGTAACCTGCCGGAAACGTACAAAACTAGGGAGTTAAACGGACCGCGTGTCGCCACGCGGTCCGTTTTTTTTAATCCGCCCCGCCGAATATTGCCTTGACGCAGGCCGTCTTCCCGGTACATTTACAGGTGGCATATATGTCCCCCCCGCTCGCTGTAGGCGAGAACAGAGTTGTCTTGAAACGAGGAGTTCTCAGAATGAATAAAAAAATCTGTGTCCTGGCCGTGATCGTCCTGGGGATGGTTGCCCTGAGTGCATCATCCGCCATGGCGCTGTGCTCTCCCCCCAAGGTCTTCCACAGTTGGGACGCCTCTACGTACTATTACGGCTACGTCTACAACTACAGTGGGGATATGGGCAACACCGTCGGAGCGTTCTGGGAGCCGGGCGCCCGGACGGAAAGCAACGAAGGCACATTCACCGTCGACAACTGGTTGCGGTACTACGCCGCCACCAGCAAATGGTACATCACCGGGAACACCGGGACTGCCGGTGTGGTCGGCTGTCCGGGGGGCCAGATCGTGGTCGCCATCAGTGAAGCCCAGGGCACCACGGCTAATTTCGCCATCGCCCAGGCCGACGAGACGCCGACCCGGAATTTCCACTTCAACCTGGCCAACATGACCCTGACGCCGATCCCCAGGCCCCAGATCACCAACCGCAGCCGGGCCGGGGATATCGTCACCCTGGACATGCAGGCCGTTGACGTGGCGAGTGGGTTCTCCACCCGGTTCGGGGGCGTGGCCGCATCGTATATCACCGGCATCAACTTCTACAGCTTTACAGGCAACACAGATCCTGGCCGGGACGCTGCGGCATGGACGTTCCTCCGCACCGAGCCGTACGTCGCCGGTGCCACCGCCGCTCTCAGTGTGGACGTGGA
This sequence comes from uncultured Acidobacteriota bacterium, assembly GCA_945787955.1. GTDB lineage: Bacteria > Acidobacteriota > Polarisedimenticolia > Polarisedimenticolales > Polarisedimenticolaceae > Polarisedimenticola. The sequence continues at coordinate 9,651 of CALZKF010000192.1, read as the reverse complement.
CTGCAGTGATCAGCTCAGTGACGTTTTCCTGGCCGCCGGTGTCCAACTGACCGGCGAATACAACACAGTGCACCTGGGTGCCTCCACCATCGTGGAGTGCGACCCAACCCTGGCCGATCCGGACGACAAGTTCGACCTCATCCGGGACCGGGGCAAAGGCCAGAAGAAAGGAACACCGTTCAACCGGCGTTAGGCTGCGGAACGGCAAAACATTCCTTAAGGGCCACGGGACACTCCGTGGCCCTTTTCCGTTGGCAGCGCAGCTTGCTGCGCCGGTGTCTTGCGGGCCGGCCAGTCTGTCATTAAAATCAGCAGGTTACCCGTGTAACCGGGTCATTACGGTGAGGTGTCCGTCTTGAGCCATCGAACTTTGTTGTATCGAGTCTCCTTGGTTGTGTCTCTGATCGCAGCGGTCATGGGGACAACCGCCTGCGGCGACGGCGGCCGGCCAACGGGCCGGGCTGCCGATACAGTGGTTCTGGTGACGATGGACGCGATCCGGGCCGATCGGCTCACGCTGTTCGGTGGACCGGTGGACCTCCCTGCCCTCAACCGCCTGGCCGCCCGGGGCATCCTGCTGGAGGACATGGCTACGGTAGTGCCCCAGTCCCGCCCTGCCGCCGCGACGATCCTGACCGGGGAACTGCCGATGGAGCACGGGGTGCGCAACGACGTCTCGGATCGTCTCCACCCGGACGTCCGGACCCTGCCGGCGATCTTCGGCCAGGCCGGCTATTCCACCGCAGCGTTCGTGACCTCCGAGATCAATTCCTGGACCAGTGGATTCCAGCACACCTTCGAGCTGTTCGACGGTCCCGAAACCTTCACCATCGGTCCCGGCGTGTACGCTCCGCCGGTGCTGCCTTCGGAAGACGCGATCGATCATTTCGAGACATGGATGGACTTGCCGTCGGAAAACGGAACCCGCTTCGCCTGGATCCACCTGGCGGCGCTCCAGGACGCCGCTACCGATTCTCCCCGAGGCGCAGCCCGGGATACCTATGACGAGGCGCTGGCCGGTCTGGAGCCTTCGCTCTCGCGGTTGCTCGGCTTCCTTGAAGAATGGTCCGAAAAGAATGGACCGGTGGAGCTTTTCCTGACCGGCACCTATGGTGTGCACCTGGAGGACGATGAATTCGCCGTGGCCAGAGGGAGTTCCTACTGGCTGGACCGTGAGACCCTTCAGGTCCCGGCGATCATTGCCAGGCTCGGTCGAAATGCTGAAACCGGCACACGGGACACCGGACGGCACTGGCTGCCGGACCTGTTCGCCACCCTGGCAAACCTGGCGACAGGAGCGAAAATGCCGGCGGAACATGGGGTCGATCTCCTGGATCCGGCCCGGGACGGCGGTGCCGACGAACGTGTGCGCTACGCCTGGACCTGGGCGCCCCAGGACGAACTGCTCTGGCCTGTCCTGACCGCCGTCGACCCGGGGTCCGGTTGGGAGTCGTTCGATTCCGACACCCTGGAACAAACATCCGGCGACCCCGGGGCGGAGGATGGCGCCCTGGCTCTGGCCCGGCGACATGCGGGCAGCGGCAGGGCTTACCGTCTGTCCGGCGACATGCGGCAGGCGATGCGATCATCCGGTATCCGGCTGGGTGACGGCAACCTGCGGTCTCCCTTGCTGGAAGGGGCGGAGCGTTCCGCGTTCCTGACCGAGCTGTTGCACCTCCGCCACCACTTTGCCCAGGAACGCCAGCGCCGGGTGGGCCGCATAACCAAGCGGATGGTCGAGGCGCTGCCGGACAACCTGGCGACGCTTTACAACCGGGGGGCGTTCCTCCTGATGGCAGGTGGCGAAGAGCCTGCAGAGTCGATATTCGACACCTTGTTGCAGCGTTACCCCGACTCACCGGAGGTTCTGCACTGGGCCGCCCACCTGGCCCTCGCCCAACAGGACCGGGACAAGGCCTTGGCCCTGTTGGAGGGCGCTCTGTCCCTGGGGTGGAGCGATGCCGACCTGCTGTACGACCTGGCCTGTGTGTACGCACTTCAAGGCGAAGTCGGGACCGCACTGGACGCCCTGGATCATGCGGTGGACGCCGGGTACCGCAACTGGGAATGGATCGACCAGGACCCCGACCTGGCCTCCCTGCGGGCAGACCCGGGTTACACCGAGCTGATGGGCGCGAAAGGCCGATGATCGTGAGGAAGCCGGTCCAGCGCACGGGCATCCTCCTGATCACCCTGGATACGACCCGGGCAGACCGTCTCGGCTGTTACGGCTACGAGCCGATCGCCACCCCCAACCTGGACCGTCTGGCAATGGAGGGTGTCCTGTTCGAACAGGCCCTGTCCACCGTACCGGTCACCCTGCCGGCCCACTCCACCCTGTTCACCGGCCAGTACCCGGCGGTGCACGGCGTGCGCTACAACGGGATGTTCAAGCTTGGAGAGGGCAGCGTCACCGTGGCCGAGATCCTGGGCGAAGCCGGCTGGGAAACCGCCGGGATGCCGGCGGCCTACCCGCTGAAAACCAGCACCGGCGTCGGCCAGGGTTTCCAGCTCTACCGCGACCTGTTCGAGGAGAAGCCTGATGCGGACTTCGGGCCTGAGGGTGAGCGCAAGGCCGGCGAGATAACCGATCAGGCGATCGAGTGGCTGGACCGACGGAACAACGCCCAACCGTTCTTCCTGTGGCTGCACTACTGGGACCCTCACATCCCTTACAGCCCCCCGTTTCCATATTCGGCGACCTACCGCCAGCGGCCTTATGACGGAGAAATCGCCTACATGGACCAGGAGATCGGGCGGCTGCTGGAGTACCTCAGAGAGGAAGGGCTGTACGACCGCATCCTGATCCTGGTGATAGGGGATCATGGCGAGGGCCGGTTCGATCACGGCGAAAAAATGCACGCCAACCTGGTCTACCAGTCCACCATGGCAGTGCCGCTGATCGCCCTGGCCCCCGACTCCCGGGAAGGGACACGAATCCTGGAGCCGGTGTCCCAGGTCGATATCGCCCCGACCATCCTGGACTACGCCGGCCTGGAACCGGCGAGTCAGATGCAGGGCATCAGCCTGCGAGGCGCGCTGCGGGGCCGGGAACCGCAGCCCAGGAGCCTGTACTTCGAAGCGCTGTCCGGCTCGCTGTCGTTCGGCTGGAGCCCCTTGGAAGGGGTCCGCAGGGGGCGCTGGAAATATATCCGGTCGTCGGTGGACGAGTTGTACGACCTTGCGGAGGATCCTGGGGAACTCAGCGACCTCCAGGGGACCCAGAGCGGCATGACCGCCGATATGCGGGACGAGCTGGACAGAATGCTCACCGACTGGGCTGCACGGCCGGATTCAGCCGAGACCACCGCGGTCCCACTGGATCGGGAAGAGCTGGAGATGCTCGCCAGCCTGGGATATGTGGGCGGGACGGTGTCCAAGGACAGCAGGGGAGGGATCAACCCCCGGGACCTGATCCACCTGGACTCCACCATCCACCTCGCCCGGGCCGCCCATCAGGCCGGACAGTACGGCGAATCGTACCGTTTGTGGGAGCTTGTTCTGGATGAGGACCCGGACAACCGCCACGCCCTGAACCTGGCGGTCATTGCCGCAACCCACCTGGCCCTGTTCGACCGGGCCGAGGAGCTGGGCCGAAGACTGACCGAACGCTGGCCCGATTTCATCCCGGGGCATGTTGCCTACGGCGAAGCGTTCGCCATGGCAGGCCGGTTTCAAGAAGCGGCGGACTGTTTTCGGAACGGTCTCGTCCTGCATCCTGAAGAAGACGCCTTGGTTTACCGCTATGCCGTGGCCCTCCTGGCAACCGGCCGGTTCCAGCTCGTGGAATCGGTGGCCCGCACAGTCCTGGACAGCGGTTCCGGGTCCTACTACCGCATACTGCTGGCCGCCAGCGTGGCTGCCCAGGGCCGAACCGCCGAAGGCGAGGCGGAACTGCGCCAGGCGATCGCCGACGGGTACGAACGCAAGTCGGTCCTGCAGCAGGAGCCGCTTCTGGAGCCGTTGCGGCGGCTGTCCGGGTTTGCGGACATAATCTCGGTACTCCCGGATGCACCGGCCGGCGACGCACCGGATGGTGCAGGCGAGCAGGAGGTGTATTGAGCCCGTCTTCACGATTCGGCCTCCCTCCCATGGCGATTCCGTTCGCAGGGCTGTTCATCCTCAGCGGCGCCTGCGGATTGACTTATCAGGTCGTCTGGAGCCGGCTCCTGGTGAACGTGTTCGGGGTTACGGCGTTCGCCGTCAGCACCGTCCTGGTATCGTTCATGGGAGGCATGGCTCTGGGAGCCGCCTTGCTCGGGTCGAAAGCGGACCGGGTTGAAAGACCGCTTCGCATGTTTGCGATTCTGGAAGGATTGATCGGCCTGTATGCGCTGATTCTCCCTCTGCTGTTGCTGGGGGTGGACTCGGTCTACACGCTGGCATACCCGCTGCTCCCCGAGGGCGTTCTGGTCCGTTCCCTGTTCCGGTTCGTCATGTGCCTGGCGCTGTTGCTGGTCCCGACAGTGCTCATGGGAGCGACCCTGCCGGCCCTGGGGAGAGGACTGTTAAGGCGAAAGGGGCAGGTCGGTCTGGGGGTCGGACTGCTCTACTTCGTCAACACGCTGGGGGCGTCCATCGGCTGCTTCCTGGCCGGCTTTACCTTGATCCCCGCCATCGGCCTGCGCGGGACCACCGCCCTGGCGGTGCTGTTCAATTTCGTGGTTGCGGGAACCGCATGGTGGCTGGACCGGGACAAACAGTACGAGCCGGAGCCGGTTGATGACTCCACCGCCGCGGCGGCCCCGGCAACTGCGGACATCGTTCACACCGTACCGGCTTCCTGGCCGCTCTGGGTCGCCTTCGGGAGCGGCATGGCGGCGCTGGCGTTCGAGATCGTCTGGTTCAGGATTCTGGTCCTGTCGTTCGGCAGCACGGTCTACTCCTTCAGCGCCATGCTCAGCGTGTTCCTGCTGGGGATCGCCCTCGGGTCGATTCTTCTGGGCCCTATCGCCGATCGCGCCACCCGGCCGCTGCGGGTGTTGACTCTGATCCAGTTGGGAGTCGCCGTGTTCACGCTGGCAGGCTACCTGGCGGTCAACGAGATGCCTGAGCTGTTCCTGAAAACCATAGCCTGGATGGGGATCGATTTCGATGGCATGAACCGCACCAAGCTGCTGCTGTCCTTCGTAACCCTGCTCCCGCCCGCGATGGCGTTCGGCGGTACGTTCCCGGTGGTAGTCCGGCTGTACTCGGGCCGGGACACCGGCACCGGAGCCCGTATCGGCAGGGTCTATGCCTGGAACACCGCCGGGGCGATCCTGGGCTCCTTCGGTGCCGGGTTCATCCTCCTGCCTCTCATGGGCTCCGAGTGGGTCCTGCAGGCCGTTGTAGTGGTGTCCCTGGTGCTGAGCCTCGGCTCGATCATGGCCGAACCTGGACCTCTCAGACCGGGCTGGGCCTTGCCGGTCGGTGGGCTGGTCCTGCTGGTCGCACTAGGGGTCATTACCGCCGAGCCCTGGGATCGGGCCAGGCTGGGTGCAGGCGCCTACTTCGACCCGACACGGTTCATGGATGCCGATGGTTCTATTTCCATGGAGCGGGTTCTGGCCGATTACACCCTGACCTCCTACACCGAAGGTTACAACGACACGATCATCTCCTACCGCAGCCCCCGGGGGAAATTCATCACAGTCAACGGCAGCGCCACCGCCTCCGACCAGTTCGAAGACATGTTCTCGCAAAGAATGCTGGGACACCTGCCGGTGGCGCTGCACCCCGGGAAAGTGGACAAGGCGCTGATCGTCGGACTGGGCGCCGGGGTCACCGCCGGCGCCATCGGCCTGTACGAGATCGAGGAACTGGTGGCGGTGGAGCTTGAGAAAGGTGTTTTCGCAGCCAGCCGTTTTTTCGCCGATGAAAACCACGGGGTCCTGGACAACCCGGCGGTGACGATCCGGATCGACGACGGTCGGAACTACCTCAAGATGACCGAGGAGCGGTTCGACGTCATCTCCTCGGCGCCGAATTTTCCCTCTTTGTCCGGATCCGGCGCCTTGTACAGCCTGGAGTATTTCCGTCTCTCCCGGAGCCGGCTGGCCCCAGGCGGGATCATGTGCCAGTTTGTGCCGATCTGGAGGCTGTACCCGGCGGAGGTCAAGACGATCATCGCCTCTTTCCGCGAAGTCTTCCCCACGATCCGTGTATTCTCCACCGGCCTGAGCCTGGTGATGCTGGGCCGCGACGAGCCATTTCCCCCGGTGGATATGGAGGAGCTGGCTCGGCGGGTCGATCGCCCGGCGGTCCGGGACAGCCTGCTCGGCATCGGTGTTCGGGGTCCGGGAAGGGGTGAAGTTGAATACGGATAACAACCCCAGGATAGAATTCCTCGCCCCGACCAGCCTGTTCGCCAACACCGTCGGCCTGAACCGGGAGGAATTGCTCGGAATCCGGCCGGACATCGAAGAGCGCTGGAGGAGGCTGGGGGCAGGGGAGAAGTACAAGGAGTCGTACATCTCCCTGGCCAGTGCCTATGACATGGTGGTCGGAGCCGGTGTCCTGCTCTCTCTCGGCAAGGAAAACGACGCTATCGGCGCCCTGAAGCCGGTAGCCGACTCGGGCCATGGCTATGCCAGTTACATGATCGCCGAACATGCGGAGAAGAAGGGCCTGGCGCTGCAGCGCCTCAATGACCTCCTGAAGGCGAGAGAGTCGTTCCTGATGGCGTTGCGCTACGAACCGGCCAGGCTTCCGGCGATGCTCGGCCTGGGGTACGTCGACCTGTTCCTGGGCAACATCCCGGAGGCCGAGTCGGTCCTGACCAAGGCGTGGGAAATGTACCCGCGGAGCGGCGGGGCCGCCTACCGTTTGGGCCTCCTGCGGGAATTGCAGGAGCGACCGGATGAGGCGGAGGTGCTGTATCGCCAGGCGATCCAACTCCAGCCGATGCTTTCGGAGCCTCACGCCCTGCTGGGTCATGCCCTGATGCTGCGGCAGGACTGGACCGGCGCTCTGGGGCATCTGGATTTCGCCATCCGCCTCGGCGAAGATTCCCCCGGGGTCTACATGGGCCGGGTGGAGGCCCTCTCCCGACTGGGACGCTCCGACGAGGCGCTGAATAGAGCCCGGGAAGGGTCCCTGCGATTCCCGGATTCGGCCCAGGTGCTGGAACACCACGCCAGAGCTGCCGAGCTCGCAGGGTTTCATGACGAAGCCAAGAAAGTGCAGGCGGCAGTTCGGGACCTGAAGCAGAATGAAGCACATTGACCGCTATCGACTCTGGGCCGCAATCATCGCCTTCATCGCGTTCGGCCTGAGAACAGGGTACGTTCTCTCTCAACCGGAGGGCGATCCTTGGTTCTCCCGGCCTTCCCTGGACGGGGCAGTTTTCGTTGACTGGGCCAGGAGCCTGTTGGAGGGTCATGGCGGTCCTGAAGGGGCCTATTACCAGGCTCCCGGCTACCCATGGTTCCTGGCCGGGTTCTTTTGGCTGGCAGGATGGAGCTTCAGCCTGCTGTACCTGGTCCAGCACGGACTGGTCGTTGCGGCGGCATGGTTCCTGGGAGAGGTGTCCAGGAGGTCTGCAGGTGATATAGGCGGCTGGACCTCCATGATCCTTGCCCTTGGGTACCACCCCCTGCTGTTCTTCGCCTCCAGGCCGGTTGGGGAGTCCCTGGCCATATTCCTGCTGACCGCCGCGATTCTGGCATACTCCGGGAGCCGACTCCGAGGGACGGCACTTGCCGGTCTTCTGGTGGGAGCGGCGGTTGTGGTTCGCCCCAACTTCCTGCTGGTCCCTGCAGCCTGGGTGATCCTGTGTGCGGCCCGCAAACGGTATAGGACCGCCGTTCTCCTGGCAGGTTGCGTCGCCGTAGTGGTGTTGCCGGTGGCAATTAGGAATCTGTCCGTTTCGGGCCGGTTCGTGCCGGTCTCCTCCAATGCCGGCCTGACTCTTTATCACGGCAACGGTACGGGTGCTCTGGGCATTTTTACGCTGCCGGACCGGTTCAGCGGTCGGGTCGATTCGCAACGGGAAGAAGCGACCCGGATCGCCCGTCGCCAAACCGGGGACCAGGATCTGGATCCGGTGGCAGCGGATCGCTGGTGGGCCGGGCAAGCGCTGGCGACCCGCATGCAGGCGCCGCTCGATTCGTTGTGGCTGCTGGTTCGGAAGGTCGCCGTGACGGTGTCCGGAGACGAAATCGGTCTGGATTATCATCCGGGGATCGACCAGAACCGTTGGAAACACGCGGCGCCACTCTCCTTCTCTCTCATCCTGGGCCTGGCAGGCGCAGGGTGGTACGTCCGGAAACAGGGAGGGGAGGTTGCACAAAGCGTCCTGGCCGCCACCGTTGCTCTGACTGTCACACCGCTCCTGTTCTATGTCAGCAGTCGTTACAGGCTGCCCCTGGCCGCGCTGCTGGTCGTGCCGGCAGGCGCTGGATTGGTCTGGCTCGTGGAGGAGAGCCGCAAAGGCTGGAGACGAGGCGCAGCCATTTGGACCCTGCCGTTGGTTGTCTGGGCCGTTTCCTGGTGGATGCCGACCGCTGGGCTGGAGAACGCAACCCAGGCGGGAGCGCTGGCGAACCGGGCCGGCGCATGGCACCTGGCGGGCCATGAAACGAACGCTGGGAACGATATAAAGGAAGCCCTGGCCAACGACAGCTCTTCTTCCCCGATCTGGTTCCAGCAGGGGATTATACTCGAGGCGGATGACGATCTGGACGGAGCCGCACAAGCGTATCGCACGGCATTTGATCTTTCACCGGGGAACCCTGATGTGGCCGGGAACCTTGCCGGTGTTCTCATACGCAAAGGGCAGCCTGCCAAGGCCGCGAGACTGTTGGGTCCTGTGGTCGACGCCAACCCGTGGCACCGGGTTTGCCAGATCAATCGGGTGGTTGCCCTGGCAGGCTCGGGGGATCTGCCCGGAGCCCGGGCTGCGGCCGGTCAAGCCTCGAGGGCAGGGATCGAGCTTCCGCCGGCCCTGCTGGCCGTGATCAACGCCGGGACGGGGGAGTGAGAGGATGGGTGGCATGAAGAAGGCAGCGGCTCGCATCGCGGCAGCGTTCCTCTTGACCGTTTGCGCCGCGGCCGTTGCCGGATGCGGCGGAAGCGCACCACCGACCGACACCGGCTTCAACGGGACTTGGGCCAAAGAAACCGGCTCGCTGGAGGTCGCCATGTACATCTGGCACGACGGCCGGGACTATCGTTTCCGCATGCGGCGGCAATCCAAGGACGGGACCGGGAAGATAACCTGTGACTGGGACGGAAATTGTGCAGAGTTCCTGAACGACCGCAAGACCTCGGACCTCAGGTTCCGGCTTGAGGAGAGTGGGACCGCCGGAAGCCTTCTCCTGACCTGTGATGGCCTGGTTTTTTATCCCGATGAACTTGAGATCAGCTATATCCATGAACTGAAGCTGTCCGACGATGGCCTGCAGCTGTTTTCCTATACGCTGGAATCCCAGGGGGTTCGATACGAAGGCAAGGCCCGGGGCAGGAGGACGCTGGCCAAAAGATCCGATACCGTCCCGGATCCGCCCTCCGCCAGGACGAACTGATGCATCTCGATTCGGAACACCTGGATGGTCTTCAGAAGCGTATCGGATACCGCTTCAAGAACACCGCCCTGCTGGTGACAGCGCTGACGCACCGCTCGTTCGCGCATGAAATGAAATCGGCTGCCGAAGAACACTTGGACCATTA
>CALZKF010000191.1 GCA_945787955.1 uncultured Acidobacteriota bacterium | reverse complement strand
GACCGCCAGGACTTCCTGGTTCAACGGTTCGGCTTCATCCATCCTGCCGGTGTTGTTGTACAGCCCGGCCAGGTCGGAGGTCATGCTCAGGGTGTCGTAGTCCTCAGGGCCAAGATGCTCCCGGGCCGCTTCCACCGCCGCGGTATGGGCCTCCTCGGCTTCTTCCAGCCTTCCCAGGTCCTCGTAAACGCCTGCCAGCTGGGCCTGGATGTTGATGGTCACACGGCCGTTGGGGCCGTCCAGTCGCGTTGCCCGTTCCAGGGCATCGCTCAGCAGCTCTTCCGCCTCGGCGAACCTGCCCTGATCTTCGTACAGCTGGGCCAGGGCCTGCACCGCGGCCACCGTGTCCAGGTGGTCGTCCCCCAGCAGGCTGCGGCGCTGTTCCAGCGCCCGCTCCAGCAACCGTTCCGACTCACCATACAGACCGAGGTTGTAGTACACCGTCCCCATGGTTCTCATCAGCGTCGCCTGCACCACAGGTTGATCGGCCAGGTCCAGGTCGATGCGCCGGGCGCCGGCGTCCAGTACCTCCCGGGCGGTGACGACCATCCCTTTGGCTTCACTGGGATCGGAAGTCTCGAACATCCCGGTCATGAAATCCAGGGCGCGGGTTGCGGTCTCCGCCTGCCGCGAGGCCTCGGTTTCGGCGCGGACCGCACGGACGTACAGAACACTCATCCCGATGACGAACCCGATCAGCGCCACGAGCATGACTCCGGCCATGGTCGCCGGGACCCGGTGGCGCGAGACCAGCTTCTTCATCTGGTAGACCGCTGACGGTGGCCGGGCCAGGATCGGCTGGGAAACCAGGAACCGGCCGATATCGCCGGCGAACTCCGCCGCAGTGCCGTAACGCCGCTCGGTCTCCTTTTCAAGGGCCTTGCCGACGATGGTTTCGATGTCCGGGTCGATGATCCGGCTGTTGGAGCTCGCATCCCGCAGCGGCGCCGGCTTCTCCTCGCATATCACCCGCACCGCCTCGATCAGCGCCCGGCGGGCGACATCGTACGGCCGCCTGCCGCTGATCATCTCGTACAGGATGACGCCCAGAGCGTAGACGTCGGCCCTGACATCGATATCCGCCGAGTCTCCCCGGGCCTGCTCCGGCGCCATGTACGGCAGCGTGCCCTTGATCATGCCGATCTCGGTGGTCATAGTCGCCGCCGCCACATCCCCTTCGGTGATCCGGGCCAGGCCGAAGTCCAGGATCTTGACCCCCGGCAGGCCGGCTCCGGCCAGGCTGCTGCCGGAATCGGTGGCGGTCGCCTCGGCATCCGCCTCATCGGTGATGATGATATTGGCCGGCTTCAGGTCCCGGTGGATCACACCGCGCTGGTGGGCGTAATTCACCGCGCCGGCGATCTTGCGCAGCAGCGCCAGGCGGAACCGGATCTCATCGGAGCGGGTAGGCGCCGGCCGCTTTTCAAGATACTTGTCCAGGGTTTCACCGCGAACGAGCTCCATGGCAAAGAAGTGCTGGCCGTCGGCGGTGCGGCCCGACTCGTAAATGGCGCCGATGTCCGGGTGCTTCAGCCGGGCCAGGGTCTCCGCCTCCCGCTGGAACATCCGCACCCGGGTCTCGTCCACGAACTCGCCGCCCCGGACGACCTTGATCGCCACCTTCCGTTTGGGGCTGGCCTGTTCCGCCTCGTAGACCACCCCCATACCGCCCTCGCCCAGAATGCCGAGAATGCGGTATTCCCCGATCTTGGCCGGTATCTTCTTCGGTCCGTCCGGCGTCTCGCCGCCGTCAGCCGTTCTGGTCCAATCGTCTCGTGAATTGTCGTCCGACATGTGCGCTCCCCTGCGATGATTCCCACGTCGCAGGGGATTCTACACCGAATCGGTGGGGGCGGATCAGTATTCCAGCCCCGCCTTGGTCAGCCCCTCCAGGAGGTGATCGACCATGGTGGGGGCCAGGGCATGGCGACGGATCAGCTCCATCCGGAGCTCGTCCGCCGGTCTGCCCCAGTAAGTCATCATCTCATCCAGGTATGGAACGGCCTCCTCCATCCTGCCGAGCTGTCCCAGTGAAGCGGCGGTGAACATCGGCATCCTGAAATCGCCATTCATCTGGACACTCCTGGCGTCGGTCAGCGCCTGTTCATACCGACCGTAATGGTAATGCTCGTAGAAGTAACCCATCGGGGCCCACCGCGGCGGGTTGGGATTGACTTCCATCGATTTGCGGAACATCGGCATGCCGTTTTCAAAGTCTTCCTGCTGGATCAGGTACAGTCCCATCAGGGAAAGCCACATGGCGTCGTTGGGGTTGAGTTCGATGGTCCGGAGCGACTCGATCCTGGCCCGCTCGTAATCCCCTCGAAAGTAGAGTGTCAGGGCCATAGTGCCATGGACCACGTGACTGGTCGGGTCCAGGCGCATCGCCGTGTCGGCATGCTGCCCTGCACGGGCCAGGGAATCGTAGCTATTCTCCTCTTCGTTCCAGCGATGGTGGTACTGGTCTCCGTAGAGGTAGCCCAGCCAGGCATGGCCGTCAGCATAGTCCGTGTCGGTTTCAAGCACCGTCTCAAGGCATTCCCGGGCTTCAAAATGGTTTTTCGGCGTATGGACGTTCAGGTACTCGTACACCCTCAGGACACAGTCGTACCCTTCCATGCTGGCAGGGGGCTTGCGCCGGGCGCCTGGTAGCCCCGCACGGGTCAGGGCGCCGTAGGTCCCTGCGATTTCGTTGACGACACGGCTCGTCAGGTCATCCTGGAGATCGAACAGATCCTGGGTATTCAGGTCACGGTCATAGCGGTCATCCCACACCGACCGGCCATCTGTTGTGTCCGATAGCTGGACGATGACCCGGATGCGGTCGCCCATCTTCCGCACACTGCCCTGCAACAGGTAACGCGCACCCAGGGCGGCGCCGACTTCCCGCACATCGACATCCTCGCCCTTATAAAGAGCTGAAGACCCGCGGGCGATGACCGACAGCTCCCGGTAGCGGGCCAGCTCGGTGCCGATCTCCGCGGCAAGACCGTCGCTGAAATAATCCTGCGCCGGGTCGCCGCTTGCGTTGGTGAACGGCAGGACCGCGATGGATGGACCTGTAGAGGATGCAGGTTTGGCATCCACCGCTTGCGGGGCTTCCTGATCCAGGGTTTGCCAGAGCAGTGTGCCGGCGACAGCCGCCACCAGTACGATGCCGGCGATCAAACCGAAGCGCGACTTGCGGACCGGAATTCCGCCTGCGACCCGTTCTGCAGACGAGTCTCTCCGCATCCTTTTGAGGTCAGCGAGCATCCCCGCTGCGCTCTGGTAACGCAGGGCCGGATCCTTTTCCAGGGTTTTGTTGATGATCCTTTCCAGTTCAGGAGGTACATCCGGATTCAGCGAAACCGGCGCCGTGGGCGCCCGGTTGAGGATGGCGTCGAAAACCGCCGCAGATGTGCTTCCATCGAATGCGCGACGGCCGGTGATCATCTCGTACAGCACTACACCGAGGGAGAAGATGTCGGTCCTGGCGTCAAGCTCTTTCCCGAGAGCCTGCTCCGGTGACATGTAGGCGATGGTGCCGACCACCGCACCCGGTGCGGTCATCTCCATTGCGGTGCGTGTTTTCTCGTCGGCGTCCAGTGCTCCTGCAGCCAGTTTGGCCAGACCGAAGTCCAGCATCTTGGCCTCACCGTGCCCGGTGATGAAAATATTGGAAGACTTGATGTCCCGGTGGATGATGCCCTTGCCGTGGGCGGCTTCGAGAGCATCGGCGATCTGTGAGGTAAATTCGATGGCATTGTCCACTGCCATCGGCTTCCCGCCGATCCTGTGCTGCAAGGACTCGCCTTCCAGCAGTTCCATGACGATGAACCGCGTCCCGTCCGATTCACCGATGTCGTAGATGGAGCAGATGTTCGGGTGGTTCAGCGCCGAGGCGGCCCGGGCCTCCCGCAGGTGGCGATCCACCACCGCGCTGTCCTGGGTCTTTTCATCGGGTACGAACTTCAAAGCGACGTTACGATGGAGTCGGGTATCCTCCGCCTTCCAGACCACACCCATGCCGCCCTCGCCGATTTTCTCGATCAGCTTGTAGTGCAGCAGCTGCTGTCCTGGCTGGATGTGCATTTTTGGAATATCCCCCACGCAGACTACTCCTCCAACCTGAGCAGGTAGAGGTTGCCGTCATCGGTGTCCTGTGTGTATACGATCCGCTTGCCGTCAGGAGACCAGCTTCCGTTATGAACGTGCCATCGACCCTGTCCGTCGGTGACTCTCTCCAATTCTCCCACAGGGTTCGGCAGACCGTCGTCGGTAGGTGGAATTTCCAGCTCAAGCCGGAATAAACCCTGGTCGAAATGGCTGGCCGACTTCACCAGCGCCACGGAACTGCCGTCTTGTGAAAGGATCATTTCCGTATGCGGACCCTCATAGAGCAGGACTTCTTCCCCAGTCACGAGATTGGCGGCACGCAATTCGATTCCGCTCCCGGCCATGGTGCTGTACACGATCCGGTTGCGGTCCAGGTACCAGTCGAAGCGCAGGACATTTGATTTCAGGAAACGACGGTTGGCACCGCCTTTTCGATCTACCATCCAAAGCGACGGACCATTGGCGTCCAGCAAAATATATCCGATTGATTCACCGTCGGGGGTCCAGTGGATACTGAGGCTGACTGCCCAGACCACGCTGGGGATCTGAATCTCCTGGTCCATGAGTCGCTCAGGAGATCTGTTGCCGTCGGCATCGGTGATCCACAGGGTCATGGCTCCTTCATGGTTCGACAGGAAAGCGATTTCGCCACCGGATGGCGACCAGGCCGGAAGGATGTCCAGTGCAGGTCGGTTCGACAGATTCATCTCGTCTACACCAGTGTGAAGATCGTGAACCCAGATTTCTGCATTCCCGGTTCGAGTCGACTGGTAGGCCACCCGTGTTCCGTCCGGGGAATAGCGCGCGGAAAAATTGTCGTCGGTCCAGGCGGTTACCTGTTCGGACTCTCCGCTGGATATATCCACGGTGTAAAGATCCGTCTGATGATTCCATTCGGTGTAAGCGATGGTTCCATCGTTGGATACCGTCGGGTACCAGTCCTTTCCGCCCCCGAAGGTTAATTGGCTTACCTGTCCGGTGGCCACGTGGATACCCCAGATATTCTCCAGGCCGGTACTATTCGAGCGGAAAATGACATGCTCGCCCCCGGGGAGGAATGCAGGGTCCATGTTCGAAAATCCGTTCTTCAGCAACAGTTGTGGCTCTTCGCCGGACGATGGCAAGATCCAGAGATCCGACGACCCACCGTGAGAACGGATAAAAACGATCGACTCTCCGTCCAACGACCAACTGGCGCTCAAATCGTGGACGCCTGTAGCAGGGAACGTGATCTGTTTTGATTCCCGGGACTCAAGATCGACCTGGTACACCGCCACAGTCCCGTTATCCAGCATTCTGGAAAACAACAGGCTTTCGTCGTTCGGAGCCCACGGCATGGTTCCGAGGGCCGAAATAGCGGTCCAGAATGATTGGATGTAGGGGATCCGCGTTTCTACAAGCTTGCTGGAAGGTCCTCCCGAAGGGGATATCGTATAGATGTCGCAGTTGACCGCGTCTCCTCGTAGATATGCTATCCGTGTGCCGTCCCTGGACCATCGCGGAAGATCTTCGTCACCGGCACCGTCGGTTAATCTTGTTTTCCGGCCTCCATCTCGGAGCTGGACATACAGGTCCATCGTCCCGTGCTCGGTATGGCCGTATACAAGTAATTCCGAGTTGGGAGACAAGCTGCCGGAGAACTCCGGACCAGCCGTGAAGGTGAGGCGGTCCGTCCCGGCAGGGATCAGCTTCCCGCCGGAATCCCATGGCCGGGTAATCCATAGCAATACCACTGCAAGAGCGACCATGATCAGGATCGGCCACAGGTAGCGAGCCCTTTTCGAAACCGGTTTGTCCTGCGTCATGGCCGGCGGCGCTGAATCACGCTGCAGCATCTTGAGATCGGCCCTTAATCCTGCTGCGCTCTGATACCGCAGTTCGGGATCCTTCTCCAATGCCTTGTTGACGATGCGCTGCAGTTCGACCGGAATATTTCGGTTTAGTTCCACCGGCGCCGTCGGAGCCCGGTTGAGGATGGCATCGA
>CALZKF010000190.1 GCA_945787955.1 uncultured Acidobacteriota bacterium | reverse complement strand
AGCTGCCCCACGCCGGCGCCGGCACAGGAATCCATGTGCTCCCATCCCACTCGAGCATGATCTCGTCGGCGCTGGCCCCGCCAAGCTGGCCGATCAAGGAGCCGGTGTTCATGGCCTGGCCCCCGTAGATGACCGTCCGGTCCCTGACGCTGTCGTATACCTGGGCGTAATCGATACGGTGACGTTGCCTGATAAGTACGTTTCTTCATCGCCGGACGAAATTCTGTTCCTGCTGCACTCGGGCCTGGAACCTAAGTCGGCGACGAAAGGGGTGGGGTTGGAAGCGGTTCCCGGTCCACCGGACCCGGCCGCTTTCGGCCTGGACGAGAAGAACCGGGAAGTTCCGGAATCGGACCAGGTCTCGGTGTACCGCCTGAAGGCGGAGGCGGGGGGCGTTCTTCCTGCCGCCATCAGGTTGGAATACGGCGGGGTGATCCACCACCCTCTGGAGCAAAGCGGGGAGGAATACGCCCAATCGTTTTCCCAGACACCGGGAACGATCCGGGAGGACGGTGTGTTCCTGTCCGGGTCGACCTACTGGTACCCGTGGTTCGGCTATGACATGGTGACCTTCACCCTTGAAGTCCAAAAACCGGAAGGCTGGAACGCGTTGTCTGAGGGCGCTCGGATCGTGGACAGGCCGGAGCTGGTCCGATGGGAGTCGGCCAGTCCGGTGGACGAGATCCATCTTTGCGCCGCCCGGTTTACCGTGTACGAGGATCAGGCCGGCAGTGTGGCGACTTATGCCTATCTCCGCACCGCCGATGAGGCCCTGGCGAGAAAGTACCTGGATACCACCGCCGCTTACCTGGAGATGTACCGCACCCTTCTGGGTCGGTATCCATACGACAAGTTCGCCCTGGTGGAGAACTTCTGGGAAACCGGTTACGGCATGCCGTCGTTCACGCTGCTGGGACCGAAGATCATCCGGTTCCCGTTCATCCTGCACTCGTCCTACCCCCATGAGATTCTCCACAACTGGTGGGGGAACGGGGTGTTCGTGGAGTATGAAAGCGGCAACTGGTGCGAGGGGCTGACCGCCTACCTGGCGGACCACCTCATCAAGGAGCAACGGGGCCAGGGCGCCGCCTACCGCCGGGATCAACTCCAGAAGTACGCCGACTACGTCAGCGGGGACGAGGACTTTCCCCTGACCGCCTTCCGTTCCCGCCACTCCGGTGCGACCCAGGCGGTCGGTTACGGCAAGACGGCGATGATGTTCCATATGCTGCGTATGGAACTGGGTGACGAGACGTTCACCGCGGCACTGCGCAAGCTTTACAAGGACAACATGTTTCAGCGCGCCTCGTTCGACGACGTCCAGGCGGCGTTCCAGTCGGCGGCCGGCCGGGAGATCGGCCTGTTCTTCGATTCCTGGGTTCGTCGTACCGGGGCTCCCGCCCTGGTTATCGAATCGGCGGAGGCGTCCAGCATAGGCGGCAACGGGTTGCACCTGGTGTTGCGCCAGACACAGGGAGGGGAGCCGTTCCCGCTTCTGGTGCCGGTGGCGATCACTGTTGAGGGTAGCGATGAGGCCGTCCTTGTCGATCTGCCGATGTCAGGCAAGGTTCTGGACCAGACCATCCCGCTCTCCGGGGTGCCGGTCCGTGTCCAGGTCGATCCGGAATTCGATCTGTTCCGTCGATTGGACCGGCGGGAAATTCCGCCCTCCTTCGGCCAGGCCTTCGGCGCCGAACGGGTTACTCTGGTTCTGCCGTCAGCCGCTCCGGCCGACGTGTTGCAGGGCTATCGGGACCTGGCCGATTCCTGGAGTGGTTCTCAGGCAGGAACGGTGCAGACACTGCTGGACACGGCACTGGATACTCTGCCCACGGATCGTGCGGTCTGGGTGTTCGGTTGGGACAACCGCTTCCTGCCGGCGGTGGCGCAAGCGGTTTCCGGCTACCGGGCCGTTCTGACTGCGGACGGTTTGGTGCAGGGCAACGACCGGTTGGGACGCACCGATCGTTCGGTAGTGGTGGCGGCTGGAAATCCGGTCAACCCGGACATGGCGGTGGCGTTCCTTGGAGCCGACAATGTGGCGGCCATGCCCGGACTGGGGCGCAAGCTTCCCCATTACGGCAAATACGGATACCTGGGCTTCGAAGGTGATGAACCGTCCAACATGTTCAAGGGTGCCTGGTCCGCTGTCGGCTCTCCGATGGATGCGGTGGTAGGGGAGTCGGAGGGCGAACCGCCAACCGCCGGTGCCCGGCCGGCACGACAGGCGTTGGCAACCCTGCCGCCGGTGTTCTCCGAGAAGGCGATGCGGGAGCATGTGGAATTCCTTGCGGCGGACGATCTCGAGGGACGGGGTTGCGGCTCACCCGGCCTTGAGAACGCGGCAGCGTACATCGAAGCCCGGTTCAGCACTCTTGGTCTTCTGCCCGGCAACGGCTCCGGCGGCTATCGCATGCCCTTCATCTCTACTTGCGGACCTGAGGCGGCGGAAGTCGGCCAGGTGAACCTGCTGGGAGTGTTGCCGGGAAACAACCCGAAGTATGAAGGGGAGTCGGTTGTCGTGGTGGCGCACTACGACCACCTGGGCCGGGGTTGGCCGGAGGGTCATGTACAGGACCAGGGCCAGGTGTATAACGGCGCCGACGACAACGCCAGCGGCGTGGCGGTGCTGCTGGAACTGGCCCGTGTCCTGGCAGCCGGACCCGGCCCGGAGCGAACCGTTCTGTTTCTTGCGGTCAGCGGCGAGGAGAGCGGCTTGCAGGGCTCCCGGGCGTACGTAAACAACCCGGGCAGGTGGCCTGTGAACGGGATCATCGGGGTTTTGAACATCGATACAGTGGGCCGGCTGGAGGGTCGGCCGGTGCTGGTTCTGGGCGCCGGCTCCGCAGACGAATGGCGCCATATCGTATTCGGCGCCGACTACGTCACGGGTGTGAAGGCAAAATCGGTTACCGATGACCTGGGAGCATCGGATCAGAAACCGTTTCTGGAAGCAGGCGTGCCTGCAGTGCAGTTCTTCTCTGGTCCTCATCTCGATTACCACCGTGCCTCCGACGATCCTGACAAACTGGACTATGCGGGCATGGTGAAGGCCGCGGCATTCATCAAGGAGTTCGTGGAGTACCTGGCAGCCCGGGAAACGCCGATGACATCCCGGCTGGACGGGGCGGTTAAGACGGAGACGCCGTCGAAACCGACACCGTCTTCAGGGCGGAGGGTCAGCCTGGGGACGATCCCGGATTTCACCTGGGAAGGTGCCGGCCTGCGGGTGACCGGAACGGTACCGGATTCCCCGGCGGCAGCCGCCGGCCTGCGGGAGGGTGACATCCTGGTGGAGTTGGCAGGCGAACCGGTGGACGATCTGAAAAGCCTGTCCCAGGTGCTTAAGAGTCTGAGCCCCGGGGACAAGGTTTCCATGGTCTGGCTCCGGGGAGGGGAACGATACCAGGCCGAAGTGAACCTTGAAGCAAGATAATAGAGTTGGTTCGTCCCACTCTATCTTTGCAGCGTTGCCATCTATTTATTCTTCTTATTCTTCTTGTCACAGGCCGCCCCAGGTGGCTGATAAGGAGAAGAATTAAAAGAAAAGCTGTTCCGGGTTCGTGGCCATGCTGGATAATCCTGTTGCAGTTTGAGGTTTCCAACAGGCACGCACCACGTTCACCTTCCAGGCCGGCGTATAACGGACTAAATTAGGCACTTACGTAAGCTTTAAACGGGCTGTCCCCTGATCGGTTCCGGCCCGTTACGGTGCTGGATCGGGGGTGATGACTACGGCCTTATTTTCGCCCGTATCAAGCCCCTGCTGGCCTAATCGGCCAACCGCGGCTTTGGAGGTGTTCGGGTTCACTAGATCCCAGCAGCAGAAACAACCCGATCATGGTCTGTTCAGTCCTGCTGACGGCGAAAATTTTTCCCCGTTTATCGGCAAAATTACTATTTGCAATCCCTGAACTGATTCAATAGTATTGCTTTCGAGGCGGATTAGTAATTTATGGAACTGTCTTTAGACCTAATATTTTACAGAGCCACAGGGGGCGTAATGAACACAGTGAAGAAGTTTGTGCTGCATCGGAACAGCGAGCTCCGTCCGCTTTCGCGGGACGACAACTCGTTCTTTCCCAGGTCATGGCACGCCTGGCGGGCAATCGCCGGGATCCTGGTCAGTGTAGTGGCGTGCGTCTTCTTGGTCGTGTCTCCAACCACGACCTACGCTGCGCCCGATCCCTGTCAGGTTGTTGGTGACACCGTCACCTGCACGGGGGACCAGTCGGCCGGCATTGAGTTCGGAGTCGATTGGGTCGATCCGGCGGTTACCACGCTGGATATCAACACTCTCACGGAACTCACCGAGGTTCTTTTCGTCGAATGGGACAGGACCGGCGCAGCCGGAGAGGCCGTCGGTGATATGACGATCAATTTTGACGGCGGCGAGATCCCGATCGTCAGCTTGTTTGACGGGATCTATGCATATAACGCCGGCGGCAGCGGCGTCGCGACCGCAGGCGGGGCGGCCGGCGCTATCACCGTCAGCAGCAGCGGCATGATCCAGGCCGGCTGGGCCGGGATCTGGGCCGAAAACCAGGGCGGAAGCGCCGGCACCACAGGTGACGGCGGGGCAGCCGGTTCCGTCACCGTCAGCAACAGCGGCATGATTGATGCCGGCCAATACGGGATCGTCGCCCTGAACTACGGCGGCGATGGTGGCGCCACAGGTGCCGGCGGTGCTGCCGGTTCTGTCACAGTCAGCAATAGCGATACCATCGAGGCCGGATGGTACGGGATCGTCGTCGAAAATGCGGGTGGTAACGGTAGCGCAGGCGCTGCAGGCGGTGCTGCCGGTACGGTGTCGGTCACCAACGACGGCACCATCTATACCGACTTTTATTCCGGAATCTATGCAGGTAACTACGGCGGTTGGGGCGGCTCCGGTGGTACCGGCGTTGCCGGCGGTGCCGGTGGTGCTGCCGGTTCTGTCACCGTCATCAACAGCGGGATGATCGATGCCGATGATTACTTCGGCATCGAGGTCTATAACTACGGCGGCTACGGCGGCTCCGGTGGTGCCGGCGCGGCAGGTGGCGTCGGCGGTGACGCCGGTTTTATCACCATCAACAACAGCGGCATGATCTATGGCGACCAAGTCGGGATCTGGGCAGAAAACGGCGCCGGTGACGGCGGCTGGGGTGGTGCCGGCGCGGCAGGTGGTGCCGGTGGTACTGCCGGTTCCATCGCGATAAGCAACAGCGACACGATCATCGGTTACGAGTACGGGGTCATCGCCTTGAATTACAGCGGCTCTGGTGGTTCCGGCGGGGACGATGGGGTTGCCGGCGCAGGTGGTGCAGGCGGCGACGGCAGCGATGCCGGCGGCGTCACGGTGACCAATGAAGGCACCATTGAAGCCTACAATTATGATGCCGTTTTCGTCGGAAATTATGCAGGCGACGGTGGCTATGGTGGAACGGGAGAATCAAGCACCGCAGCCGCCACAGGCGGCGCCGGCGGTCTGGGTGGCGCCGGCGGTAGCGTCATGGTCACCAACGAGGGTTACATTTACGGCGACGATCATGGAATCAACGTCGAAAATTATGCAGGCGACGGCGGCGGCGGCGGATCTGCGTATGCGTATGTAACCGGAGATGCCACAGGCGGCGCCGGCGGTGCCGGCGGCAGTGCCGGTGACGTCATGGTCACCAACGAGGGCGACATTTTTGAAGGAGAAGAAGAGGCCTACATTTCCGGAATTGATATCAGAAATTATGCAGGCGACGGCGGCTACGGCGGATACGCCTGGGCATTCGCGGGAGACGCCACAGGCGGCGCCGGCGGCGCCGGCGGCAGCGTCGGTGACGTCATGGTCACTAACGAAGGCTCCATTTACGCCAACTCTTACGGAATTGAAGTCGATGTTTATGCAGGCGACGGCGGCTACGGTGCATATGCATACGCAGACACCGGAAATGCCACAGCCGGTTCCGGCGGCGCCGGCGGCAGCGTCGGTAACGTCACGGTAACCAACGATGGCATTATCGATGCAAACAGCAATGGGATTGATGTCGAAAATTACGCAGGCGATGGAGGCTATGCTAATGGTGCGGACGCAGTCACCGGAAACGCCA
>CALZKF010000189.1 GCA_945787955.1 uncultured Acidobacteriota bacterium | reverse complement strand
GCCGCCGATCCGCTGCTGCAGCACAAGGCGGCCTGGCTGAACGACGGCTTCTTCCTGATCCGGCTGGCGGTTTACTTCGCCCTGTGGCTGCTGATGACCTGGTACTTTACCAGCCGATCCACCCGGCAGGACCGGTCCGGCGACCCGCGGCTGACTCTCGATATGGGCAAATGGGCCGGCCCGGGGGTGATGGTGTTCGCCGTGACCCTGAGCTTCGCCGCCTTCGACCTGTTGATGTCCCTGGCGCCGCACTGGTACAGCACCATTTTCGGTGTGTACTACTTCGCCGGCGCCGTAGTCGGATCCTGCGCCATGTTGACGCTGGTGGTGCTGATCTTTCAGAAGATGGGCAAGTTCGGAAACCTGGTAACCACAGAGCATTACCACGACCTGGGCAAGCTGATCTTCGCCTTCACGGTGTTCTGGGCCTACATCGGGTTCTCCCAGTACTTCCTGATCTGGTACGGCAACATGCCGGAAGAGACCATCTGGTACCTCAAGCGCCAGACCGGCGACTGGACCACCGTCACCCTGGTACTGCTGTTCGGACACTTTCTGGTTCCGTTCCTGGGCCTGATGTCCCGGCACATCAAGCGCAACACCGGGTTGCTGTTGTTGTGGGCGTTCTGGATGCTGGCCATGCACTGGCTGGATATGTACTGGGTGGTCATGCCGGAGTTTTCCGCCGGAACCGTGCCGCTGGGCGCGGCCGACCTGCTTACCTTCCTTGGCGTTGGCGGTGTCTTCCTGTCCGGAGCCCTGCACTTCTGCTGCAGGCATCCGCTGATTCCCCTGGAGGACCCCAGGCTCCACGAGGCGATAGGGTTCGAAAATGCGTAAAGAAGACGACATCATCAGGGAAGCGACTGAACAGGACGATCCCGACGCCCCGATCACCGCCATAGTGGCTATCCTGCTCGCGGTGGTCACCCTGGCCAGCGTCGTGGCGCTGCAGGGTTACTTCGGGTACATCCAGGACGCCGAGTTCCGCAGCAAGGTCGAGGGCGTCCAACCGTTGGAACTGCAGCAGGCCCGGGAAGAAGGCCAGGCCCTGCTTGAACGGTATCGCTGGGTCGATCAAGACAACGGAGTCGTTGCGATCCCGATCGAACGCGCAATGGAACTGGCCGTGGGCCGGATGGTGAAGTGAACAGGCGATGAATGCGAGATTACAGAGACCTGCCGCCATGGCCGCAGTCGTTCTGCTGGCGGCGGCGATGTCCGTCTCCGCCGTTCCTGCGTTCAACACCGGCATCAAGCCGCCGCCTACCGGCGGGGGATCTGGCCAGGCGGAGCAGCAGGTCGGCGATCTGGACAGCGTCGGCATCGACGAACACCTGGACGCCCAACTGCCGATGGACCTGATGTTCCGGGACGAAGCCGGTGAGCGGGTGCGATTCGGCGATCTGTTTGCCGGCGACAAACCGGTGATCCTGACGCTGGGATATTACCGCTGCCCGATGCTTTGCAGCCTGGTGCTCAACGGCCTTGCGGACAGCCTCAAGGAGCTGAATCTGAACCCCGGCGAGCATTTCGACATGGTTACCGTGAGCATCGACCCCGGTGAAAGTCATGTCCTGGCCGCGGAGAAGAAGGAAAGTTACCTGCGGTACTACGACCGGGCAGGCGCCGAAAAATCCTGGTCGTTCCTGACCGGCGACGAAGGGCCGATTCGAGAGCTGGCCGATGCCGTCGGCTTCCGGTACGAGTACCTGCCGGACCAGGACCAGTACGCCCATGCCGCCGTGGTTTTCGTGATCACGCCGCAGGGGCGGGTATCGCGGTACCTCTACGGCGTGCAATACGAGCCGACCACCGTTCGCCTCGGCCTGGTCGAGGCGTCCGAAGGGAAAATCGGAACCATAACCGACAGGTTCCTGTTGTTCTGCTACCACTATGACGCCGCCAGCGGGGCCTACGGGCCCGCAGCGATCAAGATCATGCGGCTGGGCGGTTTCGTGACGCTGGTCGCTCTCGCTTTCGTCGTGGGATTCTTCTGGTTGAGAGAGTTACGCCGCAAACGAACGGCAGTGAAGGAAGCTGCAACATGATCGGATTTTTGAGTACGACCGGAGCCGGCGAGCCGTCCTTCTGGCTGCCTTCCCAGTCGTCCACCATAGCGCAGAGGGTCGATTCCATCTGGGAGTTCATCTTCTGGCTCAGCGTGTTCTTTTTCGCCCTGGTGGTGGTGCTGGGAGCCCGGTTTGCGTTGAAATATCGCGCAGCCCGGGGGCAGGGTACCGTCGCGACCACGGACCACAACACGGTTCTGGAGGTGGTCTGGACGGTCATTCCCACCTTGCTGGTGGTGGTGTTGTTCTGGATCGGGTTCCGGACCTACATCGACATGTCGACACCTCCGGAAAACGCCTACGAGATCCAGGTCACCGGCCAGAAGTGGCAGTGGCTGTTCACGTACCCCAACGGCTACGTCGACGAAAACCTGCACGCCCCGGTCAATACCGATGTAGTGCTGGTCATGACCTCGGAAGACGTCATCCACAGCATGTTCATCCCGGCGTTCCGGACCAAGCAGGACGTGGTACCCGGACGCTATTCCAAGCTGTGGTTCAACGCCACAGAGACCGGCGAGTTCGATATCTACTGCGCCGAGTATTGCGGCACCAGCCACTCGGACATGGGCGCCAAGGCGATCATCCATCCCGAGGGTGAATACGAGCCGTGGCTCAAAGATGCCAGCAACCTCCACGGCCGCTTCCCGCCGGTGGAGATCGGCGAGAAGTACTACAAACGCTTCGGCTGCAAGCAGTGCCACTCCCTGGACGGCGGGGCGGGCATCGGACCGACCTTCAAGGGGCTGTACGGCACCATGGAGCGGCTCAGCGGCGGCGGTTCCGTGCTGGTGGACGAGAACTACATACGGGAATCGATACTGAACCCCCAGGCCAAGGTCACCGAGGGTTACAGCCCGGTGATGCCGACGTACCAGGGCCGTTTCAATGACCAGGACATCACCGCCATCATCGAGTTCATCAAGAGCGTCGAGTAGGCGCAGGACAGAGGAATGCCATGAGTACCGCGGCAACAACCCCAGACAGCAACTACCTGAACGTCACCAAAGGCGCACTATCGTGGCTGCTGACGCTGGACCACAAGAGGATCGGAATCCTCTACCTCGTGTCGATCCTGTCCTCGTTCTTCCTGGGCGGCATGATGGCGATGCTGATCCGGACCGAACTCCTGACCCCCGGCGATACGATCATGACCGCCGACCAGTACAACCAGGTTTTCACCCTCCATGGCGCGATCATGATCTTCCTGTTCATTATCCCGGGCATCCCGGCGGCCCTGGGGAACTTCGTCCTGCCCCTGATGCTGGGCGCCAAGGACGTTGCGTTCCCGCGGCTGAACCTGATGAGCTGGTGGCTGTGGATCACCGGCGCGTTCATCGCCGTCGCCTCCATTCTGATCAACGCCGTGGACACCGGTTGGACGTTTTATACACCGTACAGCACGACCACCGGAACCAGCGTAACCCTGATTGTCACCGGCGTGTTCATCCTGGGGTTCAGTTCGATTCTGACCGGACTGAACTTCATCGTCACCATCCACAAGCTCCGGCCCAAGGGCATGACCTGGTTCAAGATGCCGCTGCTGCTGTGGGGCCTGTATTCCACCGCCATCATCCAGGTCCTGGCGACTCCGGTGCTGGGCATCACCCTGCTGCTCCTGGCCATGGAGCGGGTCATGGGGATCGGGATCTTCGACGCCGCACTGGGCGGTGACCCGGTTCTGTTCCAGCACTTTTTCTGGTTCTACTCCCACCCGGCGGTCTACATCATGATCCTGCCGGCTATGGGGGTGATCAGCGAACTGATCTCAGTGTTCAGCCGCAAGCACATCTTCGGCTACAAATTCATCGCGTTCAGCAGCATCGCCATCGCCGTGTTCAGCTTCCTGGTCTGGGGCCACCACATGTTCACCAGCGGCCAGTCGGAACTGGTCAACATGATTTTTTCGGCCCTGACGTTCTCGGTCTCGATTCCGTCTGCGATCAAGGTCTTCAACTGGCTTGCCACCATGTACAAGGGCCGTATCCAGTTGGACACGCCGATGCTGTACGCGCTGTCGTTCCTGTTCCTGTTCACCATCGGCGGCCTGACCGGCCTGTTCCTGGCGACCCTGGCCACCGACATCCACCTGCATGACACATATTTCATCGTGGCGCACTTCCACTACGTCATGTTCGGCGGCACAGTGATCGCATTCCTGGGCGGGTTGCACTACTGGTGGCCGAAAATGACGGGAAAAATGTATAACGAGAAACTGGGCCGTATCGCCTCCGTGATCCTGTTCGTCGGCTTCAACGTGACGTTCTTCACCCAGTTCGTGATGGGCAGCCGGGGCATGCCGCGGCGCTACTTCCACTACCAGGAACAGTTCACATCCCTGAACCAGCTGTCCAGTGTCGGTTCCTACATCATGGCGGTGGCGTTCTTCATGATCGCCGGCTACCTGTTGCATTCGCTGGCGAAAGGCCGCAAGGCGCCGGCCAACCCCTGGGGCGCCAACTCCCTGGAATGGCACACGCCGTCGCCGCCGCCGTTCGACAACTTCGACCGCGAGATGCGGGGTGTGGATCCTTACGATTACACCGGCTGGAAATACGATGAGTCGATCGAAGGCTACGTACCGGTTGGCGGGGGCGACGGCACCCGGGACTCGAGGGCGGTATGACCGATTCCCACGGCAGCGAGGGGCACCCGGCCCACCTGCAACATCATTTCGACAACTCCAGGCAGCAGTTTTCGGCCAGCAAGCTGGGGATGTGGCTGTTCCTGGCCACCGAAATCCTGCTGTTCGCCGGCCTGTTCGTGGCCTACGCGGTGTACCGCAGCAACCATCCGGAAATCTTCATTTACGCGCACTACTTCCTGGATACCAAACTGGGCGGGATCAACACCATGGTGCTTCTGCTCAGCAGCTTCACCATGGCGTGGGGCGTGCGTGCCGCCCAGTTGGGGCAGAGAAAGCTGCTGGTGGCCCTGCTGTCCCTCACCCTGCTGGGCGGATTCGGCTTCCTGGGGATCAAGTACGTCGAGTACGAGGCCAAATGGAAGCACGGCCTGCTGTGGGGAACGAACTACAACCCGGAATCCCATGACGACCATACCGGCGCCGATGAGCACGCCGAAGAGGTCGAAGAGGCTCCGACCGCTCCTGAAACCGGCGCCCCCGACAGGTTGAACCTGGAACCGACCGTGGTTCCACCATCGGCAACAGGCCCGGCTGGAACGGTTCCGCCGGGCGAAGGCCTGCCCCACGGCCAGGGCGCCGAACCGGACAATGTCCACATCTTCTTCG
Source organism: uncultured Acidobacteriota bacterium (assembly GCA_945787955.1). Lineage (GTDB taxonomy): Bacteria > Acidobacteriota > Polarisedimenticolia > Polarisedimenticolales > Polarisedimenticolaceae > Polarisedimenticola. The sequence goes on along the minus strand of CALZKF010000189.1, from coordinate 763 downwards.
GAATCTACTTCCTGATGACCGGCCTGCACGGTATCCACGTGCTGGTCGGCATGAGCCTGATCTTCTGGATCCTGTTGAAGTCGATTGGCGGGGCGTACGGTCCGAAGTACTTTACGCCGGTGGACCTGGTAGGCCTGTACTGGCACCTGGTGGACCTGATCTGGATCTTCCTGTTCCCGCTGCTGTACCTGATTCATTGACCGGAGGCTGAATCCCATGGCAACTGAACACAACCATCACGATCAGGTCGGCCATGTGGTCCCGGTGCCGCTCCTGGGCGGTGTGATCGCCGCCCTGATGATCCTGACCTGGCTCACGGTATTCGTGACGAAGTTCGATCTCGGCTCTCTCAATATTTTCATCGCCCTGGGTATCGCCGTGATCAAAGGGGCCCTGGTGGTGCTGTTCTTCATGCACCTGCGCTGGGACGCCCCGATCAACGGCATCGTCCTGATCTCGTCGCTGCTCCTGGTGTTCCTGTTCATCGGGTTCGCACTGATGGACAGCGCCGCCTACGCACCGGACCAGATCCCCGGATACGCACCCCGGATCAACCCGTAAGCGAACCTGGAGGCCGTCGGTGCCTAGCCTGCTGGCCAAGTATTTCCGGCTGAAGGAAGGGCAGGATTCGTTGCCCGAGGGCACCCGCGAGCTGGGGTTGGTGTTTATGCTCGCATCCCTCGGGATGCTGTTCGCCTCCATGCTGGTCGGTTATTTCACCGTGCGCTGGATGGCAGACGAGTGGCCGCCGCCTGGAACCCCG
>CALZKF010000188.1 GCA_945787955.1 uncultured Acidobacteriota bacterium | reverse complement strand
ACCCGCACCTCCTCACCCCGGGGCCGGACCACCGCCAGGTATTCAGGGCGGTTGTTCAAGTGGTTGCCGAGACCGTCGGATCCGGCGAGGGTACTTCACGAAAGAAGGCGGAACAGGCTGCGGCCCTGGATGCCTTGGAACATTGGAAGCAGGAATAATGACAGCAAGATGCCTCATTCTCTTATTCGTCCTCGGGCCGGTATTCACCGGAACCGTCATGGCCGAGCCGGAGTACCTGGCCAGTTCCGCCGCCGGCCTTTATGAGATCGACGGGGAGTCGGTACTGCGTGTGGAAGGGCTTGAAGGCAGGATCATGATCCGCGCCGGCGGCACCGGCCCGGTCCGGTTCCTCTCAACCGACATCGCGGACAGGGACGCGGAAGTCCCGGTGGAAATGTGGAAGGACGGCCGCACCTTGACGCTCCGCCCCGGTGGCGGCGAACCATCCGTGGCGGTGCGCATGGAAGCAGCGGTCCCTCCCGGGTTCTCATTAGATATTCTCCTCTACGATTCCGAACTGACCGTTTCGAACATTTATGGCGACGTCAACCTGACAGGCGACGGCCTGGATGCAAAGATCTTCAACATTGAGGGCGATGTAACCCTGGACGTTGCGAACGGCACGACCCAGGTCCAGAACATCGCCGGTGACCTCACCCTGGAAAGCAGCGCAGCGGACATACAGGTTGACGGGGTGACCGGCAGGTTCGGCGCCGAGGTCCAGGGCGGAAGACTGCAAGCCGGCAGGCTGGAGGGACCGGTGGAACTTGAGGGTGATGATGCGGAGGTCGTCCTGACCGGGAACAGCGGCGAGTTGCGGGCTACGGTGCACGGCGGCTCGTTGAGTGCGGCCGCCGTCGGTCTCGGAGGCGAGTTCCGGCTGCAGGGCACGCCCCTGGTACTGAAAGAGTGCCAGGGAGATATCCGCGTTGAGACCGACGCCGCCATCGGATTTTCCGACTGTACCGCGGATCTGCACTTTGATGCTTACGGTGCGTCAATCCGCGGCACCGGCAACCAGGGCATCCTGGAGATCAAGACCGATGATGCCGACGTAATTCTCCGAAAGCTCAACGGCCCGACTCGGATCCAGGGCGACAGGCTGCAGGTCGACATCCAGGAGGTCGGCGGAGAGCTCTGGGTACTGGGCTCCTCCTCGAACATCAAGATCGACAACATCACCGACCCGTTGACGGTAGTGAACGAATTCGGCGACGTCCACGTTATTGCGGCGGTCCAGAAGATTGAGGTGGAAAACCGGGACGGCAACGTAACCATCGAACGCCAGAACGGGCCGGTTTCGGTTCACGCCGACGGTGAGCAGGTTGCGGTTACCTGGACAACGGTCAACTGGAACGAGAATAGTACTGTGGAGAACGCCAACGGCGACGTTTCGATCTTCCTCCCGGCCAAGGGCGGCTGCACCGTGGATGCCCAGGCGACCTACGGCCGGATCGAGACCGATATCGAGGAGATCGTCGTGGGAGAAGACGGCCGCAGCGCCAGCGGATCGTTCAATCGAGCCAAAAGACCGATCCTGCGTGTTCGGGCGGAGGGCGATCTCCGGATCATGAAAGCCCCCATCCTGGAATAGCAAAAAGGGGACATTCCACATTATCTATCAATTCTTATCGGATTCGAGCTCCGGGAAGAAGAACTTTAAGATAATGTGCAATGTCCCCATTTAATATCGGGGCATGGTCGGGTCGATTTTTGCCGCCCAGGCGTCGATGCCGCCGGTCAGGTTCCAGACCTTGCGATACCCTTGCCCGGCCAGATACTCCACCGCCGCCGCCGAGCGGATCCCGGTATGGCACAGCACCACGATCTCTCGGTCTTTGGGCACCGTTTCCTCGGCACGGAAGGTCAATTCCTGCAATGGGAGCAGAATCGAATCGCCGAGGTGACAGATTTCCCACTCCATGCGGGTGCGGACGTCCAGGATAAACGGCGTATCACCCCGGTCCAGTTTCTGCTTCAGAGCAGTCACGTCCATGGCGCCGACCTCCGCAGCGCAGGTCTCCTGATACGACTCCATCGCCTGGGGGTCGTCCAGGGAAGTGATGGTGGGCCGTGTCCCGCATACCGGGCAGTCCGGGTCCTTGCGCAGAGCCAGTTCCCTGAACCGCATTTCCAGGGCGTTGAACAGGAGCAGCCTCCCAACCAGGGAAGATCCCGATCCGATCAATCGCTTGATCGCCTCGGTAGCCTGGATGGAGCCTATGATTCCGGGAAGAACACCCAGCACACCGCCCTCGGCGCAGTTGGGCACGGCTCCCGGGGCAGGCGGTTCCGGGAACAGGCAGCGGTAACACGGGCCGTCCGGGTCGGCGAACACCGAGGCCTGGCCTTCAAAACGGTAGATGCTGCCGTACATGTTCGCCTTCCCGGCCAGAACGCAGGCGTCGTTCACCAGGTAGCGGGTCGGAAAATTATCGGTACCGTCCACCACCAGATCGTATTCCGAAATCAGGCCGATGGCGTTGGACGGATCCAGCCGGGCTTCATGCACATCCAGCATCACGAACGGATTGATGGCAGCGAGGCGCTCCCCGGCCACCTCTACTTTGGGTCGTCCCACATCCGCTTCACCGAACAGGACCTGGCGCTGAAGATTGCTCAGTTCCACCCGGTCGAAATCGACCAGCCCGATGCGCCCGATCCCGGCCGCAGCCAGGTACAGGCCGACCGGCGCTCCCAGGCCGCCGGTGCCGACCACCAGGACCGAAGACCGTTTCAATTTCCTCTGGCCGGTCGTGCCGACCTCCGGCAAGGTCAGATGGCGGCCGTAGCGCGCGATCTCCTCCCGCCCCAGTTCCGCCTGGCGGTCCCGGTTTTCCATGCGTTGCTCCCCAGAAAGACCGGCCCTGTGCAGTCGCACCGGTCGGCGGTATTATGCATGATCGGGTTCGGGACGGCTTACAGAAGGAAGAAATATCGCATGCTCCCGGTCATTCTCACTGTTGCAGGCTCGGACCCGTCCGGAGGGGCGGGGATCCAGGCCGATCTCCTGACCATCGCCGCCGTGGGCGGCTACGGCGCCAGCACGGTGACGGCGATCACCGTGCAGAACAGCCGCGGGCTCCGCAGTGTGCGACCGGTGCATCCGGACCTGATCCGGGAGCAGATGGAGGCGATCCTCGAAGATATGCCGGTGGCGGCCGTAAAAACAGGGATGCTGGTCCGAACCGATGTGATCCTGGCGGTGTGCGGCGTGCTTCGCAACCTGCGGCCGGACAACATCGTGGTCGATCCGGTCATGGCGGCAACCCGGGGAGGGAACGTCATGGATGATGACGGTGTTCAGGCCGTCCGGAAGCATCTTCTGCCCCTGGCGACCCTGCTGACCCCCAATGTTCCCGAGGCGGAACGGCTGACAGGTTTACCGGTGCGCACTGTGGAACAGGCCGGAGACGCCGGCCGCATGCTCCTCGACGCGGGAGCCAAGGCGGTTCTGGTCAAGGGCGGCCACCTGCCGGATGCGCCTGGCACCGATGTTCTGGTTACCGGCGGCGGAACCGATGTCTTTCCAGGGCGATGGCAGGACCAGCCCGACTCCCACGGCACCGGGTGTGTGCTGTCTGCGGCCATCACCACGTTCCTCGGTCTTGGAAACGACCTTCCCACCGCCGTTGACCGCGGCCGCTCCTTTCTTGCCGCCGCCCTGCGGCACGGCCGGGCTCCGGGCCGGGGTCCCGGTTCGGTAGACCCTATGTTCCGGTTGCGGGGCGAAGGCGGCGGAGACCTGGAATGATCGGCGCACCACGGGTCGGGAAGGTCCACGTCATCACGGATGAGTCTCTCCAATCCAGGTTCCTTCACGCAGAGCTGGCGGTCCTGGCCGCCCGGGGTGGTGCGGACCAGGTGCAGTACCGGGAAAAGAGGCCGATCACCCGAGAAATCTGTACCATGACCCTGGAGGGAATCCGCCGGGCCTTGATGTTGTACGGCACCGGGTTGATTGTGAACGATCGTGTGCTCGCGGCGCGGGATTCAGGGGCGCTGGGGGTTCATCTGGGCCGTGACGACATGCCGGCGGCCGAGGCCCGGAACCTGCTCGGACCGCAAGCGGTGATCGGGTTGACCGCCAACAACCTGGAGGAGGCGCTGGCGGCGGCCCGGGAGCCTGTGGACTACCTGGGTGTTGGGCCGGTGTTCGGGACCCGTTCGAAAGAGCATCCGGCGCCGGCGCTCGGTCTCGAGCTGTTGAGCCGCATCGCGGCGGCAGTGACGCTGCCGATTGTGGCTATCGGCGGCATCGATGCCGGCAACGCCGCCGACGTGGTGGCGAACGGTGCGTTCGGCGTTGCGGTGTTGTCCGCTGTCGCCTGCGCGCAAGATCCGGAGAGGGCAACGCGGAAGATCGTGGAGGCGGTTGCATGACGACTGAAGCAAAACCGGTCCGGGCCGACCTGGCGGTAGTTGGCGGCGGTGTGATCGGGTTGGCAATCGCCTGCGAAATGCAGAAACGGGGCCGCAAGGTGGTGGTTTTCGAAATGGAGGAGCCGGGCTCCGGTGCGAGCCAGGCCGCCGGCGGCATGCTGGGCCCGATTGCGGAAGCCCAGATAGAAGAGCCGGAGATCATCACGCTGGGTCTCGACAGCCTGAACCGTTATCCGGATTACGTGCGCTGGCTGGAGGCGACTTCCGGAACCGAAACCGGCTTTCGCGAACAGGGCACGTTGATCGTCGCCGTGAACCGGGACCATCTCAACGAGTTGGAGCATCTCAAGGAAACCTTCCGGTCCAAGGGACTCACCGCGGAAAACCTGACCGCGGAACAGGTCCTGGAACTGGAACCCCGTCTTTCTCCCCGGGTGCTGGGCGGACTGAAGATCCGCGAGGATCAGCGCATCGATCCCAGGCGGTTGACCGCCGCTATGGCGAACGCCCTGGCAGCCATGGGCGGGACGGTCCTCTCCAGGGTCCAGGTCCGGGAAGTGCAAACCGCAGCAGGGCATGTCTGCGGGATTTCCGCGACAGGCTCCGGCGGGGAAAATGTGCAGCTCCAATGTTCCGACGTGGTTATCGCCACCGGCGCGGCACCCTGGGACAACATCCGGATGCCGATGGGAGATCCCGGGATTCGCCCGATCAAGGGTCAACTGGTTCGTCTCGGTGGTGAAACCCTGTTGCGCCACGTGGTTCGCACTCCGGATATCTACCTGATCCCTCAGCCGGAAGGGGAACTCTTCGTCGGAGCTACCATGGAGGAAATGGGCTACGACATCGCCCCCACCGCCGGAGCCGCCTTCGATCTGTTGCGGTTCGGCTGGCAGCTTCTTCCCGGGATCTACGATCTGGAATTTCTCGGTATGGCGGTTGGGCAGCGTCCTGCCGTGGATGACCATATGCCGATGATCGGTCCGGCGGAAACCCTCGGACTGTGGCTCGCCATCGGGCATTTCCGGAAGGGGGTGCTGATGGCGCCGGCAACCGCAGCCTACCTTGCGGACTGGATCGAGAGCGGGGAGATGCCGGCGGCGCTGGCGCCGTTCACACCGGGGCGGCGATCGCCGTCCCCGGCTGGAGGGCAGCGATGAGCGCAACCGTGACGCTGAATGGCGAACTCTGCCCGCTGGATGTGACATCCCTCTCGGAGTACATGGCAGGCAGGGGCTACGAGTCCGGCCGCAAAGGTGTGGCGGTGGCGGTGAACGGTGAAGTCGTGCCGCGGTCCTGCTGGGGTTCGACCACGCTTAAGGACGGGGACCGTCTCGAGATCGTGGAACCGGTCCAGGGCGGCTGAGCCCGGAATAGGTGAATGAGATGAAGTATGAACGGGAGTCGGATCGATGGGCGGTGGCAGGCATGGACCTGTGTTCCCGCCTCTTTCTCGGCACGGCAAGATATCCCAGCCGCCGCATCCTGATGGACGCCCTTGCCGCCTCCGGCACCGAGATGGTCACTGTGGCCGTGCGCCGCGTCGGTATCGAAAGCGGTCCCAAAAACCTCTACCGCAGTCTGACGGACGCCGGCTACCACCTCCTTCCCAACACCGCCGGCTGCTACTCGGCCAGGGATGCTGTCCTCACGGCCGAGCTGGCCCGTGAGGCTCTGGAGACCGATCTGATCAAGCTGGAGGTCATCGCCGACGAGGATACGCTTCTGCCGGACGTCGAGGCGCTGGTAGCCGCGGCCCGGGA
>CALZKF010000187.1 GCA_945787955.1 uncultured Acidobacteriota bacterium | reverse complement strand
CCAGGGTAAAACCGAGTCCCAGGCCGCCGATCAGCACCCGGGGTCGGCGGTTCCCTTCCAGTTCCCTGGCGGCGATATCGGCCAGGGCCTTTTCCGACCCGGGCGCCCGTGTGGACATCAACCCCTGGCCGTCCACTTCGATGTAGTAGTTGCCGTCGTGAAGGGTCAGTGTCATGGACATGCCGTCGGGTGTGACGGTTGAAGCCAGTAGTTCGGGTTTCTTCACTGCTGGAACGACCGTTCGATCACGAGGCCCCCATCTCCCGGTTAACCAGGCACTTTCAGATTGATCACACCTTACTGTAACCCATGGCCGCATACGGTAAGGAAGAATCAAGGTCGGCCTACTCGATCCCCTGTTCAAGCTGGTCACGCGCCGACGTTTTGAAAAACCGGTAGTCGGTGTAGAGCTGACGCACGGCGTAGAGTCGCCGGCCTCTGCCCCCGGCCCTGGACGGCACCGTGTGGCTGGCCATCTCGATCCGGGCCTCGCTGGGGTAGCGCAGCCCATGGTGTTTCACGCCGAACAGCGTGGTGGACTCCTCCCACGTATAGGGGGTCCATGATCTGGAGTCGGCCGCAAGCGCGCGGAGGTACGCCTGCTGCGCCTCCCGGTCTCGGACGCTAAGCGCCTCGACACGCAGCGGCAGGTGAGTTTCCCGGTCGACCCAGACCGTCGCCTGCCACTCGTTGACGTTCTCATGGAACGGCTCGATCGGGTCCAGCGTAATTTTCAGCGCCGGCATTCCATCCAGAACCTCTTCACCCCGGATTTCGTAGCGATAGTGCGGCCAGCGTGATGACTCGAACAGGAAGACCCAGGAATAGACACGTACCAGGGCACGATCGATCCCCAGGTCGCCTAACGCGACCAGTTCTCCGGGGCCCCGGTCCTTGCGACGTAACCGATGGTCGGTGTGGGTTCCATCCGGTGTACGGGAGTAAATGTAACGCAGGCGCACCGTGCGCCGGCCATCGTCGGTGTGGAGGTGAACCGTCTCGTTGCAGGTGAACCCGAGCGCGCTGTCACGATACAGGTTTGCGACCCGATCAAGCTCCACGAGCAGCTTCTGTACCGCAGGATCCACCGGTTCTGCGGGATACACCAGGGAGCAGACACATACAAACAGAAATACAGCCGGCAGCGATTTCACGGCTCGAACTGTTATCGACAGCATGCTTGCTACCATCTCCATCGACCGGATTATAAGCGGTCGCATGAAACTCACGCGATCCGTATGACGCCGTTGCTGCGAACAATCAGCAACGCTCTTAACCGTGCTTACGGTCAATTTCGTCCTGGCAAACGAGGCAGTAGGGCGATTCGGGGCGGGCGGACAGCCTGGCGAAACCGATCGGATGTTCGCAGCGCCTGCACAGGCCGTAGTCGCCGTTGCGGACCAGCCCGATCGCCTGCTCCACCTGCCGCAGGCGCAGCTCGGTCTGCTGTCGATTTGCGGCGGACATGCTTTGCTGCTGCATGGCGTCCATGCGGGTGAGGCGCCCGATCGGCTCGTCCAGCGAGACCGGACGGGCACAATCCCGGGTGCTGGCCAGCAATGCCTGCAGGTCCTCACGCAGACCGGTCAGTCGGGTCTGGAGCTCTGCAAACTGTTGTTCGGTGAGGTCGTCCATAGGATAATGATAACCGATGCACGGGAACTCCGAACCTGGCGCTGACAATCCTCTCCGGGCAACCTTGGGGTGGTTGTCCCGAAGGCCGTGGCGTGGGTTCCTCATTATCTTCATCCTGTCATGCTCGGTACAGTGCTGCTTCCTAACCATGGTCGCGGAGCGTTACATCCGACCCCACACCCGCTGGGAGGCCCAGGCGATTTCGGTCTCCCTGGCCGAGACCGGACGATTTGCCGACCCTTACATGCTGCCTACCGGCCCCACCGCTCACCTTCCGCCGATCCCGCCTGCCCTGAACGGCCTGATCTATAGAGCATTTGGGCTGACGCTGACGGCAGGGTACCTGGCCTGGTTGATGATCATCGCCTTCACAGCCGTCTTGTGGGGGATGCTGCCGTGGTTGGCCGGTCGGGTCGGCCTGCCTGGGCAGGCCGGCGTCCTGGCCGGACTCGCCGGCGCCGTTGTGCCACGGTGGTCGGGGCACGGTGAAGGGCTGACCGCGGTCGCCATCGGCCTCTTGATGGTCGCATTCACACGGCGCTGGATGTCTGGACGAAGTACCGCGACCGGCTCTCTGCTGCTGGGCATTGCCGCCGGGATCTCTTTTCACGTGCAGCCGGCGCTGCTTACCGTCATGCTGGGCTGGATGGCGTTCGAGCTGTGGTGGAGCAAGGACCGCCTCAAGATACGCTTCGCAGCATTGCTGATTCTTGGTATGATCATCGCCTGCCTGCCCTGGGGCTTACGGAACTACCGGACCCTCGACGCCGTCTTCTTCGTCCGCAGCAACCTGGGCCTGGAACTGCGCATGGGCAACCATGAGGGCGCCGCCGCCGCCATGGAGGTCATGGACCGGAACCAGGAACACATCCACCCACGCACCCACGAAGGGGAAGCGCGCAAAGTCCAGGCACTGGGTGAGGCCGCCTACATGGAGCAGGCCGGCGGCGAAGCGCTGGAGTGGATCTGCGCCAACTTCGGTACTTTCATCACGCTGACCGCATCACGGACTGCGCACTGGTGGTTCGGACCCCTGCACGACCCTGCGATGGCGTTGATTGTTACTGCGCTCACACTCCTCGCTCTTCTGGGGGCGAGGCGGATCTTCCCGGCGCTTGCCGTACCGCAGGCGGCGGTCTTGCTGATTCCCCTCCTGGCCTATCCCCTGATCTACTACGTCGTCGCCTACATGCCCCGTTACCGGGAACCGGTGGACTGGATTTTCTATCTGCTTGCCGGCACGGCTGTATGGGGGTGGATCGGCAGGCGTCCCGCGCCAGTTTCATGAATGCTCCTTGACAAATACGACCGATCGTGCTATTATTATTCTGTCATGAGCAAAGGTACCGAAACGCGCCACGCCATTCTGGACCGGGCTGTCGCCCTGAGCAGCCGTCTTGGATTGTGTGGGCTGACCCTCGGCCGCCTTGCGACCAACCTTGAAATGTCCAAAAGCGGGCTGTTCGCTCATTTCGCCTCCAAAAAGAATCTGCAGCTGCAGGTCCTGGAATGGGCCGGTGAACGCTTCCTCGACGACGTCGTCCGGCCGGCTTTCAAAGCTCCCCGGGGCGAGCCCCGGGTCCGGCAACTGTTCGAGAACTGGCTGCGCTGGGCGGAGGCGCGGAACATCCCCGGAGGCTGCCCCTGGGTTCAGTACGCGGCCGAAATGGACGATCAGCCCGGACCGGTTCGGGATACCCTGGTGGAGCAGCAAAAGGGCTGGATCGGGATCCTCCGGGAATGCGTCTGCAGGGCGGTGGCGGAAGGCCATTTTCACAAAGACCTGGACTGTGATCAGTTCGCTTATGAACTCCAATCCCTGATGTTGGGCTGGCATCATGCTGCCCGGCTCCTGGATGACCCCGGCGCCGAAACCAGGGCTCGCCGGGGCTTCGAAGCCCTCCTTAAAAACGCCAGATAACAAGGGAGACCGACCATGGCCGAGATTAGTGTGAAGCGCAACTTTAATAGCACGAACGGTCGGTCTATTCATTCCGACATGAAAATGATCCGTCTCTGTTTCTCATGCTTTGCTCACACCGTTCCCGGCAGTGCGGATCGTCTGGCCGGCTACCTGTTCGCAAAGCCGAAACGGGCCAAGATCCAGCCAGGCGCCATGGCGACCATGGCAGCCGCCCACCGCTTCAATCTTGAACTTGAAGATCGAAAGCTGGCGGCATGGTCGTGGGGAGATGGGCCCACCATCCTGCTGCACCACGGCTGGGGCGGACGCGCCAGTCAGATGTATCGGTTCGTACAGCCCCTGGTCGATGCCGGGTTCAGTGTAGTGGCCTACGATGCCCCTGCTCACGGAGATTCTCCGGGCAAGGTCACGGCGCTTCCCGAGATGGCGCGGGTTTTGCGCCAGGCCGCATTCAGGCTTCATGGACTGCACGGCATCGTCAGCCACAGCATCGGTAGCGCAGCCACGCTGTTTGCCGTCCGCCACGGCTTGCGGATCAGGCGTGCAGTCCTGCTGGCGCCGCCGTCGGACATGAACTTCTTCCTGGACCAGTTCACCGAGACTCTTGGAATCGACCCGGTTATCCGTCGCCAAATGGAACAACGATGGATCGAGCAGTACCGGTTCTCCTGGGATGATATGGACGTCAAAGGTTGGGCGCAGGGCAACAGGCCGCCGCTGCTGGTGTTCCACGATCGCTCCGATCCGATGGTTCCATGGACCCACGGCGATGACGTGGTGCAGGTATGGGGCAACGCCCGACTGGTAACGACGACAGGCCTGGGGCACCGCCGCATTCGCGAGGACGAAGATGTGATCCGGAAGACCACAGGGTTCCTCACGATCCGCTAGGACCGCTGTCTTCGACCGTAAGCAGCTATGGCGCCGGAGGTAAGATGTCCAGCACCGCCTTGCCGCTTCCCTCGCGGCCGGCCCTTCCATCCGGCCCCCGAATAGGTTAAATTCGGAGTAAGCGGTCTAATTTCAGACCCAGGGAGGGATTCAAATGAAACGTTTATTGTGTTTGCTGGTACTTCTGCTTGCCTGCGGTGTCGCATTCGCCGCCGACAACCCCGCCACCGATGCAGCTGTGCAGGCTGAACCGAATCTCGCCGTCTGTCCGGCGGACGGTTCCATTGACGAGGTCAAGGGCAAACCCGAACCTCCGGCGTCGCCGTGCTGCGATCCGGCCCTGGAGCCGGGGGCCAACGGCAACCCGTTCTGTTTCGAGGGCCATCTTTGCTGCTACGACGGACGCTGGAGCTGCAACAATCCTGACGGATCCCCGAGTTGCAAGACCGGAGAGGTGTGCGTGGACTGCGCCAGCACCGGCGACAGCTGCTCGACCAATGCGGAGTGCTGCTCCGGGAGGTGCAAGGGAGGCCGCTGCCGGTAAGCCGGAACATGATGTCGAAGGCGCGCGGAGCCGTTGTGGAAGTTGGGCAGCGACTCGACGATGTCCGCATGCCTTCGGCTGTTCTGGTACTGGCAGGTTGCCTGTTCCTTGCAGGTTGCTTCTCAATACCCGGCCGACCCGATGATCCCCAGGACCCGGATTGCCTCGAGCGCGCCGTGTTCGGCGCCCCGGAGGATTCGCCCTACGTGCTGCCGTATCCGGTGGGGTCGAACTACGGTGTGCTCCAAACCTACTGCGGGCCGCTCAGCCATGGCAAAGACGGCCAGATGGCCATCGACTTCCTGATGCCGCTCGGATCAACCGTAGCAGCCGCAAGGGACGGTATCGTCCGGCGCACCTACGACAGTCACGAAGATTTCGGCAGCAGCTTCAATATCATCTATATCGAACACGACGACGGCACATCGGCATTCTACGCCCACCTGCAACAGCACAGCGTAAGGGTCCACAGCGGTGACCGGGTCGTTGCCGGTCAGGAAATAGCGCTGAGCGGTTCGTCCGGAACCAGCCTTGAGCACCTCCATTTCGGCGTGGCGAAATTGCCTTCACTATCCCAACCGCTAATGGGTTTGCCGAACCTTACCTGGAGGACTGAGAGTTAAACACTCTGGTGCCGCAGCAGGGACTCGACACCAGGCAGAGGCAAATCAGAGCGAGGCCGCAGTGAACAAAAACCTGCAGCAGGACGACAAGAGTCGATCGCAGCTCAAACGTGAATATCGCGAGCTGAAGGAACTGGGGGCGCAGCTTGCAGGGTTGTCCAGGGGACAGCTTCGCGCCATACCGATGTCCGAGGACACCCGCGACACGCTGACGGCAACCCACGGAATGGCCCGCAACGCCATCCAGCGCCAGCTGCGCTACATCGCGTCCCTCCTGGCGGAGGAGGATATCCCCGCCATCAGGGCGGCGCTGGCCGGCGAGCTGCAGCCCCATGTCCGGGAAGTCGCGGCCCTGCATGAAGCGGAAAACTGGCGCGACAGGCTGCTTTCCCACGACCCCTCGCAACTGTCCGCATTTGTCGAGCAGTACCCGGGATGCGACCTGACCCACATTCGCCGGCTCGTTACAATCGCCGGGAAGGAGCGGGAGCTAGCCAAGCCGCCGAAGTCGGCGCGCCTCTTGTTCCGATACCTGAGGCAACTGTTCGAAGAGGAGGGCTAGCGTTTCCGTGCCCTGCCCGCCTGCCGGCCACCCAGATCGAACACCAGAAACTCGGCGCGGAGTCCGGCGGCGGAAGTCGGCTTGACCAGGGCGGGCCGGACGTTGAACGCCCCCTTGAACGCCTCGTTGGCAACGATCACGGCGGCGCGCCAGCCTTCGAAGCGCTTGAGAGCGCGGCCGAGATCGCGGTAGAACTCCAGCAGGTCACCCTCCGCTCCCTGCATGCGGTGCCCGTAAGGTGGGTTGAAAGCGAACAGGCCGCCCTCTCCCGGAGCGTCGGGCAGGATCTCCGCAAAACGTTCCGGTGTGAACTCGGTGGCGTCCATGGAACGGGCCACGATGGAGTGCTGGAGATCCTTGCCGGTCAGTCCCGACGCACGCAGGTTTCCGATCATCCAGGCGATGCACTCTTCGTTGATATCCGATGCGAGGATTGAGGGGCGCGTATCCGGGTAAAGCGGAGGGGACTGGGGCGGCAGGCCCTCAAACACAGGCAACCGCAGCGCCGGGAGATCGTCCGGCTTGCGAACGGCGATACCACGGGCCAGCAATGCCGCCTCAACGGCGATGGTGCCGCTGCCGGCGGTCGGATCGACCAGCGGTTCGGCGTGGGGCATCCATTTCGCCAGCAGCACAAGCTGTGCCGCAAGTGTTTCGCGCATCGGCGCCGGCCCCTGGGCAACTCGCTGCCCGCGCAGGTGCCGGGGCCCCCTCCCGAGATCAAGAATGACAAGGGTGCGGCGATTGTCCGCCGTTCCGACACGGCGCACGAGTATTTCCAACTCCGCCGCCTTGTCCCGGACCACCGCCTGGCCACCTCGTTTCCGCATCGCCTCCTCGAAGGCGCTCTTGACGGCGCCACGGAGTTGCAGCGGTCCGGCTTCGAAGTCTTCGACTCCCTTGACCTCAACCGTAATTGTGACGGAACGCCCTCGGGGCAGGCGGTCGTCGACGGCCAGCATCGGAACCAGGTCGGCGACCAGCGGCTCCAGCCGGGCCGCCGGCGATGAGGCCAGTTCCCAGCCGATGCGGGAGGAACTGCGGTGGTAGCAGGCTGCAACCCAGGCCATGGCGGGGTCGAACGGGTAGCGCAGCGCCATCGAGCCCTGGCGCACCGGCTTCGGCACCCGCACATGGAACGGCGAGCGCTTCACGAGGCGGAGCAGCTCCGACTCCATGACCTTGTTGGAGCCGACCGTGCCTGAAATCCGGAGGGCCGACTCCGCCTGCGCACCGATCCGATTACCCATGGGCACTCCCTGTAACCTGGCTGAGCCCTCGAGCATACTCCGAACCGAACATCCGGGGCTACTGCCCACGATTGCCCGGCCTTCCCCCCGGAACAGGTCTGGTGTAATCTGAGTTCAAATGCCACTTCGGGATAAGGGAGATTGTCATGAAAAGACTGATTTTTGCCTGCGCCGTTTGCTGCATGCTCGGATCTTCGGCCTGGGCCGGCCTTGTAATCGAAACGGAAGTCAAGGTTGCCGATGCACCGGAAAAAAGCCTCACCGAAGCCTTTTACGCCGAAGGTGAGATGACCCGGACCGATATGGTGTCGCCAGGTGGCGGGAACAGTTCGGTGATCTTCCGGGACCAGATCATGTTCTTTCTGGACCACGACAAGAAAGTCGTGCAGAAGATCGACAAGCAGGGCATCGACAAGCTGAGCCGGCAGATGGACGAGGTGATGCAGCAGATGGCGAATATTCCGCCTGAACAGCGGAAAATGATGGAAAAGATGATGCAGGGCAGGATGCCGGGGATGCAGAAACCCCCGGTCAGGCGTTTCGAAAAGGGCGGAACCGCACAGGTTGGTCCGTACAAATGCAACCTGGTCACCATGTACTCGGACGAGCAAAAGTCACAGGAGGTCTGTCTGGCCGACGCAAGCGTCGAAGCCGACCTTGCGGAGGCGATGGAGGCGGTTCACGCCCTGGCCCGGTTCGCGGAATCTCTGATGAAGGTGGCGCGGGACATGCCGTTCGGGAAGATGTTCGAAACCGCTTACCAGGACATGCACCAAATGGAAGGGTTCCCGGTCCGGACGCGGATGTTCAACGACAAGGGTGAAATCGTGCGCGAATCGGCCCTGAAAGCGATTACCCGCCGGGACATAGAACCCGGCACGTTCGAAATTCCCAAGGGCTACAAGGTCAAGAGCCTCGAGCAGGAGATTCAGAAGGGGCGCTAGGCTTCTCGCCCCCTGCGAAATGGAGGTGTTGCGATGTCCGGAAGAACGCTCCCGATCCTTGCCGCTGTTTTGATTTCCGGCTGTGTCTGTGCCGGTGATAACGAGATCACCCGGGAGGTGTACATCAACCGGGTTCAGCTGGACAGCGCCTTCGTTCTGGCTGTGGAGTCCGAGTACCAGACTTCGATCGAGGACGGCCGCTACTGGTACGACGCCGCCTGCGGGGCATGGGGTGTGGAGGGCGGCCCAACCGCCGGTTTCCTGGCGGCCGGCCTCGAGCTGCCGGGCCCGATGCCGGCGGACATTTCCGGCGGCGGCACCGGGATCTTCATCAACGGTCGCGAAGTCCACGTTCTGGACAACCAGGCCTTGCAGCAGATCTTCGGCCAGACGATACCGGGGCGGTACTGGCTGGACGCCTTCGGCAACCTGGGTCCTGAAGGGGGACCGGCAATTATCAATCTTGCGGCGGCGATACAGAATTCCAGGGAATCGATAACCCACGGTTACGACAACCCGTCCGGCGCCCGAGGCACGCTGGCCGGCGGAATGTACTCGGGCCGCACGGCCACCGGGAAGTCGGTGTTCTGGTATCCGGGTATGTAAGCTGCGCAGACCACCAGGCGACCTACGGACAGATGGTGCTGTCCCGCGGCGTCCCGCCTGAGTCCGAGCCGTAGTCCGGCGCCCCGCACACATTGGTGCCTCGAACGACGTAGTAGTGCCCGGCGCCGGCGGCAGGGTCCGGCAGTCCGCCCAGTGTCGTAGCACTGACGTCGCTGGCCGCGCAGGTCTCCCCTGCTCCGCTTCCCACCGGGTAGCTGCCGATGTCGCCGCGAAGGACATCGTAGTTCGTGCCCGATCCGGAGTTGGCGGAATCCGGGTTCCACGACAGCGTGGTCGTATCGCCGATGTGGACACCCTCGATTGCGGTCGGGATGGCGAATACCGTCGGATCGCCGGCTGCGCAGTCACAGGCGTCGCCCCAGGTATCGGCATCGGTGTCGGCCTGATCGATGTTGGCGACAGACACGCAGTTGTCGCAACCGTCGGCGTAACCGTCGAAGTCAAGATCGGAGCCGGCACAGGCTTCGTAGGTTACGGTCACCGAAACATAGTCGTGGTAGGTCTGGTTCCAGCTGCGTTCGTCGTAGATCAACAGGGTCAGGGTGCCTGCGGCGTCGATGTATCGACCGAAGTCGGAACGGATGTTGCCGGCCAGGACGCCGTCGCGGTTGGCGGCAAAGTTGTCCATGTGCCGGTTGTTGCCGAAGCCGCCCCTGGCATCGCTCCACTGGCCGGCGGTCTCGTCCCAGACGTACATTTCCACCTGGCTGCAGTCCTGGGCGAACCCTTCCCAACGCAATGCGATGTCGAGCATGTCGCCCGGGTCCTCATCCAGCGTGAACTCCAGGATGTGGGTCGACTCGGCGATGGGAAACGGCTGTTCGCTGACGTAGCGGTTCGGATCGGACGTTCCGCCGCTTGCATCGGAACTGCCCAGGGCGGCATATTGCGCCGCCGACAGTTCCGTTGCGACGATGGCCGGTCGGCGCACCCCGTCCAGGGCGGTCCAGTTTTGGGTTTGGGACCCGTAAGCCCTCTTGTCCACTCCCGCACCTGACGAAAAGTCGTACACGTGCTGCAACGCGCTCTCGACGGTGAAGTCGGTATCGCTGACCGCCGTCACGGAGTTCGCCGAGGTGTCATGGGCGACGACCTGGACCCGAACGGCGCCGCTTTCGACCTCCGGCACCGTCCAGGGGAACGAGCCGGTATCGGAGAGACCGCTGGCGATGACGCCGGGATACGTCGTGCCGCCGTCGGTGGAGTAGCGCAGATCCACCGCCGTTACGGCATCATCGTCGGAAGCGGTCCAGGTAATCTCGTGGCCGGTGTTCGGCACCAGCAGTTCGCCCCCTGCAGGTGATGTGGCGCAGGCCGAGGGCAGCGGATCGGTGTAGCGCGGAACCTGCATGACGATGCAGTGGATTGCCCCTGCCGCCCAGATGATCGGATAGGAGTTGATCGGTACGATCTCGACGGAAGGACCGGCGGCCGACTCCCATGCCGCCAGCGCCAGATCGTCGTATTGCACGTAGTTGGGATCGCCTTCTCCGTACGTCGGGATGAAGATACGATCGTTGACCCGGAACGCGTTGGTGTACGTGTAGTGCGTGTTGCCCTGGCCGGGATGGTTGGCGTTCCATGCCGGCACCCGGAACACTTCGTAGCCGAGAGCTTCCATGTACGGTACGGCATTCGTGGTAATGTCGATCGCCTCCGGGTCCGAACCGGCGAGGAATTCGCCGATGATCACCGTGTCCTCATCTACCAGGTAGAGCCACATATCGATATGGCCGGTGCCGTCCACCGATGTCGGCAACTGGGGCAGGATGTGCAGCGTATCGATGCCCTGGTATTCCTGGTACAGGCTGGACAGCTCCTCTTCGCTGAGCTCCGGGTTGTCGGAATGGATCAGCGCCGTGACGAATCCGTTCCGATCGGAGGTGGCTTGGAAATTTCCTCCGGAGTAGTACATCTCGATGTCGTAGGACGGATAGCCGAAATGGTCGTCGGCTACCAGGGTCGGGATGAAATTGTCCAGGCTGCGGCCGCGGTAATAATGGCTGTCCACCACGGCGTCGGCGCCGCCCTGGAGGATGAAGTGCGGCCCGTAATCCCGGATCCAGATCGAATCCGAAGGCTCGAGGATGAATTCGACCCGGGACAGATCGGCGCCGGCCGCCAGGAAACCCGACTCGGCCTGGCTCTGCTCCGAGGCGCCGCCGACCACGACCCATGCAGTCTCGTCGGTGGTCGGGTCGCCGGTCAGCGCCGCCACCAGATCGGTGACAACGTCCGTCCATTGGCCGAACCCGTAGCGGTACAGCACACCGTCCATCGGTGCGTACTCGGGGGGTGATGTCAGCAGGCATGCGTCCGGCCGGGAATCGACCCCTGCCGGTTCAACGGCATACGGTGACCGCGGCTGATTCGGATTCCGCTCCGGGGTGCCGATTTGACCGTCCGGCCCCAGTCGGTAGCGGGGCAGCGGTCCTTCATTTTTGCAGCCGGATGGCATAGCGATGGAATCATCCAGACGCCTTCGAATGATCCCCTCACGGCGACGGCCATCGCCCAGACCATGGTGGAGATGGCGCCGGAGCATCCGCTGACCCGGCATCTGACCGTGGCCTACTGGAAGGGGGGGGACGAGGAATTCGAGTCGAGGCTGTATCAGCCCCGCAACATCGAGAAGATCGTGGCCTGGGGTGGCTTCGCGAGCATCCAGCACATCTCGAGGTACCTGCAGCCGGG
>CALZKF010000186.1 GCA_945787955.1 uncultured Acidobacteriota bacterium | reverse complement strand
AAAGTAAATTTCATTATCAACACCTCGGTCAATAACATTTGTCGAGATCAGAGCATGGGTCCAGGTTTGGTAACTATTTCCCGATCCTGGTTCAGCGCTAAAAATAGCGCCATTATCCTGAGCTATCAAATTACCAGCGTCAAGTTCGATCCATTTATTCGTATCTATAATTGTTCCCTGGAAATCGTACACTTCTGTAAATGCATCCGAACTGCTACCTGAAGTGGTTGCCGAAGCATTTCCATAGTACATATAAATATTGTTATTCGAATATGTGTATAACCAGACAGTAGCCGATACACTGTCCTGTTTGGTTTCTATCCAGTACGGCAGTTCAATCTTTGCTGTTTCATCATAAAACCTTATATCTGAAAAATCTGCATTCATACCTGTATAGGCAGCATGATTGATGATAATCTTCGTCTGACTGTACTCAGGCAGGAAATCGCTTATCACAAGCGGGACTCTTGCCGTCCAGCAGCCGTCACCGTGATTTGACAATCCTTCATTACTGGCCATAACGCGGTATCGGTATGTCCTTGTACTGCAGGCAGCTGTGTCCGAATATGCCGTCATGTCATGATCTGCAGTGGTCAGATAAGTAAAATTACTGCATCCCGCACCCTCGCATCTTTCGATTTTAAAACCTGTCTCAAAACCTGTGCCCTGGGTCCACGCAAGATCTATCTGAGTAGTGTTTACAGCGGTTGCTGTTAAAAGAGTGGGCGAAGCAATTGCAGCAGCCGCTGCTGCATCAGTGTTGGAATAAGCGCTGTCCCATCCGCCGCTGCATATGGCAGTCTTGTAAGCGCTGACCTGATAGGTATATATAGTTCCTGGTATAAGTCCCCTGTCATGATAGGTTGTCAGACCGGCGGCAGATGTACCTATCTGTGAAAAATTACTGCATCCTGCACCTGTGCATCTCTCGATCTTAAATCCTGTCTCATCAGTTGTCCCGGAAGTCCAGTCCAGGTCAATCTGCATTTCAGACACTGACGTAGCCGATAGACCGGAAGGGGCTGCCTTTGACAGAGTCGCTGCCTGGGCGTCGGGAGTACTCCATCCGGTCTGATTCCATGCGGGGCCCGTGTTCTCAGCCCTGATACGGTATTTATAGGTCTTTGATTCACACCCTGAGGTATCTGAATAACTCGTTCTATCCGCTGGTACACTGAATGTGCTTACCACTGAAAAATCGCATGCCCCTCCTTCGCACCTCTCTATTGTGAAGCTTGTCTCATCGTTCGTCTTGTCTGTCCATGAAAGATCTATCTGAGTTGTAGTTACAGTAGCGGCAGCAACGTTATCCGGGGCCGGAGGCACCATTAATGCCTCATCTTCAGCGTATGGGCTTGTCCAGTTGCATGACGGTGCACCTGCATTTTTATATGCATACACGCGGTAGCGATATGTCTCACCAAGTGTCAGTCCTGTATCTGAGTACAAACCAGATTTAATTACCCTTGTAGCATGTTCCAGAATCTCCGGCTGTTGGAGGGCCCGGGAGTATATTGCGACTTCATCTATCCGTCCATTGAAGTATGAACTCTGACCATCGTCCCTCCCGATCGTTAGCGGACCGGTGTCATTATTAATGCTCCCTGTCCGCGGTACGCTTGCAACTTCTACACCGTCGATGTAAAGCTTAATGTTTACTCCATCATAGGTCCCTGCATAGTGATGCCATTGTGTTATATCTATTGATGGAGAATATAAAACCTGATCTGATTGCTGCCGCTTACCGGCGCCAGCATGTATGCATTCCTCTTGCTTGCCAGCATATTACTGCTATTCCAGTTTGCCGTATTGCTCTTTGCCCAAAGCGCGACAGTAATGGCATCAGCAGGATTGATGGTGCTGTTGTGCGGAACATTGATGTAATCATCTATGCCATCAAATGATCCTGTCATCCCAAATTTCCCTCCTGCTATGGTAACAGCCCCATTTGTTGCTGTTCCATTATTGTTACTGCCTGAACTGTCTGCAGCTTCATCTGGTGTGCCATCCCATAATACTTCATCCATATGAAGCATCATCGTATTTCCATATATCGTATCCATCGTCTTCAGAAGCGTAAAGTTGCTGCATCCCACGCCTGCGCATCTTTCAATCTTAAAACCTGTCTCTGCTGACGTATTATCAGACCACTGTAGATCCAGCCGGGACTCAGTAGCAGCCTCAACAGTAAACCAGCCAGGTGCAGCTGCTGCAGGGGTTGATGCCTGCGCAACAGGATTACTCCATCCCGTCTCCCATAAAGGCGGGGCGTCTTCCTTTACAGCCTTGACACGGTACCTGTACGTTTTGTTCTGACACGCCTCCACATCTGCGTATGAATTTGCACCTGCCGTAGCCGCATATGTATCCACTGTAGTAAAGTCACAGGATATTCCTTCACACCTCTCTATGACAAAGCCTGTTTCCGACGTTGTGCCATTCGTCCATGACAGGTCGACATGGGTAGTATTTATCGGTGTCGCAGTCAGTCCGCCAGGGGCCGGCAGCGAGTCGGTCGTCCCGTCAAGCCTGTTGCTGGCGGCTTCCCAGCCTCCACCGCATGTGGCATTCTTATATGCCTTGACGCGGTACGTATAGGGAGTTGCAGGACTGAGTCCTGTATCGGAATAATTACTGGGATTAACAGCACTGCTGGACAGTGCCAATACTTCCGTATCACTCAATGCCCGGTTGAAAATAGCCACTTCATCAAGCAAGCCGTTAAATTGTCTGCTGTAGCCATCGTCCTTGCCGATATAAAGAGGGCCCGTGTCTGTATTGATGTTTCCCGCGTAGGTAGTACTCGCCACAGGAGCACCGTCTATGTACAACTTCACATTAGTGCCGTCATAGGTGCCTGCATAATGATGCCATAGGGTTATATCAAATGTCGGTGTAAATGATGCAATCCTCCACCCATTATTAACATAGACATAAAAGTACATTAACTTAGTGCCGCTCTGAGGCCCAAGCACAAAAGCATTCCTCTTGCTCACAAACATGGTATAGTTGTTCCACGTTGAGGTATTGCTCCTTGCCCATGCTGCGACGGTTATACTGTTTGTCGGATTAATGCTGCTATTATGCGGAACGTAGATATAACTGGTCCCGTCAAAACTTCCTGCCCTTCCAAATCTACCTCCTGCCACGGTATTGGCACCGAAGTACGCCCTGCCGTTATTGCTGTTACCCGAACTGTCCATGACATCGTAGGAAACTCCGTTCCATGACGCTTCATCCATAGGGAACACTAGTGCCTCACCATAAATTGTATCCATTGTTTTCACTACGGTAAAATCAGTATCCAGCGGACATGAACCAAGAGCTCCATCACACCTCTCGATCTTGAATCCTGTCTCATCACTGGTATTATCTCCCCATGTAATGTCTATCTGAGATTCCGACATGGGTGTCACGGATGTAAGTGCGGGTGCTGTAATGCCCGGGGTTGATGCCTGTGCCGACGGATTGGTCCATCCGGTCTGCCACAGGGGTGGAGCATCATCTTTTATTGCTTTCAGGCGATATTTATAGGTCCTTGATTCACACACTCCTGTGTCTGCGTATGATGAAACCCCTGCTGATGCTGTCAATGTGGACACTGTTGAAAAATCGCAGCCAGCTCCTTCACATCTCTCGATTGTAAAGCCTGTTTCAGACACAGTATTGTTCGTCCATGAAAGGTCTATCCGGGTAGTATCGATAGCTGCAGCATTCAGGCCGGAGGGGTCAGCAAGCATTGTCGTTGCCGCAACGGTGTTTGAATAGGAAGGGCTGTCCCATCCACCCTCGCATGTGGCAGTTTTGTATGCAATCACGCGATATGTGTATGTCCTATCCTCATCTACCGTTAAATCCGAATAGCGGACATTGTTCGTAAGCCCGTTAAAGTGGTCGTCCACTTCATCGTCAGTCAGAGCGCGGTCGTAAATCCTGACTTCATCAATAATGCCCGGAAAGTATCCATATTCTCCCCCGCCCACCTTTGTGGGCGCGTAAACATTTGCCCGCGGAGATGTGATGCCGGTATGCACCAGGACCCCATTGAGATAAATCCGGGGCTGCTTATTCGTATAGGTGACGACTATATGGTTCCATCCTGTGCCGATAGATCCGGAATATACTGCCAGTGGCGGAATATAGAAAGATCCATGCTATTTTACGGTAATTCCGTTTGTGCCTGCTGATATGCCTGCACCGCTGTCCGTACCCCTGTTATCAGCACCGAAAAGGTATCTCTGCCCGCTGGTCCCGGATGTACTGCTTGAACTCTCCGTGTCAATCTGATGGCTTGTCGTTGCCTGTATCCATGCCTCGATCGTAAAATTATTTACAGGAATACTTCCTGAGTAGCTCCAATTTATATAGTGGTCAGTCCCGTTAAAGGTACCGGCTCTGCCTGAATGGCCGCCTGCAACAGTGGTAACGCCATTGTTCGATGTTCCATGATTTTCATAACCGGAGCCGTCTGATACCTCACCGACTGTGCCGCCCCATGCGGCCTCATCCATATGAAAGAGGGTTCTCAGATGGTCAGTTACCGTGGTGTTTATTTCGGCAAAATTACTGCAACCGCCCCCCGCACATCGTTCAATCTTGAATCCTGTCTCATCGCTTAGTGCATCTGTCCACTGAAGCTCTATTTGTGCCTCTGATATGCGTGCTGCAGTCAGCGTAGTGCCCGTTGCGGCCGGTGCTGGTGTCGCTGCAGACGCTGTATTGCTGTATCCCGTAGTCCAGTGGGCTGTCTTGTACGACGTTACCCGGTAACGGTAGGTCCTTGCATTACAAACAGACCTATCTGAATAAGACGTTACATCAGGTCCAGTAGTCGTTAAAGGTGTAAAATCAGAGCAGCTGACGCCTTCACACCTTTCCACATTAAATCCATCCTCAACAGATGTGCTGTTGGTCCATGAAAGGTCTATCCGTGTAGTGTTCAACGGAACTGCCGTCAATACCGGCGCGGCAGGAATAAGCGTTGTCACTGATTTTTCCACCCACCTGGAGGTTTCGCCGTTATTCTTAAAAGTCCGAATCCTGTAGCAGTAAGTAGCCCCTATTGCGAGGTTTGTATCAGTATGCGTTGTGACCCCTGCTGATGCCGTATAAAGAGGTACCCACGGGTTGACTGATGAACATGTCCCTGTCTTTCTCTCTAAATGGAATCCGTCCTCGTTGCTGGAATTGTCGGTCCAGTTAAATACGATCTCTTCATAATCCGGGCTTGCTGTAAAAGGCATGGGCACAGGTATAAGGTTGTTTGTGACCTTGTATACAAAATAATCCGCGTTTAAGCCGGCATTTATTGAATAGCCGCCTACAAATGCCTCTCCGAGGTTATTCACCGTTAATGCGGCACCTTCGTCATCATCATCTGCGCTTCCATTGTAAATACTGCCGCCCATGAATGTGCCGGTGCTGTCGTACTGGACTGAGATGATGTCACGGTTCATCCCGTTGTCCGTATAGCCCGTGACGTGGACGTTCCCCGAGTTGTCCATTGCCATGGCCGCTACAAAATCATTACTTCCCGGTCTGTCTACCGTCCTCTCCCAGACCACGTTTCCGTCTGTGTCATACCGGATGATATGAAATTCCATATCTCCTCCGGTGTCCTCAATGGTCCCTGCAACAACGGCGTCGCCATTTACCGGATCGACCTTCACTGTTATGGCCTCGTCAATTCCGTTGCCCAGTCCATTAAACTTCATTACCCATAAGAGCGTCACGTTCTTCCCGTTATATTTAATGGTATAAAAATCTTCATTCCCGGACTCTGTTACTGCTATGCCTGTTACAAAAACATTCCCTGAAGAGTCAACGTCCATCGACCTCGTAAAATCAGTCCCTGCGGCCGCGATATTGTAGTTATCGGTCCATGCATCGGAGCCGTCGGTTCCGTTATATTTTCTTACAAAATAGTCATAATCCATACCGTTAAAGGTATGGCCCGATACGATAATGTCCCCCGAGGAATCAAAGGCCACTGCCGAAGGATAATCATTGCCCGTTACACCTCTGTCATAGGGGACCGCCGCCCAGTCCCGTGTACCGTTATTCAGGTATTTTACGACATATATGTCATCATCCCAGTTAGCGTTTTTGCCGTATCCCAGAACCACATAATTGTTGGAACCGTCGATGGATACCGCGACAACGCTTGATCTGTCGTCATCTCCGGCAGGTCCGTTATACTGGTCGTTCCATG
>CALZKF010000185.1 GCA_945787955.1 uncultured Acidobacteriota bacterium | reverse complement strand
TGACGAACACCTGGAACAGCTTCTCCCGGTCCCCGTGAATCCGGATCCCGGGTTGCTCCTGGCGGACGGAAAGCACCAGATTCTTCGGCCCCAGCTTGGGCCGGATAAGGTCTTCGCATTCCGCCACCAGCTGGTGCAGCGGGAACACCGTCAGGTTGAGTCGATCATTGCGTGCGAGATTGAGGAGTCCGTCGATCATGGTGATGAGGCGATCGATGTTCTTCAGGGAAAGGGTCAGCCCTTTCTGTTGTTCCTCGGTGATGCTTCCCAGCCGCCCCTTGAGGATCATCTCGGTATAGCCCCGGATCGAAACGAGGGGGGTCTGGAGTTCGTGGGACACGTTCCCCAGGAGCCTTGATTTCATGTCGTCCAGTTTGACCAGTTCCCGGTTGTACTGGTCCTGCTCCGCCATCTTCTGGCGCAGGTCGGAGTTGGTGCGGTCCAGTTCGCGGCAGGAATCCATCAGGGCGCTGATGTGCGCCTGCAGTTCCGCCGATCTCCCTTCCCGGTCCGCCTCGCCGGCCGCCTGGGCGGTGCGGTCGGTGCAGCTCAACATGCGGCCCAGTAAACAGCCCTGGCTGTCCAGGAGCGGGGTCACCGCCAGATCCAGTTCCCGTGCGCCCTCCCCGCCCGGCACGGTGTCCCGCACCGCGTTGCGGTTGGCGGCGGCCAGGAACGCCGCCACGTTGGCACCGTCGGCGGACCGGTGACGGAGCAGACGGAGGATCTCCCCTTCCGGAAGCCCCAGTACGCTGCCCGCTTCCAACCCGAACATGTTCAGGAAGGCACGGTTGGTCAGGTGCACAAGGGCGCCTTCCGCCGTTTCCACCAGGACCAGGATCCCTTCCGGCGCCGCCTCCAGAACGGCGTCCAGCCTGGCTTCATTGCGCCGCAACTCCTCCTCGAAGCGCGCCTGGCCTGTGATGTCCCTGAATATCGCAAGAACCGCCGGTCGGCCCTGATACCGGATCGGGGCAGCCTTCATTTGAACACGGGGATCACCGTCGTCATCCTCACGGCGCAGGGTCAGACGGAACGGCTCCGGAGCCGCCGCTGCGTCACTTTCCAGTCCCTGCAGCCGCTCCCGGACCTGGAGCAGGTCTGCGGTAGCCACCAGGCGCTGGAAAGGACTGCCCTCCAGCCTGTCCACATCGATGCCGAGCATGCCGGCCAGTGCCGAGTTGGTATGAACGATCTCTCCGCCGCACAGGATCGCCACGCCGTCGGCGATGCCCTCCATCAGCAGATCCTGCTGCTCCTCTGCTGCCGCCAGGCGTGTCGTCAGCTTTTCCAGTTCGGCCTCGTCCCGGATCACGAGCACGAAGCCGGTGGCCGGGGTTGCGGAGGTCTCTCCCTTCCTGAGGAGCCTGACGGTCAGGTCGGCGTGGAACGGGCTGCCGTCGTGACGCACCATGTCGCCCTGGAGCCGGATGCCGGACTCCCGCAGGGACTTCCTGGCCAGCTTGGGCAGGAGTTCCTTCCAGAACTCGTCTTCGAACAGCACCGACGCCGGCTGGGCCAGGACGTCTCCGGGCCGCCACCCGAACAGGTCGCAGGCGTTGCCGTTCACCGTCCGGATGTTGCCGTCGTGATCGGTGGTGATGATGGCGGTGTCGGGTACGGCCTGCTCCAGGACGGTGATCCTCTCCCGGGACCGTTCCAGCTCACCGGCATGCACGTTCATGTCCTGGCCCAGGCGCTGAACCGAATCGGCCACCATCGCCATGGCGGAGCGGCGGCCGATCTCAGGCCTGCTGCGCAATCGGCCGGAGCGCATTTCTTCCAGGGCGATGACGATTTCACGGATCTCGTCGGCCTGGCGGCGCCGTCCCAGGTAGATCAGAGCGACCAGTGCGACCACCGCCAACAGCAGGAACAGTCCGAGCCCGGTGACGAGGACATCCCCGTTCACTCCTTCAGGCAGCGTTAGCGCCAATCCTGCGATCATGGCCGGCCGATACCCTCCTTCAGTTTCCCGCGGCCTCGCCGGGCATTCCCGGCGCCGCGAACAGGAAGCCCTGGCCGAACCGGACGCCCAGGTTCCGTATGGCCTCACTTTCGGCCTTGGACTCCACACCTTCGGCGATGACGGCACTCCCCAGCCTGCCGGCGACCTGCACCAGGGAGGCCAGCGCCTCCTGCTTGATGAGATGGCTGTCGATGTCCCGGACCAGGCTTCCGTCCACCTTGAGATAGTCGGGGCACAACCGCTCCATGGTGGCCAGGCTGGCGTAGCCTGAACCGACGTCGTCCAGAGCGATGCCGAATCCCCGGGAGCGCAACGGTGCGATGGCGGCCACTGTGTGGGCCGTGTCCCGGTCGGCCTGGGGCTCGGACAGCTCCAGGACCAGGTCTCCCGGCGACAGCGCCGCTTCCGAGAGAAGATCCACAATCCGTCCGCTCTGCCATTCCGGGTCGGCCAGGCTCTGGGGCGTGACGTTGATGAACAGTTTGCCCAGGCCTTCCATGCGGCAGCAGGAACAGAGGGCCTGGGTGCGGCACAGCCGGTCCAGGGCGGCGGTCTCGCCGGCCGGTCCGGAGGCCGCGAACATCGAAACCGGCATCTCGTAAATGCTCCCCCGCGGTCCCCGGGCCAGAGCTTCGTGCCCCAGCGTCACCCCGGTGTGCAGGTCGATGATCGGGTGGAACAGGGTGGTGACGTCCGAATCCTCAATGATCCGCCGCAGCTCGTCCGCCCCGGCCCGGTCCCGGTTATGCTCCTGCCGCTCCTGCAGGTTGCAGGCCTCCTCCACCGCGCCGTGGATCCTGCGCTCGAAGCGGTAGTACGGGTTCTCCGACAGCAGGGCGTGGCCGACCTGGAAACCGAGTCGCGGGTTGAGTCCTGCGAACTCGTCGTTATCGAACAGCATCTCCAGGCGCTCCACCACCGTCCGGCCGATCTCCGCCAAAATCCCGGCATCGACTTCGAGGAAACCTGGGACCTTGGGTATAAAAACGATGAAACGGTCCCCGGCCACGGCGTTGATGGACAGCAGCGATCCCTCCGGCAGCACGTCCCCGACCATGGCGGTGAGAGCTTCGGCCACCTGGGACAGGATGCGGTCCAGGGTCTGCCAGCCGTACAGCGACTCCACCAGCGGGAGGCCGGACAGACCGACATGGAGTACGCCGATCTGCCTGCGGGCGTCCAGCCGGGCCTGCAGCTCGTTCACCAGCATCGGGTAGGCCGGGAACCCTGTGGCCGGATCCTGCAGGGCGCTTTTGAGGCGGAGGTATGCGGTGCGGTAGCGCATCGGTTCCGGGTGCCGGATCATGGCGCCACCCCTTCCAGGGAGCGGAAAACGTCCCGCACCCTGCCGACCAGCTCGTCGACCTTGAACGGCTTGGTGATGTAATCCACGGCGCCCAGCTGCATGCCCTGGGACTTGTCCCGGATCTCCCCCTTGATGGAGAACATCACCACGTTCAGGCCGGACAGGCCGTCGTCGGCCCGCATGAGCCGCAACGTCTCCCAGCCGCTCATACGGGGCATGTTGATGTCCAGCAGCACCAGGTCGAACGGCTCCCCCAGAACAGCCTCCAGCGCATCTTCGCCGCTGGAAACGGTCTTCAGGTCGTACCCTTCCGAGGCCAGAATCGTCTCCGCCAGTTCGCGGATCTCAACCTGATCATCCACCACCAGGATCTTGCGGTGTTCAGTCACAATACTCCTCCGCACACGCACCAGGTGCGCACCATGTGTAAGCGCCAAGCTTACACGGCGCCTTTTCCCGGAGCAATGCCGGTCAACGTAACAAAGTTACGCCGAAAACCCGCACCGCAATTGACTTTTACGTAATCACCGCCGCCGTATTCCGGCCTGTCGGGGGATTCAGCCTTCGGTCCCTGTTCCGGGAACGAACGATACGTCCAGACGCCGGCCCAGCGCGGATGCGATGCGCTGGAGCATGGACAGTGAATGTCCTTCGTAATCGGCATCCTCGAGTCGGGCGATGACCGGCTGTTTGGTGTTGATCAACCTGGCAAGCCCGGCTTGAGTCAGCCCCGCCTCGTGGCGGGCGTCGTAAATCATCCCGGCGATCTTGCTGTTGAGGGTTTCTACTTCAATCATCCTGCGGAGTTCAGGATCATCTCCGGTGATGTGGTCCAGAATCTCGGTTGCGCTGCTGGTCTTCTTAGCCATCGTTTCACAGCTCCAGTTCGTATTTGTGCCGTGCCGGCTGATTTTCGAACGCCGCTTTCCTTCGAAAGGCGCGTCTCATCGGACTCGTCGGAATCCGGCCCTCCTTGCTGAACCCGGACACCAGGACTATTCGGTTTCGCCCGTGGAAAAAATAAAGAATTCGATAATTCAGACGGCCTCGTCTGGCTCGTAGTTCGTAGAGACCGTCTCTTAGATAGTCACAAAACGGTCTTCTGAGTTCAAAGCCTTCCAACTCCAGGCGATGGATTCTTGCGGCGCACTTCTCATATCCACGGAGATCTTTCTTCCGGAGCTGCTTCAGCCAATCCAGAACAGGCACCTCCCCAGACGCTTCCCGGAAGAAAATAACCTTGATCGGCGGCACCCGCGGCTCCTGCAATATATAGCATTATTGCTATAGAGGCAAGCACGGGGACCTGACGGATTCGGGGGCCAATCATGTCCTGACCGATCGAAAAACAGATGAGGCAATAAGGGAATCACAGTTTCCGAAAGGAAACCGGCGCCGGGCATTCCGGGTAAAACTATCTGGAGCGGGAAACGGGACTCGAACCCGCGACCCTCAGCTTGGGAAGCTGATGCTCTACCAACTGAGCTATTCCCGCTCTCTTTTGACCGCGGGATGATAACAGAAGGCCACATCATGGCACAATCTCCCCTCCCCCGGAGGGCATCCGCGATGAACAGCTCGACATCCTGTTACCGGTTCCTGGTTGTCCTGACCGCCCTGGCCATCGGTGGCTGCTCGGGACAAAGGGATTCCGGTCCTCCTGAGCCCCGCATGGTGGAGGTCCTGCTGACCTCCGAGTCGGGGCACAAGCTGGAGTCGGTTGAACCGGTGCCGTTTCAGGCCGGCAGCGCCGACGGCACGGTGATCACGATCTATCCGGAGAGTCTGAAGCAGACCATCGACGGGATCGGTTCGTCGTTCACCGAGTCCTCCGCCTTCGTCCTGGCCCACCTCAAACCGGAGCAGCGCCGGGAGGTCATGGAGCAGATCTACGGTGAGTCGGGGGCCAACTTCTCCCTGACCCGAACCCATATCGGTTCCTGTGATTTCACCGTGGAGGGCAAATACTCCTACGCCGGGAAACCGGATGACAAGGAACTGGCTGCGTTCAGCATCGCCCCGGACCTGGCCGGGTTCGACCCGGCAACCTACCCGGGAATCCAGGATAGTTCTTACGATCTACTCCCGATGATCCGGGAGGCGCTGGAGATCAAAAGTGGCCAGGAGGACTCGGAGCTGGGGATCATCGCATCCGCCTGGACCGCTCCACCGTGGATGAAAACCATCGAGACCTGGTACGTCCCCGGATCGCCGGAGAACAACTGGCAGGGTGACGGCGGCTGGCTGAAGCCTAAATATGTCTCGACCTATGCCGATTATCTTCTCAAGTACCTGGACGCCTACAGCGAAGCCGGGGTTCCGATCTGGGGCCTGACGCCGGTGAACGAACCTCACGGCAACGGCGGCAACTGGGAAAGCATGCACTTCTCACCGGACTCCCAGAACGATTTCATCAAAAAGCACTTGGGGCCCGGTCTGGCGGAGAGTGAGCATTCCGAGGTTAAACTACTGTTCTACGATCAGAACCGGGACGGCCTGGAAGAATGGGCCGACGCGATCCTATCCGATCCCGAGTCTGCGAGCCACGTGTACGGCGCCGCCGTGCACTGGTACTCCAGCACCTTCAAGGTGTTCGAAGACAGCTTCGAGCGGGTTCGCGAGAAATTCCCGGACTGCAGCATCATCCATACCGAGGGCTGCATTGACAGTCTGGGAGTCGATGCGCCTGCCGGGATCCAGGATCCGGTCCGGTTCAAGGAATCAGGCTGGTTCAACAACGACTCGTTCTGGTGGAACGCCAACGCCACCGACTGGGCGTACAGCGCCACCTGGGCCGGAGAGGCTGCCGCCGATCACCCGGTGTACACGCCGGTGCATCGATACGCCCGCAACATCATCGTCAGCCTGGATCACTGGGTCAGCGGCTGGGTGGACTGGAATGTCGTCCTGGACCAGGACGGCGGGCCGAATCACGTCGGGAACTTCTGCGGCGCACCGATCATGATCGAT
>CALZKF010000184.1 GCA_945787955.1 uncultured Acidobacteriota bacterium | reverse complement strand
GTTCGGGCGGCCCGGAGATCTACTTCTGCTTGCTGCGGTCCACAGGCCAGAGACTCAGCACCGACATCCGGATCACTAACTCGAGTGGAGCCGCCTATTTCCCCTCGCTGGTCTGGACCGGCGAGGAGTTCTCCATGTCCTGGAACGATACGCGAGGCGGAAACCAGGATGTCTACACGGCACGGGTCTCCGCTGCGGCGGTTAAGCAAGGGGGCGATCTTAGAATCAGCGCCCCGCCCGCGGTTGCCGGTATGACATCAATCGCCTGGAGTGGAACCGGTCAGGTGGTGGTTTGGGAGGACATTGACGATGGCTTGTGGGGTGTCCATACCGCCTTTGTGCGTTGCTGTGACGACATGGACGGTGATGGCTACACCGAATGCACCGGCGATCCCAACGACCACGACGCTGGCAGCTACCCCGGCGGGCCGGACGCTTGCGACGGCCGCGACAACAACGGTGACGGCGTTGTGGACGAAACCTGCGACGGGTCGTGCTCAAGCCCCACCTCGCCTGGGGAAGTCCTGGTTTCGAATGCGGGTGCTAATCCCGGCAACGCGCGGATTGCATGGAGCGGAGCGGAATTCGGTGTGGCGTGGGGCGGTCCTTGGTTCAGGAGACTGGACACCAGCGGTCAACCGATCGGTCCGGCTGTCAGCATCCCTGCAGGTTATTACGCAGATGCACTGGTCTGGACCGGGACCGACTATGGATTGCTGACACGAGATGCATCGGCATCACATCTGGTCCGGCTCGATGCATCGGGGACTCTTATCGGTACGACGTCATTCGATGTAATGGAATACCCCACAATGGTCTGGAACGGCAGTGAGTACGCCGTGGTCACGGACGATTTTCTGTTCTATCGCATGGATGCTTCCGGCAACCAGATCGGCCAATCGGTAGATCTGGGGCTGGGCTCCTTTTTCTCGAATGTTGACCTGGTATGGAACGGGACCGGCTACGCCCTTGTATGGGATGGGGTTTACTTTAGAAGGTTCAATGCAGACGGTACATTGATTGGAGCGACCATAACACTCAGCACTGACGTTGCATCTAATGCTCCCTCGATCGTGTGGACCGGGAGCGAATACGGCGTTGTGTGGCAGCACGGGAACTTTCCAACCGGCCAGGACGGAGTCAAATTCGTCCGGCTGGACGCGAACGGGGTTATCCAGGGGAGTGAGACGACGGTGACTCTATCTACCCGGTATACCAATGCCCCGGTCGTTCGATGGACCGGGGAGGAGTACCTTGTCGCGTGGCAGGATGACCGATCTTTTTGGGACAGGGTTCTGTTCCAGCGCCTCTCGGCCACGGGGGCGACTCTCTCTTCCGGCCCGTCGTGGTACGTATCGGGAGGGACTGAAGTCGATATCAGAATCCCGGCCATGGTTTTCAACGGGCAGGATTTCGGCGTCATAGCCCGTTACGATTATCTGGCCGCCCAGCCATCGGAAGTATGGTTCAAATTATTCGAATGCTGCAACCAGAACAACGACGGAGATCCGTTCCAAAGATGCTCCGACTGCGACGACTGGAACGCGGCGGTCTATCCGGGGGCATTGCAGGTATGCGACGGACTCAACAACGACTGCGACGACCCGGCCTGGCCGTTGCCGGACGGGACCAACGAGGTGGACATCGACGGCGATACCCAGTCGGAGTGCGCAGGCGACTGTGACGAGACCGACGTTACCGTGTACACCGGAGCGCCGGAGCTGTGCGACTTCCAGGACAACAACTGTGACACGGTTGTCGACGAAGGGTTCCCGATTCCCG
Organism: uncultured Acidobacteriota bacterium; assembly: GCA_945787955.1. Lineage (GTDB taxonomy): Bacteria > Acidobacteriota > Polarisedimenticolia > Polarisedimenticolales > Polarisedimenticolaceae > Polarisedimenticola. The sequence continues at coordinate 4,465 of CALZKF010000184.1, read as the reverse complement.
GGGCCAGCGATTTCGTGTTGTGGGACAATGACAAGGAGACCATGGAGTGGACGGTTGTGGAGTTTGCGGACCGCTACGACGTGGTTCGCGGGCGTTTGGATATCCTGAGCGGATCGGGGGGGGATTACAGGGAGGCGATTGATACATGCCTCGTTGACGATCATGAGGACACCACGCTGAATGATCGGGAGCGCCCCCCGGTGGGATACGGTTTCCATTACCTCGTCCGCGCCGAGGCCGCCTGCAAGACCGGTACTTACGATTCGGGAGGCGAGGGGCTGGTCCAAAAGCGCGACGACGAAATAGCAGCCTCGACCAGCAGTTGTCCGTGACGTCTTCGACTGTGCCGGAGGGCCGCGGATGTGCTCGCCGTTTCCGCCAGGTGTCCATCTGGGTGTCCATAACCCGCAAGTAAACAGTGCCTTCTTCCTTACGGGTCAGCGACCGAAGGGAGCTAACCCTCGGACTCCTCGTAATCCTCGTAAACGGGAAAGAGCAACGAATCAGCCCTTAAAATCCCCTGGGGGAAACCCCGTCCGAGTTAGCTTCGCTGCGCCTTCGGCGTCGAGTCTCGGCGACCGCACCATGGCTCGTTTCAGCCGATTAGCGGCTACCGGCCCTGTGACGCGGGACCCCAAATGGGGTCTACATACCCGAAATGAGGTCTAGTACAATAAGCGGTGCAACTCTCCTGGCCGCATTGCTTCTCAAACACGCAGCAACAGACTGGCACGATTTCGGCTTAAGGCAGGGGAGCCACCGAACGACCCAACAAGGAGGCCGAACCTGATGCCGAAGAGTCCGAGTGTCCTCAACTCTACACCCGTTCGCTCTTTGACCTTCGTGCTCGTCGTGCTCCTCGCGCATCCCGCGGTGGCGATCGTCACCCGCCACGACCGCGACGAGGCGCGCTACGTCGAGCTCGGCGCCCGGTTCCCCGCCGCGGTCACCGTGCTGCCCGACGGCTCCGGCGTGTTGATCGCGCCGGACTGGGTGCTGACGGCGGGGCACGTCGCACGCGGCGTGAGCGGGCGCTCGCCGCGGGCCGAGATCGACGGCCGCGAGTACGAGGTGGCGAGAATCTTCGTTCACCCGAAGTGGCGGGACATGGGACCTCACGACGTCGGGTTGATGCAACTGAAGCAGCCGGCGCAGGACGTGACGCCGGCGGTGCTCTACGCGGGCGACGACGAGGTCGGGCAGGTCGTCACGTTCGTCGGGCGCGGCGACACAGGGACGGGACTGACGGGGCCGCGTTCAGCGGACGGCAAGAAGCGCGGCGCGACGAACACGGTCGACTCGGTCGACGACGACTGGATCTTCTTCGATTTCGACGAGGGCGACGAGGCCACGGACCTCGAGGGCGTCAGCGGTCCGGGGGACAGTGGTGGGCCGGCGCTGCTGGCTAAGGACGGCAAGCTGTACACCCTCGGCGTGAGCGTCTTCAGCGACGGTCGCGGGAAGGGCCCGGGACGTTACGGTGTGCTCGAGGGCTACACCCGCGTTTCGACCCACCGTGAGTGGATCGAGTCGATCGTCTCGGGGAAGAGCGCGGACGGCGAGGTCGCGCTGGGGGTTGCCGTTCCGATGGCGGGCGGCGATTCGGCCGAGTTGCCCGATTCACCCGCCGGCACGCTGGTTGCGAAGTACGTCGAGGCCTACAACAGCAACGATGACGCCGTCATGTCCGCGTTCATCGCCGCCCACTTCGAGGAGTTCTTCCGCGTGAAACGAACCGAAGAGGAACACATCGGACTCTATCGCCGCCTGTACGACGAGCACTTCGGACGGCTCACCGTGCAGCAGGTGGTCAGGGAGGACGAGACCGGCCTGGCCGTGCTGTTCAGCTCGGCGAAGGGGCCGATGGCGGAGTTCAGCTTCGAGGTCGAGCCCGGCAAATCGACGCGGGTATCGGGGATGCGGGTGGCGGTGGTCGACGTGCGGGAGGGCGGCTGACGGTCTCGGTGGTCTGGGGATCATGCGGGTTGGGGTAGTTCAGGTCGACATGTCGCCCAATCTCAGACGTCGGGTTACCGAAAACGCGGATTGAAAGTCCTACCCGCCCCGAACAGGTGTCCATAACCCTCGTAATCCTCGTAAACGGGAAAGGGCAACGAATCAGCACTTAACATTTTCTGGGAGTAACCCCGTCCGAGTTACCCCGTGCGCCTTCAGCGTGGAGTCTCGGCGATCGCACCAATGCTTTCAGCTGCTCTCCGCTGCTCTCTCGCTATCTCGTGTCGCGGGTCGGCGCGTTTCGAACAAGATGTACAGGCCGAACCAAGCGGCCAGAAAAGGCCCGCCGTCGATTCCGCCAACTTCGGCAGGGGGAGCGGGATATTTCCAAACGTTCATTGCAAAGGCGAATAGGGACGTCGTCAGGCCGAGCGCCCCGAGCCAACGCCGGCCACGCCTAGCCAGCAGTGCTGCCGCCAGAAACAGCCCACCAATCGTAATCCAGATATCGAAGCAGATATCGAGCGAGAGTTGTACGTTGTTGACGCCCCACATCACGGCCCGCTCCGTCTGTTCCACGACGGCGTCCTCCGTGGCACCGATCCGGCGGCGCATCGTAGTGAAGTTGCCGTCCTGGATCACCGCCATCGCATGCATGAACAGGCCGGAAATCATCACCGCCCAAAGACCAACGGTTCGCAGCACGTCGTCGCCGCGGTGGCGGCAGGCCTGCCGGAAGGCAAACGCTGCGAGCGCCAGCGACGCACCGGTGAGAAAGAAGATCCAGCGACCGACGTCCCACGGAGGCAGGTGGAAAACCGGGACTGCGAAGTATCCGGCGAGTGCGCCGGCGCCGGCGAGCCAGGTGCAGCGGATCCAGCCTCGCTCCGCCGTCCCCGTATCGCCGATCATCGCTCCAGCTCCGCCAACCCCTGCCGCGCTCCATCGAGGTCGGGATCCGCGGCGAGCCCCGCCTCGAGAGACCGTCTCATCTTGTTGGCCAAACCACGCTTCCTCAACAGTCCCGCATGGTCCATCCAATCGTGGTACGCCTGGGCCAACAGGAACCATCCATCGGCGTCACGCATGTCGGCAGGAGATCGTCGTTCGATCACCTCTACCGCCTCTCCGCCCCTGCCTTTCCCGATCAACTGCTGCACTTCTCGGTGGAGAGCATCGTCCTCTGCACCGGCCGGGAGAGGGCTAAGCAGCAGCAGGAACAGGATAGAGCTATGAATTCGTTTCTTCATTGCGGTTCTCCGATCGCAGACCCTCGTACAGATGATTCAGGGAAGCACGCGCGACCCTCGGCAGACTTTCCGCGGGCACTCGCCCCGCCAGGGAGAGAGAGCACAGGCCGTGCAGGTGAGCCCAGACTGTCAACGCCGCTAGCGCGGGATCTCGACGTCCGAGGAGGCCGTCTTCCATCGCCTCGCGGATGCGATCGATGACGAAATGGAGGGGGATGGCTTCGTGTCGATCCTCTACGGACCGGATGTTGGGAAGCATTTCCTCGAGCGGATCGAAAAACAGCAGCCGATAGAGCTGCGGATGCTCTCCAACAAAACGCATGTAGGAATCGGCGCAAGACCACAGTCGCTCAAGCGAATCGTTTCCTCGAATCCCGTCGAGCAGGAAGCCTCCGAGCAACTGGCGCGCACGATCCAGCAGCGCCTGCGCCAACGCTGCCTTGTCGGGGTAGTGTCGGTAGATCGCGGTCGCGGTGATCCCCACCTCGGCCGCCACGGCGCGCATCGAGAATCCCCGGGCACCGTCCCGGCTGTAGACGGCGACGGCGGCATCGAGGATCGAGACTCGGGTTACGCGGATCGTGGGACTCATGGTTAACGACTGTAAACACAATGCTGATATATGTCAAATATATTGATAAATACAAAGATAATAGGTTAACGACTAAAAATCTGGGCTAATTGCTGTCCCCGTGTCGCTGTACGCGGCACGAGCCAACAGAAACTGCTCCATGCGTAGGAGCCGTTCCCCAATACGAATGCTCCGGTCGCTACTACGCTGGATGGACCGTCGTTCACCTTGGTGACCGAGGCGTGATTCGCGCCGAAAACGACGAACAAGTATCAGGTGCCCATTTGAGTGTCCATCACCCTCGGACTCCTCGTAACCCGCATGTAATCAATGCCTTCTTTCCTACGGGTCAGCGACCGTAGGGAGCTAACTCTCGTAATCCTCGTAAACGGGAAAGGGCAACGAACAAAGCACTTAAAATCCCCCGGGGGAAACCCCGTCCGAGTTACACCGTGCGTCTTCGGCGTCGAGTCTCGGCTCCGGCACCAATGATTTCTTGGCGAATTTACTGCGCGCAAATCCTTCAGCCGTGGTGATGTCCGAGATCTGTCATTGACTTACTAAGCCAATGGCGTATATTATCTAGTGTGAAATGCAATTCGAATGGGATCCGGCCAAAGACTTGGCAACCAGGCCAAGCACGGACTGTCCTTCCAGGAAGCATCCGAGCTTTTCTCGAGCGAGGTTG
>CALZKF010000183.1 GCA_945787955.1 uncultured Acidobacteriota bacterium | reverse complement strand
ATCAGGTACGACTCGTCCGGGGCGATAAAAGCGTAGAACTGCTGATCCACCGAATTGACTTCCGCCGGCAACTGTTCCGGTTCGGTGTAGGAGCCATCCACAAAACGGGAGCGGAACACCAGAGACCTTCCGTCAGCCAGCCCCCGGGTGAAATAGAGGGTACCGTCCAGGGTCAGGGACGGAAAATATTCGCCGTTCTCGCTGTTGACCGGCGGCCCCATTTCCCTGGGAGTGGACCAGCCGCCCGCCTCCCGATCCATGACCCAGATGTTCTGGTGGCCCCATCCCGGTTTCGGATCCTGCCCTTCCGGCGCCCGGGTGGACAGGAAGTACATCTTCATTCCATCCGCAGTGATGAACGGTTCGAAATCGAACACCGCCGGATCCTGGGAGAACGGTGCGATTTCCGGTCCGGTCCAGACCCCGTCCACCTGCTTGAGGTATGCGATGGTCGTACGTCCCGAGGCCACCAGCCCGAAGTAGATCTCGTTGCCGTCCGGGGTCATGGCAATATCCCGCTCGTACATCCCTGTCGAAACGATACTAGGGCCGAACAGTTCCGGCTCGGCGCCGGGAACGGATTGACCGAGATACGGCCCCGACGGTGGAGGCGCCACAACCGGCTCACTGTCACAGGTACACCCTGCCAGCGGCAGGATCAGGAGGCAGGCGGCTGTAATGAGCAGGATCCCAGGTCCATACATGGCAAACCCCTCGTGCTTCAGAAAGCGAATCCGGATCTTCCGGAGCTTCGCCTCCTTATAGCAGAGGGGCTCGCCTGCACTTGTAACTTAGTGTAAAGAAAGCGGGCCTTAATCCTCCCGTTTCAGGTTTTCAGGTGCGGCCAACGCCGGCGGCTCGTCAACCATGACCTCAACCTCGGCATTTTCGCCGGCCACCAGGGCCTTGATCCCGTCCGGGAGGGCGAAGTCCGCTTCGGTGACTCCGTCGAACGCGATGCTGTTGATCACGAACGCCTGCTCCATACCCGGGCCCATCGTGGCGGCCATTCTTGTTGGGGCCTTGACTCCGTCGAACTCCTTGTAATCGCTGGTCACCGTGGTGACCGTGACCTCACCCATCTGCGTTTCCTGGGTCTGGGTCATGCCATCGATCAGGCCTGTCTCAACGTTGAAGTACTCGGTGACGGCGTCTCCGGACGCGGTGACCAGGTCCAGTTTCCAGCACGGTTTCCCTTCGAAGTCGACCTGGCCGCTGTTGGTCATCGACTGGTACAGGTGCTCTCCATGGAGGGCGGAATAGAAGTCGGCCTGGCGCATCGCCTGGGTCAGTTCCTTGCCCTCCAGAACCATCGGGCCGGTCATCGGGTTCAACGACCAGCCGACCTCACCATCGAATCCGGACTGGATGTTTCCCAAACCGGGGATGGTGATCTCCATTTTCATCTTGTTCGGCGCCATCGCCATGATCTTCATCTCCGCCGACATGCCCTGGCCGACCATCTCCATGCTCCCGGTCATGACCATGGTTTCATGAGCTCGGATAGCCGCCTCACCACCCAGTGCCTCGACGTAGCGATCCACCACCTGTCTGGCCGCCGGTACGGTGATCTCCGCCTGGGCCAGAGCAGGGCCAACCGCCACTCCGGCGATCAGCACGAACGCGGCCACAGTCACAATCCAGGTATTTCTCTTCTGCATCATTCATTCTCCTGTAAGGATCCGATCCGATCCTGCTTTTTGTTCTCTTTCGCGATCCAGTCCAGGGCCGCTTCCATGACCTGGTCCCGGCCTTCCAGAAGGACGGCCCGGTCCAGAGGGATCTCTTTATCCGGCTGGACACCCCTTCCCTCCACCAGCGCTCCGGAAGGGGTGCGGTAATCGGCAATGGCATGGTACAGCACGTCCCCGTTGGGCAGCCGGTCCATGTAAGCCGGCAGCACCATACCAGGGGTTTTTCGGCCGAAAATTCGGGCTCGGCCGGCTTCCTGCAGACCTGCGGCGAACATCTCAGATGTGCTGGCGGACAGGCCGTCCACCAGGATAGCCACCGGGCCGGAGAACGGCCGCACCAGCTCTCCCTTGCTGTTCACCCGTCGGGGGTTGGTGTTGAACTTGAGGGTCTGGGTTCTGGTGCTGAAAGTCCCCAGAGAGACTTTTTTGTCGAGGATATGTCCTGCCACTCCCATGACCATGCCGCCGACCCCGCCAAGGTTTCCGCGGAGATCGAATACGAGACCGTGGTCGCCCCGGTAACGGTCCACCGCATCATCGATCTGGCTCGCCAGCGGTACCATCCAGAAGTTGAAGCTCAGGACGCCGACGGTGACGCCGTGCTTCTCCGAATCAACCTGCCTGGAATCGAATCGGGTCTGGAACGGTGGCAGGTTTCCCAGCTTCACCGGTTTCCCCGGCGCCGCCCGGCGGGTGAGTTGCAGTTCTCTTTTCGTATCGCTGCCGTCCATAAACACGCAGTCCACGGTACTGCCCGGGGTGCCGGTCAGTGAGCCGAACGCCACAATCAGAAAACGCAACTCGATACTGCGCCAGTCTGCAGTCTCCCGGATCCGCGTCAGCAAGTCGCTGACCGGCTTACCGTTCAGCGACTCGAGAAGCCAGCCTGGACGGACACCTGCAGCAGCAGCGGGACCACCATCGTCCACCGCGGTGACCACCAGCCTTTCGCCCATGACCCGCAGGTCCAGGCCGAGATCCCCTTCACCGCCGCCCTCCCCGGCGCTGATCTCCTCATCCACCGCCGACTTGGGTATCACGGAGAAATGGGACTGTCCCAGCCGGCCGACCATCTCCTGGATGACCGGCCGCAGTTCTTCGGGATCGCCGGCTTCCGCCGCCTTCGGACGGAGGTCGTTCCGGACCTGATCCCAGTCCACACCGTTGAAGGTCGGGTCGAAGTGGGTGTCCCGGATGATCTCCCAGGCGGCATCGAAGGTGGCCAGTTCCAGGTTTTCCTGAACCGCCACTTCCGCCGCCGAAACAACCGGAACCATGAATACGGCCAGCACCAGCAGCACTACCGCGAAAGGATTCATCTTGTATTTCTTCATCAGTACAGCATACCTCACAGCAGGAATTACGGATTTGAGCCTCGGTGGTTTTCAGTCTGCACCACCGTATAACCGCCGGAGCCGGTTCTATTCTGGCTGTGGGTGAAAGAATTAGAGGATAAAGTGCCATGTCCCATTGACCTGAGCCCGCACCCGCTGAACGCGTGGCACCCTTTCGGCTTCCGGCGGCATCCGTAATAATGACGGAACCGGAGGCCGTATCATGGACGTGGTCCTGCTATCTCGCCTGCAGTTCGCTCTCACAATCATGTTTCACTACCTGTTCCCGCCCCTGACTATCGGGATGGGCGTGGTCCTGGTCTACCTGGAGGGCATGCACCTCCGGACCGGTGATCCGCTTTACCATTCGGCGGCCCGATTCTGGACCCGCATTTTCGCCCTCAACTTCGCCATCGGTGTCGCGACAGGCATCGTCATGGAGTTTGAATTCGGCACCAACTGGGCGTTCTATTCCAGGTTCGTCGGCGATGTGTTCGGTTCCGCCCTGGCGGCGGAGGGGATTTTCGCCTTCTTCCTGGAGTCCGGGTTCCTTGCGGTCCTGGTGTTCGGATGGGACCGGGTCGGCCCGAAGATGCACCTTTTCGCAACCGTCATGGTCGCCCTGGGGTCGATCTTCTCTTCGGTCTGGATCGTGGTGGCCAACAGCTGGCAGCAGACGCCGACCGGCCACCACATCGTGCAGATGACCCGGGACGGTGCGCCCTGGTTCGTCAACGGCGAGCCGGTGCTGCGGGCCGAGATAACCGACTTCTGGCAACTGGTGTTCAACCCTTCCACCCTGCACCGGCTGATTCACGTCCTGCTGGGCTGTTTCATCATGGGTGCGTTCTTCGTCATGAGCATCAGCGCCTGGTACCTCCTGAAGCGGCGCCACGAAGAGTTCGCCCGGCGCTCGTTCACCGGTGCGCTGATCCTGGCTACCGTCGCCAGTCTGGCGACACTGCTCAGCGGCCACCTTCAGGCTCGCAACGTTTACCGGCACCAGCCGGCCAAGCTTGCCGCTTTCGAGGGCCACTTCAGAACCGGGCCGGCGGACATGAGCCTGTTCGGCTTGCCGGATGAAACGCAGGAACGGATCCGCTACAACCTGTCGATTCCAGGCGGCCTCAGTTTCCTCGTTCACGACGACTTCAACGAGCCGGTTCTCGGACTGGACAGCTTCCGTCCCGAGGACAGGCCACCGGTACTGATACCGTTCGCCTCGTACCACATCATGATCGCGCTGGGCATGATGTTCATCGGTCTCACCGTCCTGGCCTCCTTCCTGCGCTGGCGCGGAACCCTGTTCGAAAACCGCTGGTTGCTCCGTTTGTTCGTTCTCGCCGTGCTGGGTGCGGTGGCCGCCAACCAGTTCGGCTGGGTCGCCGCCGAAGTCGGCCGCCAACCCTGGATCGTTTATCCCCCGATGGAGCGGACCACTGACGGCGCCCCGCAACTGGATGAGAACGGACACATCCGTTACGAAACGACCGCGACCTTCCTGTCCGACGGCACCGCGGTCAGGCGGCCGGCCGGCCTGCGCACCACCGACGGCGTGAGCCAGGCGTTGCAGACGAGCCATGTGAAGGGTTCCATCGTCCTGTTCGGTGCCGTCTACCTGCTGCTGTTCGCGCTGTGGCTGTTCGTGCTGAACCGCAAGATCCAGGCCGGACCGGATCTGCCGGCCGGGCACGGCGGATCACTTACAGGAGGGAAGTGATGGACCTGCAGCTGATCTGGTTCCTGTTGCTGGGCACGCTTCTGGCCGGGTACGCGGTTCTGGACGGATTCGACTTCGGTGTGGGCGTGCTCTACCCTCTGGCGCGAAGCGACCGGGAACGTCGCCTGTTCATCAACTCCATCGGTCCTCTTTGGGACGGCAACGAAGTCTGGCTGGTCACCTTCGGAGGAGCATTGTTTGCGTTTTTCCCCGAGGCATACGCCACGATTTTCTCCGGATTCTACCTGGCGTTCATCTTGCTGCTTTTCGCTCTCATTTTCCGTGCGGTCAGCATGGAGTTCCGGGGCAAAGTCGATTCGCCGGGTTGGCGGTCGGCTTGGGGCTACGGTTTTTTCATGTCCAGTGCGCTGGCCCCGTTTCTGTTCGGTCTGACTGTGGGGAACTTAATGACCGGCATCCCGCTGGATCTGCGCGGCACCTATACCGGCGGTTTCACGGATCTACTGGGCCCTTACCCCGTACTGCTCGGACTGTTGTCGGTAGCGCTGTTCGCCATGCATGGTGCAATCTACCTGTTCCTGAAAACCGAGGGTGAAGTCCAGGACCGCCTGGGACCATGGATCTGGCACACCTGGGGCGTATTCCTGGTGCTGTACCTGCTGGCCACCATGATTACACTGGTTCAAATCCCGACTGCCACAGCCAATTTCGAGCGCTTCCCCTGGGCGGCCGTAATCGTGGTCATCAAGGTGCTTGCCATCGCCAACATCCCCAGGGCGATCTTCCATCAACGCTACGGACAGGCGTTCCTGTCATCCACGGTAACGATCGTCGCCCTGGTCGGGCTGCTGGGGATCGCCATGTTCCCCAACCTGGTCGCGGCCGGCAATGACCCGGCCCTGAGCCTGACCATATACAACGCGTCGTCTAGCCCGATGACCATGAAGATCGGACTGTTGTTCGTCGCCATCGGGTTCCCGTTCGTCCTGACCTATACCGGGATCATCTACTGGACCTTCCGGGGCAAGGTCCGCCTCGACGAACACAGCTACTGAAAAAGGGGACATTCCGCTTTAATTAAAGCGGAATGTCCCCAATAAACTAAACAGACACGGTCATGTCGATATCACCGGTGCGGGTGCCGGCCGTAAACGGGTGGCTTCCGCTGGCGGTGGTGCTGGTCGTCTTGGTCACCCCGGTGGAGTTGTTCACCGAAAACGAGGTGCTGCCGTCGGTGAACGGCGACGCTCCGGTGAACGAAACCGCCACCGCAGTGGTTCCCGATGTGTAGAAGTTGATCGACCGCGAAGTGCCGGCGGGAATACGGATGATCAATGAGTTGCTTCCTGATCCGACAAGGTCGACTCTGAGTGTGTTCGGTAAAGGCATAAGCGTATCCTCCGATGAATTGAAGTCCCGTCGTCAGGCCTTCAGTTTTAAAAGTGAATCCTTCAGTTTTCGGGCCACGCCATGACCCGGCTCCCTCGCCAGTACCTGGTCCAAAATTATGAGGCTGTCATCCAACGCAGCCTGGATCTCCGGAGCAGTCGGATTGACTTCCAGCGCCTGGCGGCAGCTATCGGTCATCCGGATCAGGC
>CALZKF010000182.1:6374-11423 GCA_945787955.1 uncultured Acidobacteriota bacterium | reverse complement strand
AAGGGGTCGCCACCGCCCGTTCCGCCCGGGAGCTGGCGGCCGCTTCGGGGATCGAAGCGCCGATAGTGGAAGAAGTCTGCAGGATTCTGTTCGAAGGCGGTTCGCCCCTGGATGCCCTGGAACGATTGATGGCCCGGCCCCTGACTGCCGAGTTGTCTTCCAAGGGTGATGAGGAGACGCTTCAGGAATGATTGATATTCATACTCACATCCTTCCCGGTATCGACGACGGCGTCCAGACGGAAGAGGAAGCGATCGCTTTTGCACGGATGGCGGTGGAAGACGGCATCACCCGCATGGTGGCCACCCCGCACTGCAAGGAGTCGTCCTATCACAACGACCTGCCGATCGTTCTGGAACGGGTGCGGGATCTCAGGGCTGTCCTGGAACGGCACCGGATTCCCCTGGACCTGATACCAGGCGCCGAGGTTCATATTTGTCCCGATCTGGTGCAACGGATCGAGGATGGCCGGGCGCCGACCCTGGCCAACAACCGAAAAACGCTTCTCCTGGAGCTCTCCCTGAATCAGCCCCCTCCGGTGGAACTCGAGAACCTGGTGTTCCAGCTCAAGCTTGCCGGCATCATGCCGATTTTCGCCCATCCGGAGAGAATTCAATATTTCCAGGATGATGTCTCAAGATACGAGGAGGTCATCCGGCTCGGTGCCTGGGGGCAGATCACCTCGGGTTCGGTACTGGGGACCTTCGGTTCCGGCGCCAGGCGCTTTTCCGAGCAACTGATCCGCAACGGACTGATCCATGTCCTGGCGTCGGATGCCCACAACATCCGCGGCCGCCCGCCGCAGTTAAGGGAGGCTGCGGCCATCATCGCAGGTTGGATCGGCGAGGAGGCGGCTGGGAGGATGGTAAGCTCCACACCGGCCAGCCTCCTGGCCGGCGAAGATCCGAAAGTCCCCGCCTTCGAACCGATCGGCCGGACCATTCCAAAGCGTTCGTTCCTTTCCCGAATATTCGGAAGTCGTTGAGGACAACCGGGAGGTTACAGTGACAAAGTGGACTCAGGTTTTCTTTGCGGTCATGCTCTTGCCCGGGCTCATGCTGGCGGTCGGGTGTGGTGCCGACAGTGTCCGGAAAGAGGCTGACAAAACGGTGCAGGGCATGGACCCGGAGTCCAAGGTCCGCCTGGCTCGCTCCTATTTCAATGGCGGCAAGACAGGAGAGGCGATGCGGGTCCTCGAGGACGGCATGAAGGAGTACCCGGAGAGCGTGCTTATCCGGAATTACTACGGCCAGTTGTCTTTCCTCACCGGAAATCTGGAGATGGCGGAAGCCGCTCTACTGGAAGTGCTGCGCCTCAATCCTTTCATGACCGATGCCCACAACACTCTGGGGGCTGTCTACCAGGAGATGGGGCGGTACAACGAAGCCGAGAAGGAATACCGCCTCACGCTGGAGGACCACTCCTACAGCACGCCGGAAAAGGTCTACCTGAACCTGGGGCTGTTGTTCAAGACCCAGGAGCGCATGGAGGAAGCGATCTCGATGCTGCGCAGGGCCGTGGAAACCGACCCGGAATATTTGCAGGCCCATTACGAACTGGCGGGTGCGCTTGAGAAAATCGAAAATTTCAGAGAAGCGGCCCGGGAGTATGGTGTGGCCGAGCCGGCCTACCGAAAATCGGGCGAGTTCCACTACCGATACGGAGTGGTGCACATGAAGCTGGGGAACAACCTCGAAGCTGCCGAACATTTCCGCAAGGTGATCGACGTGGCGCCTGGCAGCGAAAACTCCGCCAAGGCGGACAAGCTTCTCGAGTTGATTGAATGACATGGCGCTGAGTGGTTTTAAAAAATTGTTCCGCGGGCTGAGCCGTACCCGGGAAAGCCTGACGACCAGTCTCCAGAGCCTGGTGGGAAACCGCCCGGTGGACGAAGAGACCCTGGAAGACCTGGAAGTCGATCTTCTCACGGCCGACCTCGGTCCGACGTTGACCCGTGAGGTGGTCGACGCACTGCGTCAGCGCGCCCGGAAAGGCTCCCTTTCCACCGCCGACCTCAGACCGGCCCTCAGAGAACTGCTCCTCGACGGGCTGAGGAACGGTGCGCCGGGCAATGACGTGGAGAGGCAGGCGGGTCGACCGCATGTCGTCTTTGTCGTCGGCGTCAACGGCAGCGGCAAGACCACTACGATAGGAAAGCTGGCGGCCAGAGAAAGGAGCGCCGGCCGTTCCGTTATGATGGTCGCCGCCGATACGTTCCGGGCCGCAGCCATCGATCAGCTGCAACGCTGGGCCGAACGGTCGGGATCCGATTTCATCAGCCAGCGGGAAGGCGCCGATCCGGCCTCGGTGGTGTTCGACGGCCTGCAGGCTGCCAAGGCCCGCGGCACCGACCTGGTCCTGGTGGACACGGCCGGACGGCTGCACACCAAGGCCAACCTGATGGCCGAACTGGAGAAACTGACCCGGGTAGCCAGGAAGGTGATCGAGGGTGCGCCGGACGAAGTGCTTCTGGTGGTGGACGCCACCACCGGGCAGAACGGATTGAACCAGGCCAGGACCTTCACCCAGGCCGCCACCCTTACAGGGGTGGTGCTGACCAAGCTGGACGGTACCGCGAAAGGTGGCGTAACCCTGGGGATCCACCGCGAGGTCGGCATCCCGGTGCGGATGGTCGGTGTCGGTGAGGGGCTGGATGATCTGCTGCAATTCGACGCCGAGGCGTTTGTTGACGGTCTGCTGGGGACCGGGCAGGAGGAACGTTGAGGGGGACCGGCCTGATGTCGGACGACCGCTATTGGATGGAGCAGACGATCGCACTGGCCGCTTTGGGTACCGGATATACCCGGCCGAACCCGATGGTCGGCTCGGTGGTTGTGAACGACGGTGTCCTGGTCGGATGCGGCTACCACCGTCGAGCGGGAAGGGATCACGCCGAGGTGGTCGCCATCAGGGCCGCAGGCGCCCGGGCCAGAGGCGCAACACTCTACGCCAACCTGGAGCCATGCATCCACCACGGCCGGACGCCGCCCTGCACCGACGCGATCCTGAATGCAGGTATACGCCGTGTGGTGACAGCCCTGGAGGACCCCAACCCGGAGGTTGCCGGACGAGGTGTTGCCGCTCTGCTGGATGGAGGTGTCGCCGTCACCCTGGGTGTACTCCAAGCCGAGGCGGAGAGGCTCAACGGTCCGTTCCTCAACCTGAAACGCACCGCAAGGCCGTGGGTCACCCTGAAGGCCGCCGTCAGTCTGGATGGCAGGATAGCGGCCCGGTCCGGTGTTTCTCGATGGATCACCGGCCCAAGGGCCAGGGCGTTTTCCCACCGCCTGAGATGGGCTCACGACGCGATCCTGGTCGGAGCAGGCACCGCCAGGATGGACGATCCCAGAATGACCGTCCGTTTGGGTGACCTGGAAATGCCCGAACCGGGAGGGCCGCTCCAGGTAGTGCTTTCGGCTTCCCTTGACCTTGATCCCGGTATGAAACTTTTCTCCACCGCCGATGCGAGACGGCCCCCGGTCAGGGTGTACACGGTCCCCGCCAACCGGTCCGGCCGGCTGCCGGCGGCGGATGTCGTTGCGGTCCGGGAGGGCCTGGACGGAGAAGTGGATCTGGGCGCGGTGCTGGATGATCTGGGACGGATCGGGATCAGGTCGGTTCTGGTGGAGGGCGGCGCCGGAACGTTTGCAGGATTCCTTCGCCGGGGTCTGGTGAACCGCTACGCTTTGTTCCGGGCCCCGGTCGTTCTGGGTGACGAAGGCGGCGTCCCGCTGGTCGCTCTGCCGGCCAGTCCCTCTCCGGACGATGGCTGGTGGCTGGAAAACGACCGGGAACTGCCGCTGGGCAGGGACCGTCTTACCCTGGCAACACCGGTGAGGTAGAGCGGATGTTCACAGGACTGATCGAAACCGTTGGTACACTCCGGGAGAAGCGCCCGGGCCGAGGTGCGACACGGATCGCGGTGGGATCGGACCTCGCGCTGGACGCCATGGCGGATGGAGACAGCGTTGCGGTCAGCGGCGTTTGCCTGACCGTCGTGAAACGGGTCGGTCGCAGGTTCTACGCCGACGTCATCCAGGAAACCCTGGACTGCACCACCCTGGGGAGACTGCGAACCGGAGACAATGTCAATCTGGAAAGGGCATTGGCCCTGGGAGACCGGCTGGGCGGTCATCTGGTGCAGGGCCATGTGGACGGCAGCTGCTCAATCCGGGAGGTGGTCCGGCAAGGCGACGACTACAGGTTGAGAACCACCCTCCCCAGGGAACTGCGGCGGTATGTGGCATGGAAAGGCTCCGTTGCCGTGGATGGGGTCTCCCTGACCGTTTCGGCATTGGACCGGGACTGGTTCGAAGTCGCCCTGATCCCGGAAACGCGAGCTAATACGACGCTCGGGTTGCTCCGCCGGGGAGATGAAGTCAACCTGGAGGTGGACCTGTTGGCCCGCTACCTTGCGAGGCTCATGGAAACCACGGATAATCAACGTGAGCCCGGCGGAAACAGGATGTAATGATCGGAGCGGCCCATGAACGTGGAAAACGACGACAACCGGTGCGGATTCGCCTCGGTTCCGGAAGTGATCGAAGACCTGCGCAACGGCAAAATGGTTATCCTGCTGGATGACGAAGGTCGTGAGAACGAAGGCGATTTGACCTGTGCCGCAGAGTTTGCGACGCCGGAGGTCGTCAACTTCATGGCCCGCAACGGGCGCGGTCTGATCTGCATGCCGATGAGCGCCGAGCGCCTCGATGAACTGGAGATCCCCCTGATGGTGGAGAACAACACCGCCCGGCGAGGGACGGCGTTCTGTGTCTCCATCGAGGCGCGGAAGGACATTACCACCGGCATCTCCGCGGCGGACAGGGCAACAACCATCCGCATGGCGGTGCAGGGTAATACCCGGCCCTCCGATCTGGCGCGGCCAGGTCATGTCTTTCCCCTCAGGGCGACACCCGGCGGCGTACTCAAGCGTGCCGGACATACCGAGGCATCGGTCGACTTGTGCCGTTTGGCCGGGTTGGCCCCGGCGGCGGTGATCTGTGAGGTTATGAAGGAAGACGGCACCATGGCCCGCTACCCCGATCTCAA
>CALZKF010000182.1:0-6338 GCA_945787955.1 uncultured Acidobacteriota bacterium | reverse complement strand
CCGATTGCCGATCTGATCCGGTATCGCATGCGAACCGAGCGCCTGGTGCGACGTGTGGCCTCACCTGATCTGCCGACCCGCCACGGCAAATGGAAGATCCATGCCTTCGAGTTTGAACTGGAGAACCAGACACATCTGGCCCTGGTGATGGGGAAGCCGGGTCCGGACGCCCCGGTCCTCGTCCGAGTGCATTCCGAATGCCTCACCGGTGACGTGTTCGGATCGACCCGGTGCGACTGCGGTCTGCAGCTGGAGAAGGCGATGGAGATGATCGCCCTTGAGGGAACCGGGGTCATACTGTACCTCCGTCAGGAGGGCCGGGGCATCGGCCTGGCCAACAAGCTGCGGGCCTATTCTCTCCAGGACGATGACGACCAGGACACGGTGGAAGCGAACATCTCGCTGGGCTTCGAAGCCGACCACCGGGACTACGGTGTCGGCGCCCAGATCCTGTACGAACTGGGAATCCGGCGGCTCAGGCTGATGACCAACAATATGGGCAAGTACGTCGCCCTCAAAGGGTTCGGCCTGGAAATTGTGGAACGGGTCGCCCTGGAATCGGAACCGTCCAAGGAGAACAGGAACTATCTTCGGACGAAGAAGAAGAAAATGGGGCATATCCTGAAGTCGGTCTGACCGAGGCGGACGACCTGTCTTCACCTTTGTGAAAAAACGTTTGCCGGGATTGCCGGCCTGGGGACTATGTGCTTGAAGGACTGTCAGATCGTCTCTCCGGGGTGGTCAGGAACCTGACCGGCAGGGGACGTATCGGCGAAGCGGTGCTCGACGAGACCTTGCGGGAGATCCGCATGGCTCTCCTGGAAGCGGATGTCCATGTCGGCGTGGTCAAGGCGCTGATTGACGGTGTTCGCGAGAGGGCTCTCGGCGAGGCGGTCCTGAAGAGCCTGTCCCCTGGACAGCAGGTCATCAAAATCGTCCGGGACGAGCTTGAAAAGCTCCTGGGCGCCGGGGAAGATCGCCGTCTCGATTTCTCCTCCAAGCCGCCCACGGTCATCATGATGGTCGGCCTGCAGGGATCGGGCAAAACAACCACGGCGGCCAAACTCGGGCTGGCGCTCAAGAAAAACGGGCGCTATCCGTATCTGGTTCCTGCGGACGTCTACCGTCCTGCAGCGATCGAACAACTGGTCCGGGTCGGGACATCAGCCGGGCTGAATGTCCATGACCACGGCGGCAGCGACAGCCCGCTGGAGATATGCCGCGCCGGAATCCTGGAAGCCCGGCGCAAGGGCTTCGACACCGTCATCCTGGATACTGCCGGCCGGCTGCACATCGACGAAGGCCTGATGGGGGAGTTGACGGAACTGAAGTCGCAACTGGCGCCTCGTGAGATCCTGTTCGTCGCCGACTCCATGACCGGACAGGATGCGGTCCGGTCCGCAGGGGAGTTCCACAGCGCTCTCGGCGTCTCCGGAGTCGTCCTTACCAAAATGGACGGCGATGCCCGCGGCGGCGCGGCACTTTCCATCCGCCACGTCACCGGTGTTCCGATCAAATATCTGGGTATCGGAGAAAAAATATCGGAGCTGGAGGAATTCCATCCCGACCGGCTTGTGGGCCGGATCCTGGGAATGGGCGATGTCCTGACCCTGATCGAAAAGGCCGAGGAAACCATCGACCAGGCGGAAGCAGTGGCTCTGGAGCAGAAGCTTCGAAAGAATCAGTTCAGCCTGGAAGACTTCAGGAGTCAGATTCGGATGGTCAGTAAAATGGGACCTTTATCCGGTCTGGTGTCGATGCTGCCCGGGATGGGGCAGGTCAAAGAGGCCGATCTGGATTCCGATGCGCTGGTGCGGGTCGGCGCCATCCTGGATTCCATGACCGTCCGGGAGCGCCAGCAGCCTCAACTGCTGAACGGCAGCCGGAAAAAGCGGATCGCCAGGGGATCGGGCCGTTCCGTACCGGAGGTCAACCGGCTCTTGAAACAGTTCTCCCAAATGAAACGGATGATGAAACAAGCCCGAAATATGCAAAAGGGCAAACAAGGCCGGGGCAAGCTACCTTTTTTCGGTAAATAGGTTATAGTGTCGTGTTTTGTGCGCCGAAGTGCGCACTGGAGGACTCAGTCGTGTTGAAGATTCGCCTGCGGAGAATGGGATCCAAGCAGGATACCTGCTACCGGGTCGTGGTCTCCGATTCCCGGAAAACGCCGGGAAGCAGGTTCGTGGATTCCATCGGAACCTACGATCCCCGGACCTCCCCCGGAACCATCAGGATCGATGTGGATAAGGCCGATGCCTGGATCAGCAAAGGCGCCACGCCTTCCGGAACGGTTAAAACCCTGTTGGTCAAGGCCAGGAAACCGACCGCCTGATCCGGATCTGTGATCCAGGAGCCGAAATGAAAGAACTTCTCGAATTGATCGCCCGGTCCCTTGTGGATAGTCCGGATGAAGTCAAGGTCACCGAGGTGGAGGGCGAGCAGACGACGGTTCTGGAACTGCGCGTCGCACCTGACGATCTCGGTAAGGTCATCGGAAAGCAGGGCAGGACCGCCCGATCGATTCGGACGATCCTGGCCTCTTCCGGGATGAAGTTGAACAAACGGATTGTGTTCGAAATTATCGAATAATCAGGTGACCCCGCCGCTTAGCATCGGGCGGGTTCGAGGGCACCGGGGCAACGCCGGCGAGATGACGGTGATAATCGCCTCGGGCCGGGCGGAGCGCTGGCAGGGCAATGACAGGATTTTGATGGACGGCGGCTGCGGCGGAGAGCCGGTCGCTTATGAGGTTGAGGCGTCACGGGCCTACAGGGACCGTTTGATCCTCAAACTGAAGGGAGTAGATGATCCGGGGGCGGCTGCAGGCTTCAAAGGCCTGACGGTCCAGGTGGCGGGCGATGCGGTACCTGCCCTTCCGGAAGGAGAATATTACCTGGAGCGCCTGATCGGAATGACTGTAAAGGAAGAAGGGCAGGCGCTTGGAACGGTCACGGATATCCACGAGGCGGGCGGGACGCACGTGCTGGTGGTGCAAACGGATACCGGAGGGGAACTGATGATCCCTCTGGTGCAGGCGATGGTCAAGGAGGTTGAGGAGACAGATTCGAGCATCCATGTTGTGCTGCCGCCGGGATTGAAGGAGCTGGGAGGGCAAGACCTTCCATGATCGCCTTCGATGTCATCACACTGTTCCCTGGCATGTTTTCCGGACCGCTGGAAGACGGCATGCTTTCCCGGGCGAGACGGTCCGGACAGGTTTCAGTCAGGCTGCACGATCTGCGCCGCTGGGGTATCGGGAAGCATCGACAGGTGGACGACACACCTTTCGGCGGCGGCGGCGGGATGGTACTGAGGCCCGAGCCGTTCTTCGACGCGGTGGAATCGGTGCGTGAACGGTTCCCGGCGAAGGACGACCAGGTGGTGCTGCTCTGCCCCCGGGGCAGGAAGCTCGATTACGATGTTGTAACCGATTTGAGCCGGACAGGGCGGATCGTCCTCTTGTGCGGGCGCTACGAGGGGGTTGACGAGCGGGTGCGGGAAGGATTGGTTGACAGTGAACTGAGTATCGGTGATTACGTGCTGACCGGCGGTGAACTGCCGGCCATGGTGGTCATCGATGCCGTTTCGAGGTTCATCCCCGGCGTGCTGGGGCAGGAAACCGCGGCCGAGAGGGATTCATTTTCAGGGGAATGGCTTGATTTTCCGCAGTATACGCGCCCCGGGTCCTACCGAGGCATGGAAGTGCCTGAAGTGCTCCGTTCCGGGGATCATGCCGCCATCGAGAGGTGGCGTGATGAGAAGGCCAGAGCGGCGACCAGGGCGAGAAGGCCGGATCTCCTGTCAGGAAATGGCAATGAAGGTTACCCCATAAGGGGTGGAAGAGGTTGAAAGATGGGCTTTATCGAGACAATTGAATCCGAGGGGCTGAAACAGGACGTCCCCAACTTCCGTTCCGGAGACCGGATCCGGGTCCATGTTCGTGTTGTGGAGGGAGAAAAGTCCAGAATTCAGGTGTTTGAAGGCAACGTCATCGGACGCCGCGGCGCCGAAGGCCTCAGGGCGACCTTCACCGTGAGAAAATCTTCCGGAGGTATTGGTGTCGAGCGGGTTTTCCCACTACATTCCCCAGTGGTGGAAAAAATCGAGGTCGTCCGGCTCGGCCGAGTTCGACGCGCCAAACTCTATTACCTGCGGGAACTCCGCGGTAAAAAGGCGCGTATTCGGGAGCGGCGGGTCCGGTAGACCTCATAGACTCGGGGACCGCATGCGTCCCTGGACGGATACCGGATGGCATCGGATCGGGATCAAGCACTCAGGGTTGCGGACAAACTGCTCAAAGGCGGTAAGCAGCCTGTTGCCCTAGCTCATTTCCGGAAACTAAGCACGACCTATCCTGACGACCTCGTTCTGCACAACAGGATAGGCGACATGCTTTGTCTCAACGGTGTGGGGCACGAAGCCGTGCCCTACTATGAGAAGGTGGCGTTCGCCTACCGCGATGCAGGCTTCCTGCCGAAATCGGTGGCGATGTTCAAGAAGATCCTCCGCCAGCAGCCGGAAAGTTTCGAAACCATGGTTGAACTGGGCAACCTGTACTTGAGGCAGAAACTTCCGGGGGAGGCGAGGAACTACCTGCTGCACGCGGCAGACAATTACATCCTGAATGCCGGGTACCAGCGGGCCCGGGAGATTTACCGAACGCTCATCGACGCCGAACCGGGGGATCCTGGTCACCGAATCCGGCTTGCGGAGACCATGGCTGCCGCCGGAGAGACGGAAGCGGCGGCAGGCGAGTTGCTGGCCACAGCCGAGACCATGAGCTCCCCGTCGTCGGAGGAGAGCCGCCTCAAGCTCCTGTACCGCGCCCTGGAGCTCGCGCCGACTGATCCGACAACGATTCTGGCGATTGTACGATCTCTCGAGGAAGCGGGTAAGGTCGATGAGGCGAAACGACTCCTGGACGAAAGGTCGGACGGCAACGGGGATCCGTCGCCATTCCTCCAGGCAAAACTGAGTCTGATCCTGGGAAGTGAAGGGCCGCAGGCCGCTCTGGACATGCTGACCGGTCCGGGGCATGCCGCTTTTGACCGTGACGATTTCATCCGGGTCCTTGACGCATGCCGCACGGGGCCGGGCGATGGTGCATTCTGGGACCGGATCGACCCCTGGCTTGCAGGGGTAGGATCGGGCCGGGCGCAGGCGATCCTGGATGCAGCAGTGGAGTTGGAGCAACCGGGATATGTTCCGGCACTGACCCGCCTGGTCCGGGACGAGGACAACCGGGGCAGTCGTGAGCGAACGGCACTGCTGCTGGAGCGTCTGATCCCGATCCTGCATGGCGAGCAGCAGCACGAGGAGGCATCCGGCTTCGAGGACATGCTCCGAGAACTGAAGCCGGCTTCTTCGATCCTCCGCAGTGAGCCTGACCCTGTGGCGCCTCCTGAGGTCACGGTGGTCGACCCCGGTTCGGCGTCCGGCCCGGAAAAGCCGTCCGACACCGAGCTGCGCCACGATTTTCAAGAACTCGAGGCGCCATCGGTCCCGCTGAACAAGACGGATGAGGAGTTTGCCGCCGGGCGGTTGACACAGGCGGAGATCCTTGAAAAGTACGGCCTGGAAGACAAGGCGCTGGAACAGGTCCGGGAGGTGATCGAGCGGTTCCCCGGGCATGTGACCGGGCAGAAACGGCTGATTGATCTGGTGAAGTCGGGCAAGGACAAGGCCGCCTTGAGGGACGCATTCGTTGGGCTGGCTTTCGCCGAAAGGGCTTCAGGGAACCTGGACGCGGCCAGGAGTGCCGCCAAACGTGCCGAAGCGGTCCACCCGCTTGAGGATGCCGTTCGGGAGGGACTGGAAGCTTTCCATCTGATGGGCGACACCGATCAGCGATCGGGCGTCGCGGCCGGGGAAACAGCGACGGTGGCCGAAGCGGCGCAGGAGGCAGCGCCGGTGGTTGAAGAGGACGATGTGGACGTCCTTTTCGAGGAGGATACGGAGACTGAGCCGGTTCACGCTCCTGACGTTGATAATGAAGTGGTCGCCGAACCGGAACTGCCCCCCGAACCTGAGCTGCCCCCCGAACCGGAGCCGCTCCCCGAAGCGGTAACGGCGCCTGAGCCGATCTTCGATGCCGCAATTGATATGGGGGGTGAGAACCTGGCCTCCCTTGCCGCCGCACTGGAAGGGGAGCTCTTCCTGGACGACGGCGAATCGCTGGTTCCGGAGGCGCCCAAAGAACAGTCGCTGGACGAGGTATTCGCTGCGTTCCAGGAACAGGTGGAAAAACAGGTCGATGCTGATGATTTCCAGACGCACTACGATCTCTGTATAGCCTACCGGGAAATGGGCCTCGTGGATGAAGCGATCGCTGCCTT
>CALZKF010000181.1 GCA_945787955.1 uncultured Acidobacteriota bacterium | reverse complement strand
GCAACTCCACATTATTTAACGATGAATGTGGTCCGGTCCAATCCTGTGTTGCCATTGCCTGGATCATAGGCAAAAACCGTGACCTGGTAGGCCCCCGGTTCGGCCACGGGAACCGTTCCACGAAACTGGCTTGTGTTGCCGGCGTATTCCATTGGGATTACGCCTGCCGGCTTTCCGTTTCGCTCCAGGAGGATGGCGACCTCAATAAGGTTGGCATCCCACAACCCTTCCGGCTCGATGGGGCAGCCGCACATCATGGTGACGTTGGCTTGGACTTGCACCTCGAGTGGAGCACCCTCCAGCTTGATATGGCTGGGTGGGGCAAGGACATCCACCGAGAACCCGGCCAGTTGCAGCACCCAGCCGTCGCCGCCGTTTACCGGACGGCCAGGGACCACCCACATGGTGGACGACACGGTATTGGCCGACTGGCGCTGGCCCAGGGGACCGACCGCCTGCGCTTCCACCAGCACAGGCCGGTCGATGTCCAGCACGGCGGCGAACCTGGCTGAGCCGTCAGTGCTGATCGGTACATTTCGCTTCCGGTCCGATTTCATGATCTTCCCGGTGTCGCCGGTGTCGCCTGTGGTCAACCCGGTGGCCAGCAGTTCACCGGTTTCCACGTTCCTGAGAGTGATCCGAACCCCTCCCATGGATGTGCCGACGAACTTGGCATCCTTGCTGAGGACCCGGACCACCACTTCGGTCGGTTCGGCCAGAACGAAACTGACTCCAAGGAACAGAAACATCAGGACTGTGGCCAGCATGTTTTTCACGGTGTGATCCTTATTGATCCAATGAAGGTTAAGGCCCTTCGATGAGGTCCCGGGTCAGGTCCCGGGGACCGTCCGGAGTGCAGACGATGTTGTCCTCGATCCGGATGCCGCCGTGGCCGGCCAGCCGGTCCACCAGGCTCCAGTCCACGAGAGCGGCATCGGCGCCGCTTCTCACCGGATCCAGCAGCATGTCGATGAAGTAGATCCCCGGTTCGATGGTGACGACGTGGCCGTTGTCCAGAGGCCGGGTGGTGCGCAACGCAGGGTGTTCTTCCGGCGGGGCGACCTTGCCGCCGTCAGGCCCTTTCTGGTGCCCGCCGACGTCATGGACCTGCAGCCCGAGATGGTGCCCGACGCCGTGGGGGTAGAACGCCCGGGTGATCCCTTTCTCAAGCGCTTCTTCCGCCGACCCTTTCACGATGCCGGCGTCGGACAGGATCTCCGCGATGAACGCATGGGAGGCGGCGTGGATGTCGCAGTACGGCCGGCCGGTGGTGACCATGCCGACCAGCTTGCGTTCGATGGCGTCCACCTGCTTTACCATCTCCACGAACACCGGGTCGGCGTCGGGAGTGCACCAGGTCCGGGTGATGTCGGCGGCGTAACCGTCGCACGCGGCGCCGGCGTCGATGAGCAGCACCTTCCCCGGGGCAGCCTCTCCGCCTCGCTTGTGCTGGTAGTGCAGGATCGCCCCTTTCGGGTTCAGTGCGACGATGGTCTCGTACGGCACCTGGAACTCCAGGTGATCCGAACCTTCCAGGTAGGCCCAGTGGATCTGCCGCTCCGAGCCGCCGGCCAGGAACTTCCCTCGGGCCGCTTTGTGTCCCGCAGCGGAAAGTTCCGAGGCCTTGCGGATCTTCCGGATCTCGTACTCGGACTTGTATCCGCGATGCCAGTCCAGAGGCGCCATGAGCTTGTCAGGTTCATACAGTCCCTCCGGCAGACCGGCGGCCACCGCCGCCTCACGGCAGCTACCGACCCAGGCGATATGCTTCAGGCCGCCCATCGAGTTGAGACCGTCCTCAAAGCTCTCCGCCTCATGGAGGTCCACCGCCTCTTCCCAGTAGGACCGGTCCGGCGGCGACATGTCGTACCAGTAATCCTTGGGGCGAACCCGGACCACCAGCGGCTTCTTCCCAGGCCGGGCCAGCACCATGCTGTCGGGACCGTTCTCCGGCACCCAGCGCAGGAAGTGCGGCGTCGGCCGGAACGGAACCATCTGGTCATCGGCATGGTATTCCGCCAGCCGCCCGGCATGGAACAGGACGCCGTCCAGTTTCAGGCCGGCCGCCGCAGCCCGTTCCAGGCTGTAGGTCAGGTGGCGGTCCAGAACGGAAAGATGGTCGCGGTAGAGGTCGGTGTCGATCATCGGATGCTCTCCTGGGATGGGTGGGACAGGGGATTGTAACCCCGAACCGGTCAGTCGCACACCAGATCGAAACCGTAGCCCTGGGCCGTGCGGGTCCTGGCGGTAGAAAACCGTGCAGGGGCCGGTTCCGGATTCGAACTCCACCGTGTCGCCGAGGCGGAGCTGGGTCGTTTTCCCGCTGAGGTTGACCGCCACCCGGTTGCTGGAAAGCCCGCGCAGCACGGAGAACACCTTGTCTCTTTCCCGAAGAACCACCGATTGTCCAGGTTGGGTCCAGAAGTCCACCGCTCCTGCTACCCCTTTCTTCTTCAACAGTTCTTCCTTCATGGCCTGGCCGGCGGTGTCGGTCGCCTTGAACATTTCATCCTTGCGCTCGGCCAACATGCGCTGTTCTTTCAACAGGCTGGTGAGTCGGGTTACCAGTTCGGCGTTGCCCGAGTCGCCGGGCTGACTTTTCGCAAGTTCGGCCAGGGTCTCATCCAGCCGGCTGAAGTTGGCCTGTTGCTCGTCGATGATGCTCTGGTTCCCGGGGCCGAAAAACCCGGGGTTGGTCCGGACCACCAGTTCACTGGCGTACGGCCCGATCACAAGGCCGTCCTGGCGGTAGAAAACCGTGCAGGGGCCGGTTCCGGATTCGAACTCCACCGTGTCGCCGAGGCGGAGCTGGGTCGTTTTCCCGCTGAGGTTGACCGCTCCTGCTACCCCTTTCTTGGGAGAATTATCTCATACCAGCCGGACCGGCAAAACACCTTGGTAGCCGGCCTTCCCGTCCCCGCCGAGTCGGTATTTCACGGCGTGAAGGCCGACCCCGGCCTGCGCCGCCAACCGTAACGCCTGGGCGAAGTCCGGGTCGGTTTCCGCTTTGGGCTCGACATGATCCGCGTCATCCCGCTGGACCACGAACAGCACCGCCGCCTGGCCGCCGTCCCGGACGATCCCGGTCAGTTCCCGGACATGACGGGCGCCTCGCACTGTCGGCGCGTCGGGAAACCGGGCGACGCCCTCTTCCACCAGGGTGACCGATTTGACCTCCACCCACGTTTCAGTGCCGTCGTCATGTTCCAGAACGAAATCGAATCGGCTTTTCCCATGGGTCACCTCCCGACGGAGAGACCTGCATGGCCGGATACCGTCCACACCGTTTCTTTCCAGCAGTCCGCCGGCCAGCCGGTTCGGCAGCGATGTGTCCACCGACACCCAGCGATGAGGCGGGTCCTGGGACCGGACCAGGGCGACGGTGTATCGGGTCTTTCGAGGGTTGTCTTCATCCACCGGCCGCAGTCGGAGCTCGGCATCCGGCACCAGCAGTTCCCGCAATCTCCCCGGGTCTGCCAGGTGGGTTGGGACGATCTCTCCCGACTCAAGCCCGGCCTCCACCACGAACCGGTTCGGACGGCGGACGAATGTCGCCGGGATGAGTGGGAGTGTTGCCATGGAACGATCTTATATACGATAGCCGGGATGAAATCTCTCCCGATGTCGTTCTACCGCAGGGACGGTCTCATGGTGGCCCGGGACCTCCTGGGAAGAGCCCTTTGTCGCCGGATGCCGGACGGTTCGGTCCTTCGGGGCCGGATCGTGGAAGTGGAGGCGTACGACGGCCCGGAGGACGGTGCGTCCCACGCCCGCTTCGGACCGACGAAACGGAATGCGCCGATGTTCCTGGCCGGCGGCATCACCTACGTCTACCTGATCTACGGCATGCACCACTGCATGAACGTGGTGACCGGGAAGGAAGGGCACCCGTCGGCTGTGCTGTTGCGGGGTGTGGAACTGGCGGGGAGCGATCAGCCGGCGAAAGGGCCGGGTCGGTTGACGAAGACTTTCAACATCGATCGTTCCCTGGACGGGGAACCATTGAGGAAAGCGTCAGGGTTGTGGGTCGAGGCCGGGGAGCCGGTGGCTGACAGCCAGGTCGAGGTCACTCCCAGGATCGGGATTGACTACGCAGGGGAGTGGGTGGATGCCCCTCGAAGGTTCATTGTGGGAGACGGATGATCTCACGGCTGCGGACCATCCACAGTTCACAGCGGACCGGTTTTCCCGTCGCCTTCGCAACCGCTTCCGCGTAGTGCCCCAACTGGGTGCCGTAGTTTTTCCTGCGGTCCGGCGTCAAATCCACATCGGTCTTGAAATCGGCGATGACCATCGTACCATCTTCTTCGTAAAGCAGGTCGATGGAGCCCCGCCACGTGAAACCGGCGTCGTCCTGCATCAGCATCGGAACTTCCCTGCCGACAATTTCAATTGACCGGAAGGTTTTACCCAGCGTGCCGTCGGCAAACGACTTCAGGAGTTTCACAGCCTCCGGGTTGTTCGACTGCGGCGGGCCGTCATCCGGATCCCAGTTCTCCAGTGCCACATGCACGGCAGTGCCCAGGTCCTTCGCCTGATCCCGGTCAGCTCCCGTGGCTCGAGGCAGGCTGTCCGCTTCCTCGCTGCCGGCGAACCGGTCCTCATCGTGGGTGGAGGGGGCGCGGAACGGATGGACGACCTTCTCTTGAAGCTGTTCCAGGGTGGCCCGAAACGATCCTGCCAAAGCGGAGGTGTCCAGCGGGGTCACCGGCCCGCCGCCGGACCGGCGCCGATCGGAGCTGTCCAGTTCCCGGTACAGGATGTCGTGGTTCTGCTGCTGCCAGGGGGCGATGGCGTCGACCCAGGGCGACCTGCCCTGGGACCAGCCTGAAATGACGATCAGCCGTTTCTTCGGCCGGGTGACGGCAACGTACAACAGGCGGATGTTCTCAGCCTCTTCATGGGCTTTCTCGTCCCGTTCCCGGAACCAGGAAACCATGTTCCGCAACCCCGGCAGCCGGATGGAGCCGGCCGAACTGCCGTCGGGCAGCCGGGCGATCTCCAGTTTCGGCGGCGGGTGATCCGTCGTCCCCCGTGCCAGGTCCGGGACTATGACCATGTCGCTCTCAAGCCCTTTGGCCTTGTGGATCGAGAGCACACGGACCGCATCGGTCTTCTCGTCGGCCATGGGGGATTCGGAATCGGATTCGGTGAATTTCTCGTCCTTGAGAAGGTCCAGCAGTTCCACCAGGGAGATCCGGCCGTCACCTGCCAGGTCCGAAGCCACGGCGCACAGTTTGCCGATGTTGGCCACTCGCTGGGAGCCTTCGAACGCCAGGGCGCCTGTGACCTCCATGCCTGCCAGGCGAACGATGGTCCGGATGGCGGCGTCCGCCGGCTGGTCCCGGATCGCCCCGGCCATGGTCGCCAGCAGGGTGAACGCTGCGCCGATCTCCGGATGGTCGCCGGCGTCCAGCGAATCGACCTGGCGCCAGTCCCATCCGCCGCCGCCGGCGGCATAGGCGGCAAGCTGGAGGTCGCTGACCCCGCCGGCCGGGGTTCGGAGGAACGAGAGCAGCGCCGCCTGGTCCGACGGCAGCGTTACGGCACGGGCGGTTGCGATCAGCTGGATAACCTCCGAGCGCTCCATGAACCCTTTGCCGCCGTCCACGATGTACGGGATCCTGCGATCCCGAAGGGCGCGGAGGTAGATTTCAAGATTGCTGAACGCCCGCACCAGGATCATGATGTCGCCGCAGGATGTCCCGCTGTCGCCGGATACGGTCCTGGCGATCTCCGCAGCTATCGCTCCCGCCTCGAGGTGGCGTCTTTCCGGAGCACCGGGCGTTTCGCCGTCCGGCGATCTCCAGAGTTCAACCTGCTGTTTGCCGCTTCCGCCCCGTGTGGCCTCGAGGGCGATATACGGCGGCTGGTGTTGTCCTGATTCCAGCCACCGGCTCCCCGGGCCGTTGGCGAACAACCGGTTGACCGGTTCCAGGATCTCCCGATCGGTTCGGAAGTTGGCGGAGAGGACGAGCCGGCTGCCGCCCTGGTCCAGGATGCGGTCCACCGCCGCCTTGAATGCGGAATAATCGGCCCCCCTGAAGCGGTAGATCGATTGTTTCGGATCGCCGACTACAAACAGCCGCCCCGGCTGGAGATCGGCCGCATACGGGTCCTGTGCCGATTCGCCGGATCGCTCCGCCAGGTACAGAACGATCTCGTACTGAACCGGGTCGGTGTCCTGGAACTCGTCCACAAGAATCATCCGCGTGCTGCGCCTGACCGCTTCCCGGACATCCGGATGGTCCCGCAGCAGGTCCCTGGCCAGGTTGAGGAGACCGTCGAAGCCGACGAACCCCTGCTGCAGCAGACACTCCCGTGCACCGTCGGCGAACGGCGCGGTCAGCTCCACGATTGCCGCTGCGCCGTCATCGTCGCAGTCGATGAGCGCGTGGAGGAGATCGATCCCGTCCCGGATCGCCTGGCGGAGATCCTCCACATCCAGGTCGTTAAAGCCTTTGGAGCTGCTCGGCTTGTAGATGGAGCTCTGGTTGAGGCGGTACTGCAGTTCCTCGCTGGACTCCACATGCTGCCGGAACCTTGCGTAACCCTCCTGCAGCAGGACCGAGAACCCGCCATGGAGCGCAGCCAGCACCGTGGCCGCCATCGGCGGTTTACCCTTGCCCGGCTCTTGCATGGCCAGGATCGTTCGGGACGATTCCAGGATCTTTTGGATATCGTCCTGGAATAGGTCCCGGGGATCGATTTCAGGCCGGCGGTTGTCCAGGATCTCCCGGGGCACGCCGAAACCGGCCAGGCAGAAGGCGATCTCACGGAGATCGCCGAGCCCGACCCTGCCCAGCATCTCTCTCCACCGTTCGGCCTTGCCCTCATCGGCCAGTTCCTGGACGACGAACCGTTCCCATTCGGTCTCCAGGATCCGGTCGTAATGCTCGCCCTGATCGATGTCGAAGCCGGGCTCCACGCCGGCCTGCAGCGGCCACGCCCTGAGCAGCCCGGCGCAAAACGTGTGGATCGTAACGACCTGCGCACGGTCGATCCGGTTCAGCGCCGCCAGGATCCGGTCCTGGACCTCCGCAGGATCCTGCTCCATGGCAACCAGGTGCAGGTGAGCCCGGTCCGCCTCGAAGCCCGGGTCCGGATCGTCGATTCCGGTTCGGGAATTTCGCAGCAACCGTTCAAGGCCGGTTGCCAGCCGCGTGCGCATTTCAGCCGCCGCCTTCTCGGTGAACGTGATGGCGACGATTTCTTCAAGGGTTGCATGCCCCGAGCCCAGGGCGACCAGGATCCGCTCCACCACCAGGGAAGTCTTGCCGGTTCCGGCGCCTGCCTCCACCACCAGGTTGGTGTCGAAGCACGTTACCGCCTGGATGCGGTGATCCCGGTCCGGCAGATCCAGTGGGAGGGCTGTCATCGTTCGCCTTCCTCGTTGCGCAGATCGCTCAGCAGTGTCCTGCCCTTGTAGTAATTCTTGGAAACCAGCTGGAAGTAGTCCCTGGTGTCCCCGGCTCCCGCCTCCCGTTCCAGGGTCGGGGGATGGTTGACCCGGCAGCCGGCTTTGTAGGCGCAGTACCCGCAGGAGATGCTGTTTTCCCGCAGCGGGTAGAGCCCGTCAGCCAGCAGCCCGGCCAGCACCCGGAAGGTTTCACGAAGCCCCTCAGACTGATCAGCCCTGGTGAATCCGGTGAACTCTGCATGGGCGTCCCTGCTGTCAAGGTCCGGGTAGCCCGGGCCGACTCCCAGAAGTTCCACCGTCGGCTCACCTTCCGCCAGCATGTGGTAGAGCGGCACCTGGAGCTGGTTGCCTTTGAGCATTTCGCTGAGACTGACCCGCTTGCCAAGCTTGCCGGAACTCTTGTAGTCCGCGATCCGAACCGCGTCGCCGTGGCGGACCAGGCGGTCGAACTTGCCTCCCGGATGCAGGGTCACACCATCTCCCAGGTCGAGGGTGCGGTGCAGGTAGGTCTCAAGCTCCATGGTCAGCGGCCCGATCCCGCACAGTCGTTCCAGGTCGGCCTGCAGGAACCGCTCAAGCGCTTCCCTCCAGATCGATTGCCGGATCCGCCACAGTACCCGGAGATGGTCCGCCACCCTGTGATCGATTCTGGCGAACGCCGTCTCCCAGTGCATCTCGAGCAGGTCCGATGCCCGGGCGATGGCGGCGGATCCGTCGGCGCCTGCGGTGAACAGGCCGTCGTCATTCAGTCCGGCGTAGATCAGCTCCAGGAGCTTGTGGACCGCCGTACCCATATCGGCCGGAGCGATATCCAGCGGCGATATTTCTTCGTCCAGCTCTTCAACTTTCAGTACCCGGCGAAAGAAGAACCGCAGCGGACATCTGCCCAGGTCCTCAAGCGACGTGGCGGACCAGGGCCTGGTCCGTTTTGACAGAGCCGGACCGACGCGGCCATCCCATTCCGAAGGCCCGAACCGGAAACGCTCGGTCGCCTGCAGCATCGCCAGCGTCCGGCCGGGGAGGCCCAGCGGTATGCTTTCCGGATCGGGATCGGGAGCGATGCCGTCACATGAAAAAGCGGCCAGGGCATGCGCTTCATCAGGGTGGAGCATCCCGGTATCCTCGCCCAGTTCTTCGAGCCGCATATGGGGATGGACCGACCGCCGCCGCACCCGTTCGTTGTGCAGGCGTGTCGTATCGGGAGATCCGACGGCAACCCTGGCCAGTTCCCGGAGGGCCGCGGAGGGTGAAACGGCTCGGCCGGTATCGTCGGCCCGTTGCCAGGAAACATGCATCCGGTCGATGGCGGAACCGAACATCAGCGCCAGGAGCATCCGCTCCTCGCCGCCGTCACCCAGCCTGGAAGCGATCGGCCGGCCCAGTTCATCCCGGATCTGCATGCGCAGCCGATCGGAGAGGAACGGGTCTTCCCGTCCGATTCTCGGGAACGATCCGTGGTGGAATCCGACCAGGAACAGCTGCCGGAAGGTCAGGCCCCGGGCCTGCATCACGTCCAGCACCCGGATCCCGCCGCCGTCTCCGGGGCTGAGCGCCTGCCTGCTGTCGTCCACCGCCTGCTCCAGCCAGCCCAGAGCTTCCAGGTCGGAGGCCGGCGCAGGGATGTCGACGTCGTCCAGGCCGGCCATATCGCCCAGGAGATCTTCCAGTTCCTGCCTGGCAGGAAG
>CALZKF010000180.1 GCA_945787955.1 uncultured Acidobacteriota bacterium | reverse complement strand
CTGACTGACCGACTGCCGCAGCATAGGACCGGACCCGCGATCATCTCCGCAGACAAACCCTTCCGCCCGTTCCACAGTGCCGGTGGCGACGTCCAGTCGGTAACGCATCAGATAGTCGGGATATTCTTCACCGAAGTGGGGGGCGTCGGACCAGAAGTACACCCACGCACCGTCACCGCTGAACGTTGGGCGGACGTTGGATCCTGTAGCGGTGGCTGTGAGAGGACGGGAACTGCCGGCGGACTGCTCCCACAGGTACAACTGGGCATCGGTCATGGTCGTGTCCGAACCGACCTGGTACACCACCCGTGTGCCGTCGCTGGAGACGTCCGGCCAGTCGGCTTCACCGAAGAGCGACAACGCCTGCCGGCCGGTACCGTCGGTCTGGATGCGGTAGACCGTATTGCTATGCGAATAAACGGCGAACTGACCCGTGGCATCGACCCGGGGATGATTGGCGGCACCGCTGACGTTTTCCGACAGGCGGATCAGGCCGGTGCCGTCAAGAAGAACACGGTAAACGGTCTGACTGCTGGCAAGGGACTCTTCCAGCACGTTGACCTGGGACTGGAACACCACCATCGTTCCGTTCCCGCTGGCGTGTGGCAGATCCGTCGGGCTGATGCTGTTTTCGTTCTGCGGGGTCAGCTGGCGCAATGACGTTCCGTCGTCCCTGATCGCAAATATCTGGTAGCCACGGTAGGCATTGGTCCCCAGCGGGTCGCCATCATGACTGAACAGGATCCAGTCGCCGTCGTCGGTAATAGACGGGTCCTTGGGTGTACCGTGATCGAAAGAAGTGATGCGGGTTATTCCGCTACCGTCCGGTGCGACGAGGTACAACTGGGGCAGATTGTTTCCCGGCTCATCGAGGGGGTCCGCTCCGGACACAAACACGATCCTGGAGCCGTCCGGCGTCAGGTCCGGTTGGTACGAGTCGCCCGAAAGAGTATCGGTCAGCTGATGGTAGTCGGTGCGGCTTCCGGTACCGGTTGCGCTGCCGAAATATACTTCACCGCTGAAGTCGTCATTGGAATCATGAAACGGGTCGCCTCCTTCACAATGGATCGCCATACTGCTGCCGTCACCGGACACCTTCACATCCCTGCAGTCGGCTATCGGGTCGTTGATACCGGTGTCGGTCAATTGTTGCCAGCCGGTGCCGTCGGACTCCACCCGATAAACTTCCCAGTTTCGGGACTGGTCGTTGATGAGGCCGATTCCGTTGGCGGTGTAGAACACTGTCCCACCGTCGTCGGTAATGTCCGGCGGGCCTGCGGATGCTCCAGCCACCGCACCGGCACAGGGCGACGCCACATGCTGCAACCCGGTACCGTCCCAGTTCACCACGGCGACCTGATACTCGGAACATTGATTCGGGAAGCCGGGGATCGGGCGGTCGGTAATGAAGGCGATGGTCGACCCATCGCCGGAAATCTGGGGCGCCCACGCCTGTGCATACGAAAAGAAGGTCAACCGCAACAGCCCCGTACCGTCGGCGAGGATCCTTGAGATATCCACGGTGTGGGTCCCCCCTGACCCCTGGCTACTGTTGAATGCGATCCGGTTGCCGTCATCGCTGATGGAGGGGAACCAGGAATTATCCGTCCCACTGCTGTTGGTCAACTGGCGGAGGTTGGTTCCGTCGCTGTCGATGACATAAATCTGATCCTTCCCCTGGGGATTGGTACCCAGCAGATCGGCCCGGGTTGAAAATGTTACCCGATTTCCGCTGCCGGAAATGGCGTACACCTGGATATAGTCGGCGGGGCTGGCGAGGGATGTGAGTTGCCGGATGTTGGTTCCGTCGGCATCCATCAGGAACAGCTCCATGCTGCCGTCCGGGTTGGCCCCAACAGGGTCAGACCATGCCAAAACCGCCACCGTACTGCCGTCGTCGGTGACCGAGGGATCCCGGTAGGAGTATCCCGCGATGACCCCGAAACCAGGGGCGGTGATCTGCTCGCCCTCACCGGTGGCGGTGTCGTACCTGAAAACCTGATCGATATGCTCCGGGTTGGTTCCGAAAGGATCGGCGTTACTGATGAGGAAAACGGTGGATCCGGAATCGTCGATCACACCGCGGAGAGCTTGGGTCCGAACCAGATCGGTGACCTGCCGGACCACACCGGCTTGGGCCGGCAGGGCGAGAAGCAGCATCGCCGCCAATGCGATCCGGGAACCGGTTTTCCTGTGTGCCCCCATGGCAACCTCAGTGGGGGAATTCTACGGCGTTTTCCAGGATGGATTTAGGACGGTTGTGCAGCATGGGCGAAAAGGTGCCTGGCACCTTTTATTTCAGATGCTTGGCCAGGAAGGTGTAGATCGTACGGCGGGATTGGTGGGCGACGGGTGTGTCCATGCGGTTGAAGCTGTGGCCGCCGGGGACGTCCTGGTAGACCTTGTACTCGAACTTTTTGTCCGACGCCTTGAGATGGGCGTTGAGGTGCTCCACTTCCAGCACGTGGACGTCGTTGTCGTTGGTGTTGGTGTGGATTAAAAGCGGCGTCTTGAGCTTGTGGGCGTTCCACGCCGGTGAGCGCCGGCGGTACTCTTCCACGTTTTCGAAAGCGGTCTCGCCGATGTGGTACTCGGCGGAGTACAGGTCGCGGTACTCCTGGGTCTGGTACCCCATGCGGGCCACAAGATCGGAGACCGGAACACCGGCGTACGCCACCTGGAACTTCTCCGGATGGTCGAACACCGCCATCAGGGCGATCAGTCCGCCGTGGGACCAGCCCAGGATGCCGACCCGTTTCGGATCGGCAAACGGCATCACAGACAACGCCCAGTCCCGGGCCGCCACCGAGTCGTCCACCTCCAGGCCGCCGTAATCGATTGATTCGTAGTAACCCTTGCCGTACCCGGTGGAGCCGCGGTACTCGGGAGCCACCACCACATACCCTTCCGCCATCAACTCCCGGACCACGTGGGTGTAGTACGTGCCGAAATCGGAATGTACGCCGCCGTGGGGGAGCATCAGCATCGGGTGCTTCTTTGACTTGTCCAGGTCCCGGGGCACAAACGTGTAAGCCCACATCTTGAACGGGTGCCGTTCCGGGTCGATGCCGTAACCGACCTCCCCGTCGGGGTCAGGCACCGTCGGGATGAACACCTTGTCGATCTCCGCCACATCCCCGACCCGCTGGAACCACAGCAGGTCGTCAACCTTCTTGCCGACCGCGTCCAGGGAGAATGAAAGCGATTCGATCTTCTTCTCCAGCGCCTCGATCCGATCCGGTTCTTCAGCCAGGACAGGTGCGGACAGGAGAAACACAACGAGGAGACAGGCTGCTGCACGGTTCATGGCGATGGCCTCCGCGGATCAGGGCGCCAGCAGGGAAAACGGGTACCAGGGGATGTTCCGCAGGATCCCGAACAAGATTACCACGGCAAGGAAGGCGATGATCCACGCCTGCCGGAGCTTGTCGGTGGAACGCCTGCGGATCAGGACGAACAGTACCGCCGGCACAGCCAGCACCGCCAGGAGGTTCAACCCGGCGGCCTGCAGCGGGTGGCCGGTGAACAGAGATTGGAGCGCCCGGGTACTGCCGCATCCCGGGCAGTGCAGGCCGGTCAAGGTATGGAACGGACAGGACGGGAGGAATGGCGCCAGCAGCGGATCGAGCAGCGCTAAAACAAGCGCCGCCCCTCCCACAACCATCCACAGGTAACGGTTCATTCCTCGTCAGGCACGAACTCGTTTTTGGCGACCTTCTCCCAGGCCGCCCTGGCTTTCGCCGCCTTGTCGGCCTCGGCTTCCGACTTCCGAACCGCCTTGCCGTGTTCCTTCTCCCGGGCCGTGACGTTCTTCTCGAAATCGGCCGGTGAGTATTTCACGGCGCCTGGAGCCTTCTCCTGCTTCAACAGTTGCACCCGGGCCGCATCACGGCGGGCCTCCGCCAGATCGACGGCTGCTTTCGCCATGCGGATCCGGACCTGGGCAGATTCCTTTTCCTGGTCCTGCCAGGCGATCAGCAGCTTTGCGGTCCGCAGGTCTTCCTGGGCTCCGGTCAGCACCGCGGCGGCCGCTTCCCGTCGCTGGGTATCCTGATTCGCTTCCGCCGCCTTGATCTCGGCGGTGGCCGCCTTGAGATCCAGCTCTTCGGCGTCCAGGACCCGCTTCGCCGTTTTGACGCCGCCCCCGGCCCGGCGCTCCGCCGCCTTGGCTGCGTTCAACCGGACCTGGGCCAGGAAGACGCCGAACTCGGTCTCCTGCAGGGACTGCAGCGCCGCCGCATCGACCTGCCCAAGATCGGCCAGGTCGACCGTATCCTTGAACAGGCCGGCCTGCGCCGGCCCGGCAATCATCGCCGTTATCAAAATCAGTACCGCCACTCTATATTTCATGTTCCGTTTTCCTTCCCGTTCTGCAGGGTGATGGTCCACCCTGCGGTTACGCTCCAGTCCGGATAGCCATCGGACCACCCTCCACCAACGGCGAAATCGATCGTCGCCCGGGGCGAGGCGCGAAACGACAGACCGGCGTCGAAGAACCCTCCGTCGCCCTGTCCAGCCGTGCGCTGGAATGCTGTTTCTATAAAACCGGACCAGCCTCCCGTCAAGGGGAAGCCCAGTGTCAAGATTCCCTGCACCTGTCCCAGAGAGCCGCCGTCCCGGCCCAGGGCGGAAACCACCAGATTGGCGTCCAGACTCATGTTACCCATTGGCGCGGACAGGATACCGGCGATAGTCGCATCGACCTCCCCGCTGCCGACCCGGTCCGGCGCCGTCGGCACTTTGAGCCAGCCACCCAGGGCGGTAGTGAACTTGCGGTCGCCGCCGGGGAACCTGAACCGCATCCCCGCCGCCAGATCGCCCACACCACTGGCGATTCGACCCGGCCGGTCCGCGGTCCGGATCATATCCAGGCCGAACTCCAGCTCCAACCGGTCGGTCCAGCCATACTTCAGGAACAGCGGCACGGCGGAGCCGCCGTCGGTCAACAGGCCTCCGGCCTCCAACTCCCAGGCGCCGTCCTCGACGGTGGCGGTGCTGTAGCTCAGACTCGGCCGCTGCGGAGTCGCTTCGGCCTGTACCGCAGGTCCGGCAACAGGAGAGAGCAGCAGAATCGAAAGAGCTGCTGCTCCCCGAACATTCAGGATTTTCATGCTTTCATACCTCGGTTCGCCCAACGGGGGAGGCAGACCGCCTCTCCTCCGAAACCATGTTACGACTGCCGGGGAGCTGCGCAAGAGCCCGGCATCCGCTTTTCCATGTGAAATCTTGGAAACGGCGGAGCCGCCATCTGTTATTCTTCCGCCATCGGAAAAGGAGAGAACGATTTCCAGGCTGCAAACATGGTTGGGCGGCGAAACAGGCATCCCCCCCGAGATCCTGGACAAGCTGATCCTGTCGGCGGTGGTGATCATCGTTCTGGCCCTGCTGCGTTCCATCACCGCCTGGATCGCCCACAAGCGGATCTCGGACATCAAGGCCCGCTACCGCACCGGCAAGATCGCCACCTATACCGTCACTGTTCTGGCGCTCTTTATCGTGGCCTCGATCTGGTTCACCGGCTTCAGCAACGTCAGCACCTACCTGGGACTGGTCTCCGCCGGCCTGGCCATCGCCCTCAAGGACATGCTGGCCAGCATCGCCGGCTGGTTCTACATCCTGGCCAGGAGGCCGTTCGAAGTCGGGGACCGCATCTCCATCGGGGAGCATGCCGGCGACATCATCGATCAGCGCCTGTTCCGGTTCTCCATGCTTGAGATCGGCAACTGGGTCGCTTCGGACCAGAGCACCGGCCGGGTAGTCCATGTCCCCAACAGCCTGGTGTTCACCAGCACCATCGCCAACTACACCTCCGGATTCAACTTCATCTGGAACGAACTGCCGATCATGGTCACCTTCGAAAGCAACTGGAAGAAAGCGAAACGGATCCTGGCCGTCATCGGGGAACGTCATGGTGAGGAAACCAGCCGTCACGCCGAGCTGGCGATCGCCCGGGCCGCCCGGCACCAGATGATCATGTACGCCAACCTCGGTCCCAAGGTCTGGACCAGCGTGGCCGATTGCGGCGTGCTGCTGACCATGCGGTACCTGTGCGATCCCCGGCAGCGCCGCAGCACCGCCGAGACGATCTGGGAGGATGTGCTGAACGAGTTCGGCGCCTGCCCGGACATCGACTTCGCCTACCCGACCATACGGCCGGCTGTTTGAACTCGGCGGTACCACGGTAACCCTGTCCACCATCGTCCTGGTCATCCTGGTGTTGATCGCTTCCTATGTCGTGTCCCGTCTGCTGCAGCGGTCCATGAAGATCATGCTCCGTTCCGACGACGCCCGCCGCCAGGGATCGGTGGCGGCCGCGTCCCGGCTGCTGCACTACCTGGTTCTGGCCATCGGCGTCAGCATCGCGCTGCAGATCGCCGGCATCGACATGACCGCCCTGTTCGCAGCCGGTGCCCTGGTGGCGGTGGGGATCGGTTTCGCCCTGCAGACCATATCGGAGAACTTCTTCTCCGGGCTGATCCTCCTGCTGGAGCGGACCATCAAGCCGGGGGACATCCTGCAGATCAACGACCAAATGGTCCGGGTGGTGGAGATGGGGATCCGCTCCACCGTGGTTCGGACATTCGCCGACGAAGACCTGATCGTGCCGAACTCGGTCCTGGTCAAGGACACTGTAAAAAACTACACCTTGCGGGACAACCTGCACCGGGTCCGGGTGCTGGTGGGAGTCTAAATCCGACAAAGTGAAACCGTCAGTGTTGATGCGGGAGTTCGGTGATTCGGCGGTGATCTTCTCCGCATCGGTCTGGATCGAGGATCCCTGGTCCAGCATGAGGCGGTCGTCGGATCTCCACGATACGATCTGGTGGGCGCTCAAGGAAGCGAACATCACCATCGCCTTCCCACAGGTCGATGTCCACCTGGACACCTTAGCCCCGGAATCGGTGCAAAGGATCGGACCGACGGCTTGAACCCGGCAATGAGGCTTCATGCGATTCTACCCTGCAATCGTCCTCGCCATGGTGTTCAGCACCTTTTCCGGCGCAAGCGCACCCGGCCGTCTTGCTGAACTGGAAAAGAACCCTGTTCTGGCCGACCCTGTTGAGCTGACGCAAATACTCGAACAGTGCCGTGAAGCAGCCGACACCGACTGCATCGCCCGTGCTCTCCTCGTCCGCGCCGAGATGTTCGACCAGGGCGGCCAGCTGTTTCCGAAAGTCGAGGCGGATGCGGCGGAAGCGGTCAAGCTTCTGACACCGGCCGGCGCCTCCCCTGTCCTCGCAAGGGCGCTGCTTCTTGCTGCCGGAAACGATCCCGAGAAACTGGGCGCGGCAATCGAGATGGCGGCAACCACCGGCGCGCCGTCGGTCGAGGGCAGGGCCTATTGCCGCCTGGCCGGTAACGCGATCCAGGTTCGCGATTTCGAAAAAGTCGATGCAGAACTACAGAAAACGCGCAGGCTGCTGGGCGATGGAGACCTGCCCCGTGTCACAGCCTGCAGCGGGTACTACGAAAGCCTGGCGCTGCATAACCAATGGAAGGCGACGGAAGCGCGAAAGCTGTGGATCGATTTGATCGACTCGGTGGACGATCCGCGCGCTTCAAGGGAAATGCTGTGGGTGCGGATCGGCGCCTCCGCAGTCTCCATCAACCCGCTGATGGATATCCCGGCCGCCCTGGAACACGGCAGGGCGGCGGTGGATCTGGCCGACCGACTGCAGGGCGAATTCGACGCTTCGAAAGCGTACGTAAACCTCACCAGCGCCCTCCGCAGCGCCGGGCGGTACGGTGAGGCGGAAACGGTCGGTGTAACCGCACTGGACCTTGCAAGGCGATCCAACTCACCGGCTGCCGAGCTGATCGTGCTGCGCTGCCTTGGCGAGGCTGCCGCCCACAGTGGCGATCTTGCCGCCGGGCTGCATCAGATCGAGCAATCGGCGGCAATCGCCCGCAGGCTCGGTGACCGCTTCAACCTCATGCTCTCCCTGAACGCCGCCGGTGCGGCGTTGAGACAGCTCGGCCGATCGGACGATGCGGCAGCCCTCCTGGACGAAGCACAGGAGATCGCCGACCGGTTCGGTTTCCCGTTCTGGCGTTCCACCGTTCTCAGCCAGAGGGCGATGCTGGAAATTGCCCGCGGCGATCTATCCAAAGCAACGGAAATGGTACGGGGCGCGCTGGAAATCGTCGGCCCCCGGGACCTGGAGCCGACCGCCTGGGCATTGGACGTCCGGGGCCGGATTCGCCAGTTGCAGGACGATCTGGACGGCGCCCTGGACGATTTCCGCCGTGCCAACGAACTGTTCCAGGAGCTCGGCCTGGTCGGGCCACAGGCGGACACAGTTCTGGAAATCGGAAACATCTATTACCAGTTGTCCCGTATGGATCGGGCCGGCGCCAATTACCGCCGTGCCCTGGCCCTGGCGGAGGAGGCTGGTGCGGAGTCTGCACGTCAAGTCGCCCTGACCAACCTGGCCCTGATCGGCTGGCGATTCGGGATGCTCCAAGAACACCGAGACGCGATTCTGGCCGAAGCCGGGCGGCTTGCCGAAACAACAGACCCAAACGACGTCAGCCGGATGCTCAACGTGTCGGAGGCTGCGCTATTCCTCGGTGGGATCGAAGAGGCGGAGCGGTTGATCGCTGCGACGGAACGGATTCTGGCCGATTACGGAGCGAACAGGCTCGCCGCGAGAGTGCACCGGTTGAAGGCAAAAGCTTTTTCGTTGCAGAACAAGGACACCGAAGCGCTTGAAACCTGCAGGCTGGCCCTGGACGATGCAAGTGCCGATTCCCGTACCACCTTCCTGAATCGATGGGCCTGTGGCCTGGTACACGAGTCCGCCGGCGATCTGGAAGGCGCACTGGCTCTCCTGAGCTCGGCCGAGTCGGCAGCCTGGGCAATCCGGGAATCCACCGACCGTCCGGAGCTGCGGGCGACCCTCCTCGCCGACCAGACCGGGCTCTATTCGAACCTGGTGCGCGTCATCGTGGCTCTGAACGCGGACCAGACCGGGACCGCTTTCCTGGACGACGTACTCGCGGCATCGGACCGCTTCCGGTCCTGGAACCTGCTGGAGGCCATGACCCGAAATGACGGTCCACAGGAGGCTCCTGGATCGGAAAGCCGCGGGATGCTTTTGAAAGAGATGGCGCAATTGCAATTGCAGGTGAGCCCACGATCGGAGCGAGACAACGCGGATCACCTTGAACAGATCCGTCTTTTGGAGGAACGGCTGGCCGAACTATCGCACGGCACACCGATCCGATCCCTGCTGGGCCGGAGACAACCGGATGTCAGCGACCTGCAATCCGCAATCCCTCCAGGCATGGTGCTGCTGGAATATCTATTGGGGGCCAAGAGTTCTTTCGTGCTGGCGATCAGGCGCGACAACGTCCAGGTCATACCGCTGGAGACGACCGGCGCGAAGATAGATCAGGACGTAAACCTGTTCCGGTCTCTCCTTCGCAGGCAAAACACCGCTGAGGCCGATAACCGGGAGATTGTCCGCCTGGCAGGCGCACGATTATACCGATCGCTTCTGTCCCCGCTTGAGCCGATGCTGGAGGCAGCCGACAGCCTGGTGATCTGTCCGGATCTGTCGCTGCACGAACTGCCGTTCGAGGCGCTGGTTACACCGGATGGGCGTTATGTGGTCGAACTTTTTCAGGTCTCCACCGTCCCGTCCCTGGCGGTTTTCCTGGAATTGCAGGCCCGGGAACAGGGAACGGTTACCGGACCGCCGCTGGTGGTGCTGGCTGATCCCCTGAAGGCGGAAGGGATCATCCCGGTTTCCTTGCCGGACCTTCCGTTCAGCCGGCAGGAAGCCAGGATCGCCGTTCGCCGGGCCGGCGGAAGATCGCAGGCGATCCTGGGCTCCGGGGCGACTGAGGGCGCCGCACGCCAGGCGCTGCAGGCAGGAGCGCGGGTCGTGCACTTCGCAACCCACGGTTTTCTGGACGCCCAATCGATCGGCCGCTCGGGGATCCTGCTGACGCCTTCTATGGCCTCGGGGGATGACGGCCTCCTGCAGGCCAGGGAGGTCATCGGTTTGAACCTCACAGCCGATCTCGTGGTCCTGTCCGGCTGCAGCACCAGTGGCCGGTTCCTGGGTGGGGAAGGGCTGATCGGGCTCCCCCATGCCCTGTTCCAGGCCGGCGCCCCCACCGTCGTCATGAGCCTGTGGGAAGTCCGGGACGGCGCCGCGGCCGTGTTCATGGACCGCTTCT
Organism: uncultured Acidobacteriota bacterium; assembly: GCA_945787955.1. Classification (GTDB taxonomy): domain Bacteria; phylum Acidobacteriota; class Polarisedimenticolia; order Polarisedimenticolales; family Polarisedimenticolaceae; genus Polarisedimenticola. The sequence goes on along the minus strand of CALZKF010000180.1, from coordinate 2,144 downwards.
ACCGCCGCCTCTCGGAAGGGCTCGCTGTCGGCGCGGCCCTTAGAGCCGCCAAGCTCGACCTGATCGATTCCGGACGGGGCGATCTTACCCATCCATCGGTATGGTCCCCGTTCGTGCTCGCCGGTATCGGGGACCGGGCGATCGATCTGCCCGGGCCGTCCTGGTCGCGGACCGACCGGATTCTGCTGTTCGGCGGCCTGCTGATACTGGCGTCCCTGCTATGGTTTCTGGGGCGGCGGCTGCGCCACAACTCGACAGCGATCAGGGAGGACTGATCTCGAACTGTGCCGCCGGAGAGGCGCCGACGGTGGCGCCGAACTCGTCCTGGGCCACCACCCGCCAAATGTACATGCGGCCGGGGATTAAAAGGTCCAAACCGGTACTGTCAACAACAAGAACCGTTTCGGCCCCGGAGGTTTGTCCCGACCAGATCTCTTCCAGGTTCTCATTCAGAATTTCGATCCGGTACCGCGTCGCATCCGGATGTGCGACCCAGCGCAGCTCCGTCGGCGTCTCGGCGGTGATCCCGCTTGGAAATAGCAGACTAAGCGGCTCGTCGCCCCGGAGAGAACCGAGATCGGATGGAGACCGGCCTGGCCCAAGCAGGCTGAAGCCTCCTACCGCCAGGGCGGCCACCAGCGTCAGTCCGGCTGCAATTTGCAGCATCATGGGCCACGGCGACGGCCGCCGGGTTGACGAAGATCCGATCCCCTGCAGCAGTTGGTCCGATCGCCGTTCGACCTCCGAAGGGAGCGGCTGAGGGAACTCCTCGATCGCACCGGACTGTTCCAGAAACGCCACCGCCTGGCGACATGGAGTGCAGCTCTTGACGTGCCCCTCGATTCCGCGATGTCCGGCAGCATCGAGTCGGCCCTCCTGGAAGGTTGCCAGGGTTTCCGCATCGGGGCATCCTGCAAGCCGGGATGCTACTTCCGAAGCAAGCCGGTCTTCCCGGGACTGGTTCATCGCTTGTCCTCCTTCGGCGGCGGCGCGAGCCGGTCGCCTGCCCTCTGGATCACTTCGGCCTTGCCGCGCTGCAGCAACCCCCGCACCTGGGCGACGGCGATGCCGGCCTCCTTCGCGATCCCATCCATGGTGTGTCCTTTCATCCAGAGCTGCAGGCATCGCCGGGCTCTGCGGTTAGGCAGGCGTTCCACCGTCTCGCGGACGGTCCGGATACAGTCGGCGTGCTCCATATCGGCGGCAGGTCCCGGATTCGGAGAGGGCGACTCGTCGGGACTGACGGCTTGGGAATCATGCACCCTGGCCCTGACACGCGTCCTGATTTCATCGATGACCAGGTTGCGTGCGATCCGCCACAGGAAGCGTCGAGCCGCCCCGGCATCCGTTTCGCCCTCGATCTTGTCGCGGTGGTCCCAGAATCGCAGAAAGGTCTCCTGAAGCAGGTCTTCCGCTGTCTCCGCATTTCCGAGACTCCGCATGATGTACCCCCAAAGCCGGGTGCGCTGTTCGCGAAACGCATTCAGCAACCGGGCTTCGGTTTCCGTCGGAGCCGCACCAGCCACAGGCGCGTCCCTCCATCACAGACGTTACCCGCAAGGTGCGGTAACGGAAAAATTACGACTCTTTTCAAGATTAACACTGTTCCGCGATTTTTCCGTGCAACCGGGGCTGGTGGACCGTCTGTACCGGTGACATGTGGAAAGGACCGGACATGAAACCGATTGTACCGACAGCACTACTAATTCTAGCCGCATCCTTCGCCGTTGCGGACGAGGGCCGGCGCTACATACACATCCCGGGAACCATCACCCAGCCAGGGGATTACCGGGTGACAAGGGATCTGACGGCTCTCGCCGGCAACGTGCTGACCATCGATGCGGATGGAGTCGATCTGAACCTGGGAGGCCATTCCCTTGCCACAGCCGACGCCGGATCAGCCGTGATTATTGTTCTTGCCGGTCACACCGACATTACGATCCATGACGGTGTGCTGCAGGGTGGAGCCTTTGGGATCTTCTACAATTCAGCAACCGGCAACCCCCGGTTGCGCATCGAACAGGTCCACGTCGGCGGCTCGTCAGATTACTGCATCTATCTCGCAGGCGTGGATCATGTCGATTTCATCGACAACCATGTGCGCGACTGTACCGAGGATGCGGTCTACATCCAGGGCCTGGCAT
>CALZKF010000179.1 GCA_945787955.1 uncultured Acidobacteriota bacterium | reverse complement strand
CGGATTGTACATTAAAAAAGGGGACCGTCCCGGTTTCTGCCTCATTTGGGGTAATGGGGGGCTGTCCTCCAACGCGCGCATCCTGAAAGAGATTACCGGCCGCAAGCGCGACCGTACCTGGCACTACGGGAAGTACATTGAGACTTTAAAGGAGGGCACGGAGTGATTATGGCGGCCCGGGAACGACCTTGAACTTCCGCCTCCCTTTCCAGCGGTAGATTTCGAAATCACTATCCAGGGTGAAGACCCGCGACGTATCCGGCGCTTCGGCCGCCGCTACCAGCGATGCGGCCGCCAGGTCCATTGGCGTGTCCCGGTATTTCCCCATCAGCGCCTGGGTGCGTTTCAGCAGGGCTTCATCCAGCGCAACCAGTTGCAGATCACCTCGCTCCAGCAGTTTCCAAAGCGCCTCCTGATGAGCGGCCCGGCATCGACCGGAGGTTGGAGTTGGGCTCAAGGGAAATGGGGCGGATTGTGCCCTAAAACGAGGACAGATCTAGTTTTGAACTGCGTCAGACTCTATCGCTATACTGGCAGCAACTTCCATCCAGCCCAAGGAGGCCGATCATGATTCGAAGTGCAATAGTCCTGTTAACACTGGCAGTTATGGCGATGCCGGCTATCGCACAAACCCCGGTTTACCTGGACCCGGGCAGAACCGGTCTGATCACGGTGGAAGCGGATATCAATGCTTGTGCCTTCGGGGCAGCGCCGTGCGAAGAATATTCCAAAGAGTCTGCAGCGGCGACGAATGCCAACCCGGTACGAGTGGTTATCCAGATGACCACGCTGCTCCCGGTGGATGACCTGCAAGCCGGGTCGTTTTCCATCCAGACCCAGTTCGGACCTCAGGAGGACAGCGGGGTCATGCTGCTGGACTGTCCGTCCTGTTTCGAACATCGTGATGGTGGAACCTATTCTCTTTGGTTGGTTCCCTCGGGAGACGGTTGGAACGACGGTACCTACTTCCTGCGCATCGGTGTCACAACCGGGGATACCATACTGCCGGCGCTGGTCGCTCTGGAGATCCCTTCATTCCCGTTCCTCTCTACCGGAGAGCCGCCGGTAGCGGTTCTGGAAGCTGTGCCGCCGGGCCGCGGGCAGATAGGGCGACCGGTTCTGTTCGACGGTTCAGGCTCGTATGATCCCGACAGTCCGATCACCTGTTTTCGCTGGGAGATCAACTCGTCCATCGGTTCCAATGACGAACTGGTACAGGGCAACACGGCATCGGTCCTGTTCCGAACCTATGACGAAGAACAGCAGCTCCACGTTTCCCTGAGGGTCAGCGACAAGCCCGAGGCCGGAAGACTGTGCGATCCCGATGAGCCACCCGTTCCCCTTACGATGTTCCATCCCGGCTCCCTGGCGATTATCCCGTCCTATCGCATTCAGTGCCCCAACGAACCGCCTGTGGCGAACGCCGGTCCGGATGTGGTGGCAACGATGAGCGGAACCTTGGTCACAGTCGTCCTCGACGGGAGGAATTCATACGACCTCGATGGACAGATTGATTCCTGGCGGTGGAATTGTGGTAACGGTCTCATGCCGCAACCGTTGGGGCTCCCAGGGCTGGCGGTGTGCGTATACCGTGCCCCTGGTGAATACGTCGCCACCCTGACCGTATCCGACAACGGCGACGGCACCATCAACCCGGATACCGGATACTGGAACTGCCCGGCGCAGGATGAGGACAGTACCCGGGTGACGATCAACGCCGCAGGCGGTCCATAGGATTAAGAAAAGGGGTCAGGCACCTTTTCGCCTCCCCGAAACTAGTGCACCGCCATGTCGCTGTTGAACATGTCCCGGTGGAACAGCCACGAGCCGTCGGCCGTCTTCTTCCGGACATCGAAGAACTTGCCTTCGTCCATCATCGGATCGCCTTCTTCCATCGGGACCGTCATGGTGTACCTGCCGACGACGTAGGCGGTGTCGCCTGACCCGCTGACCTCGATGATCCGGCAGTCGAGTTCGCTCACCGGCGGCCAGCTTGCAAAGTACTCCTCGATCGCCGCGCGGCCTTCCACGGTGGGATGGCCCGGCGGCATCAGCACCGCGTCTTCGGTGTAGGTGGCTGCGACCATCGCCGCGTCCCCTGCCAGCACGCCGGCAACAAACGTCTGCACCGTCGCCTCGATGGCGGCATGGTCGGCTTCGGTCAGGCCGGCGGGAGCTTCGTGATGTTCGTAGGCCTGGCAACCGGCCAGAAGCAGCAGGGCACCGATCAATACCAGTCGGATGAACTGTTTCATGGCATTCTCCCTCTTGGATATGCGGCGGATTGTACCTTATCGGGGACTGTCCCCGCAGGGGACTGTCCCCGTATCTTCCGAATAAACTCCACCTACACGGGTAATATGCATTGAACAACCAACCGAGAGAGGGAGAGTGCCATGGCGCTGTTCGGCAAGAAAGAGTCGGAACCGGTAGTGGTCGCAGGGCGGAGCCTGCACTGTGAGATCTGCAAACACGACCGCTTCTGGAAACAGGAGGCCCAGCTCAACACCGCCGTGGCTACCTTCTTCAACTTCGACTGGGCGAACAAGACGGCCAACTGTTACGTCTGTGACGGATGCGGTTACATCCACTGGTTCCTGCCGAGGAAGTAGAAAAGGGGTCAGGCACCTTTTCGCCTTTCGCCCGGCATTTCGATAATCACTTCGCCATCAGAGAACTGGGCGACGAGCTTGAGTTTTGCCCCCATGGTTTCCAGCAGTTTTCGCAGGGTGCTGATATGCATGTCCGACTGGCCCTCCATTTTGGAGATGGCGGCCTGATTGACATCCAGAGCAGCGGCCATGTCCTGCTGGGTCAGTTCGAACACCTTCCGTAATTCCTGCAGCGTGATCTCCCGGAGCATGTTGTCGGCCCCACGCCGGATCCGCTCCCGACGCTTCTTCGGTAAACGGTCGATCAGGTCTTTCCATTGTTTAGCCATTATCCGAGTCCTCGTTCTCGAGTTGTGCGAGGTGTTGATCGTAGATGGCGTCTGCTTCTGGAACCATCTCGCGATAGAACCTGGTTTCCCTGAATTTGGCACCGCCTATGAGAAGGATCGCTGTCCGCCGGGGATCGAAGGCATAGAACACCCTGTACGGCTTACCCCGGTGCTGGATTCTCAGCTCTCTCATGTGGCTGTGCCTGGAACTGGTGATCGCCGAACTGTAGGGGTGCGGCAATGCCGGTCCGAGACGTTGGAGATTGTGAACGACCATGGCGATTGCATCCTGTGTGGACTCATCCAGACCATCCCACCATTCTCCGAATTCGTCTGAGTACTCGACCTCCCATGACATAAATATAGCCTCAAAGTGATATAACCGCAAGGTGATAACAAGAGTTGCGGCAATTCACTTGTGGGAGGCGATTGGAGGGGACCGGAAAGGTTGGATAAGAATAGGCTGCCAGGAAATGGCAGTCAACATGGTGCGGGCAGGGGACTGTCCCCAAAGGGGACTGTCCCCGCTGCCTACCGCCTCAACAACAACCCGACCCTTGCCTGGCTCTCCTGCAGCTCCGGGCTGGCCAGCATGATGAAGCTCTGCCTGTCCCCGTTTAAAAAGGGTTCAGATCCATAGATCCGACCCCTTTACCGCTCAGCGGGAGTGGCGCTTCGCGTGCATCCGCATCACGGTCTTCCAGGAATCGCCGTTGTCCGGCGAGTATTCGCTCCTCCAGCGGAAAGCGTCGTCACTGATCTCGTAGAACACGACCCGTTGCAGTCCGAACCCGCCGGGTGGCGACTCCATCACGATCTCGCCGTCTTGCAGCGACGCGGTGAAGGTCCCGTAATCGGCGCCCATCACCTTGCCCGCGCCGTTCGCCATCCACGCGACCTGCCATTTCTTGTCGGCGACGGCGTAAACCCGGTTGGCCGTGAGCAGGTAGTCGCGACCGAGATTCGCCATGTAGCGCGGCAGGTTGTCGGCGCCCTGGTAAAACAGGTCGCTGACGGCAAAACCCCCGATGGTGTATTTCCAGGCCCAGATCCCCGGCGCGCTCTTGACCCAGCTGCCGTCTTGAGCCGCCATCTCGGTTTCGACCTGCCAGAGACCGACCAGGCGCCCGAACTGCTCGACATCCTTGGGTGCTTTGTCGTGACGCTCGCCGAATCCACCTGCCAGAAACGTTTTGACGGCCGGTATGGTCATGGGATCGACGGCATTGTCTTGCGCTCCGACTGCGCCTGGCAGGAGCAGCGCTATCATCGTGAAACCCCAGAGTATGTATCGCATTCGGATCCTCCTGATCGATGGAAAGTATCATGACGTACGGATCACACAGACCAGGGTTTCCCCGGCGCGAGGGACGCCTCGTCTCACATGCCCGGGTTCATCCGCGGGGGTAGAACTGACTGTTCCCTTGAATAAAGATGGTATCTACGGTAACCAGCACTGAACAACAACTCGGGAAAGGGAGATGTGCCATGGCGCTGTTCGGCAAGAAAGAATCGGAAGCGGTAGTGGTCGCAGGGAGGAATCTCCATTGTGAGATCTGTAAACACGATCGGTTCTGGAAGCAGGAGGCCCAGCTCAATACCGCCGTCGCTACTTTCTTCAACTTCGACTGGGCCAATGCGACGGCCCAATGCTACGTCTGTGACGGATGCGGTTACATCCACTGGTTCCTGCCGAGGAAGTAGAAAAGGGGTCAGGCACCTTTTCGGCAGGATTCAGATAATGCTTCCGGCCCACAACTCCTCCAGGAACTGCCGGACCGGGAGAATCTCGATACCCTCATCGATCCGTCGCCGCGGCTCAGCGGAAACGACGATCTTCCTCTCCAAAGAGAGTTCTTCGGACAGGGCGCGCAGTCCGCTCAGGTCACGACGAACCACCCGAGGCTTCGCTTTGACCTCGATGGCGATCCGGTCCCCGATCAGGAAGTCCACCTCCAGGCGGGACCGGCTGCGCCAGTAGGTCAGCGGTTCATCGATGCGACGGTAGTCCAGTCGAGCACGCAGTTCCAGAAAGATCAAATGCTCCAACGCCCGGCCGAACGTCTCGGATCCCGGCACGACCTCCGAACGTTTCAATAAAGTATTGGCGACGCCCACATCGAAGAAGAAGAACTTGGATGTAGCGACCGGTTTGCGCTTGACGGTCTTCCGATATGCGGGCAACTGATACCCGATCAGTGTATCTTCCAGGATCCGGAAGAACTCACGCACGGTGCGTGGCGGCACTCCGGCATCACTGCCTACCGCTGTGTAGTTGATCTGCTCACCGTTGCAGGTTCCGGCAACCTCCAAAAAGCGTGAGAAGTTCTCCACCGACCGGGTCAACCCCTCGGCCCGGATCTCCTCCTGGAGATAGGTCCCTACGTAGGCCTTCAGATCCTCATGAGGAAGCTCCGAGTCAAGGACAGCCGGAAGGGACCCTCGATTGATCCGCTGCAGGAGCCGGCCAGGCCCGATCTCCGGTGACACCAATGGATGAAAGTGTGCCACCCATGCCCGGCCTGCCAGAAGGTTGGCGCCACCGCGCTTCAGCTTGCACGCGCTGCTGCCGGTCAGGACGAACCGCAGATCCCGATTGCGCTCGATCATCAAGTGGACTTCATCCAGCAGGCGAGGCAGCTTCTGGATCTCGTCGATGATGACGAGTTCCGTTCCCGGCGGCACGGTTTGCCGCATGTATTCGGGTCGGGCGCTCAGTTCGCGAAACGTGTCGGCCTCAAGGAGGTCGAAGAAGATGGCGTCGGGGAACAGGTGATGCAGTAAGGTGCTCTTGCCGGTTTGCCGGGCGCCGAAGAGGAAGATGGACCGATGGCGCAGCAGTTCTTTCAGATCGAGTATCCGCTCATACATATCGAATAGTATGGAACATATGGTGTAATTCTACAAGTAAGATGCAGAATTACATGTAATATGGCATATAAAAAAGGGTCAGGCACCTTTTCGTCTTTTACCGCCTCAACAACAACCCGACCCTTGCCTGGCTCTCCTGCAGCTCCGGGCTGGCCAGCATGATGAAGCTCTGGCGATCGCCGGCCACGTCGTAGTTGGGAACGCCCTGCTGCCCCAGCACCCCTTCGTACGGGCCGAGGAACAGCTCCTGCTGCCCGCCGGCCTCGAAGGTCGGCTCGGTTTCCACCGGCACCGCCAGCATCCGCCGCCGGGAGCGGAAGAAGATCTCGCTGCCGTCTCTGCTCCAGACCGGTTGCCTGCCGCCGTCGTTGGAGATCTGCCACTTCCCCCCTGGCCCGGGGAACTCGGCCACATAAACTTCCTACCGCCCGGTCTCGTCGGTGACGTAGGTCACGTACTTCCCGTCCGGTGAGAATCGCAGGCCGGCCTCATTGGCTTCGGTGGCCAGGAACGGTTCCGGCTCCTCTGCTCCCGGCGCCAGGGTCAACAGGTCGCCGTCCACCGTCAGGCCGAACCGGCCGTCCCGGGCCACGTCGGACAGGATCAGGCCCGGCAGTTGCAGCATCCGTTCCGGGACGCCGGAATAATCCGCCGCCGTCCGGACCAGGGTCTGGGTCTCCCGGCGCTGAT
>CALZKF010000178.1 GCA_945787955.1 uncultured Acidobacteriota bacterium | reverse complement strand
CCAGCGGGCCGTACAGCAGCAGCATCACCAGGGAGTTGATCGCCACCATCACCAGGGTGTGGCCGTCATTCCCTTTGGCCAGGAATCCCCAGACCAGGACCATCGCCGTGCACGGGGCGATGCCGAGAAGGATGCAGCCGGCGAGATACGATCGCCACAACGGTACTTCCAGCATCCGGATACCGTCCTGGAGGACCACCGTGCCGGAGCCGTACTCGGCGCCAGGGAGCAGGTCCACACCCAGGGGCAGCTTCACCAGGTCGGTGGCCTCGGGCCCGATCAGTCCGTGGAACAGGTACCCCAGGAACAGCAGGGCGATACCGTACATGGTGAACGGCTTGATCAACCAGTTCACCACCAGGGTCAGACCTACCGGCTTGACGTTCTTCCCGGCCCGCAGCACCTCGGTGAAGTCGATCTTCACCATGATCGGGTACATCATGAAGAACAGGCAGATTGCGATAGGGATCGACACCACCGGGGCGTCGCCGACGTTCAGGGTCAGGCTGTCCAGGTATTTCGCCACCTCCGGCACCTGGGCCCCCATGACGCAGCCGATGACGATGCACAGGAACACCCACAGGGTGAGGTAGCGCTCGAAGAAGCCCAGACCTTTTGCCGACGGTGTTGTTTCGCTCACAGATCCTGACCTTTCTTTAGATGTCGGATTATAGAAATTACCCGTTCAAAAGGCCACGGTGGGCGACCAGGTTGTTGTAGTTCGTGGTATTCGCAGTAAACTAATGCCAAATAGCAATGAAATTTGGCGGGATGGGTGGGCCACTGCAGCGGTAACGGTCTCAGGCTGTTGCTGATTGTCTATCCGCCATATTTCCGAACCTGGTTGATGCAGGTCCACATAGTGGTACATTTGTAGGGCTTGGAATTGGCGATTTGTAAAAATGGAGCGGCAAAATCATGGGGAGCGCAGCATTACGGCCTTCGACCAAAGTCGGAGCACTTCTTCGCAGCCGGAGAAAAGAGCTTCGTCTAACCCTGCGGGAAGTATCGGAGAAAATGCAGGAAACAGGCGAGCCGTTACCGGTTTCGACACTGGTACGGATCGAACAGGGCAAGCTCGATCCCGGCATTCGTCGGCTGCACCTCCTGCTCGGCCTTTACGACCTGCCCGCTCATCTCGTGTCGGACCTGGTTGAACTGGAACAGCTGGCGGTAGAGGAGCCGGAGGGCAAGAGTCTGGAAGCGTTGCTCAAGGACGGCGTCTCCCATTGGCGCCGCGGCGAGCTGGGAGAAGGTCTGGCTCATCTCCTGGCCATCCGGATCCAGAAACCGACAGATAAAAAGTCCCTGCTCATGAAGCAGAAAGCCTGCCTCGCCTTTGCCACCGCGGCGCGTGACGTCGGCAAGCTGAAACTGGCCAAACAGCTGCTGGATGACCTGTTGCTGGAACCGGTGGACCAGTCACTCATGGCGACGGTGTTGATCCAGGCTTCGGTGGTTTGGAATTCACTGGGTTCTGCGGAAATGGGCCTGGCGACGGTACGGCAGGCGGCTTGCCATATTGATAAGGGCGATTTTGAGACACGGGCCCAGGTCCGTCATCAGGAGGCCAAACTGCTGCTGATGCAGGGTCAACCGGCAGTCGCCCTGGAAGCGGTGGATGAAGCCCTGAAGCTGTACCGCAAGGTGCAGAACGTCCAGGGTGAAGCCAGAGTCTTGATCGTTAAAATTGACGCCCAGGCGGCCCTCGGTGATCTGGACGCGGCGATGCGAACGGCACGGAAGGTGATTCGCATGGGGGAGGAACACGAACTCGGACCGGTCGGAACCTCCGCCAGGATGGAATATGGGAGATTGCTGGCGATGTCCGGTTCGTACGAGGACGGCATCGAAGAACTGCGTGAAGCGCTGGCTGAAGCTGTACGACTCGAATGCAAGCTGATCCAGTTCCATACCCATTACCATCTTTGGAAAGCGTATGAAGCGAACGGCGATCAGGACCGGGCCAAGTTCGAATTCCAGTCGGCAAGGTATTTCCTCGAGTTCATCGATTCCACTACCGAACAGGCTCGGGACATGCGATCCATTCTTGCCGAGGAGGCGGTGCCGAAGCGAAGAAGAGGCCGGCCCTCCAGCTGAACCTTTCTCCGCAGCGTTGTGCCTTTTACCGCAGTAAATGTTACTGCGCTCTATATTAAATATTACAATAAACATAAACTTTTCTCTAGGAATGGAAATATCTTCCGTTCCAAATTGGGAGAAAAGTCATGCGATTCAAAATCAAATCCTTTGGGAAACGGTTCTTTGCAGTCTGGATCTGCCTCATTGCCCTGACTCCGGCCTGGGCGAACGATCCGCCGGATTCCACCATCAACCCGGTCAGTGGTGTCATTGAGATTTCCGATACGGTGCTTCAGGCCGGTAATTACAACATCCGGCACATCGCGGATCCGGACACCGGAGAGCCGGTTGTCATCCAGATAGTGTCGACCAATGCCGCCGATGATCTTGGCGCGCGACTCACCAACGCGACCGATGGCGACACCTTCGTGGTCTGGTGGCGTGACGGCGCCACCGACGAGGTCTGGCTCCGTAAGAGGTCCCAGTCCACTTCATCCTGGGAAGATGAGGTCAGGGTATCGGAAACCGGGACCGACAGCCGCAACCCGGAGATCGTTCACGATCGGTCCGAGACCTGGGTCGCCTTCGAGGCGGACGACGGTCTGGGAGGCGTCGGGATAACGGTTCGTGGAGTTTATGATGATCCCAACCCGGTCATCCTCCTCGGCACCACAACCTTCTCAGGCGACATCAATATCCGCATGCATGTGGAGTCGGGACATTTCTGGATTTCCTGGGTTGATGACGACTGCGACGTCGGGTGGAGTGAATACGACAGTACGACCGAAACCTGGAGTCTCGCCGCTTACGAAAATTGCGATGGGGATACTGAAGGGGATGCCAGGAGTCGGATCAGGACGGAGGTGCTGGGGCCATAGGCGCTATTTCTTCGCCCGGATGCTGAACATCAGCGGCACCGAGCCGTCACCGTCCTTCAGGCGGTAGGTGCCGTTTTCCTGTCGTTCCATCAGGTCCGGGAACTGGGGGTAGCTGGCGTAGGGAAACTCGTGGACGAATTCCAGTTTCAGGCCGGCATCGATCAGGGCGGTGACGATGTCGGCCAGACTGTGGCACCAGGAGTACTCGGTGAAGGTGCCGCTGTTGCCGTCCGGGTCGGCGTACGAGCCGGTAGCCGGCAGGGACAGCGGTTCACCGGAATTGAAATACGGGTACTTCACCTCCAGCCGTTCGGCCTGTTCGTCGAAGATCCAGGACACCGGGTGGAACTCGGCGATGTAGAACGTGCCGCCCGGTTTCAGGAAATGGTGGATGACCTCGGCCCAGCGCCGGATGTCCGCAAGCCACATCACCACGCCGTAGGAGGTGAACACGATATCGAAGGCGCCGTCGAGGTTGTCCGGCAGCGCGGCGATATCCGATTCCACGAAGGTGGCCGGCAGATCGATCTCCGCCGCCAGGGAGCGGGCGGCTGCTATCGCTTTGGAGGAGAAATCGACACCGGTGACCCTGGCGCCTCTGCGGGCCCAGTCCAGACTGTCCTGTCCGAAGTGGCACTGCAGGTGCAGCAGGCTCTTGCCGTTTACGTCCCCCAGTTCTTCCGTTTCCAGCGGCTTGAGGGCAGCCGCCCCGGCTTTGAAAGACTCGACGTCGTAGAATTCCGAACGGACATGAGCTTCCACCCGAGCGTCCCAGAGCGTGCGATTGGCGTCGGTGAACCGTTTCATGGAGAGCAGGATACGGTACGATTGGGACAACGGAAAGGGAGGACCGTCATGGGCAACCGAATCCTGTTCATCCACGGCCGCAGCTTCAAGCCGGAGCGGCCGATCCTGAAGCGGTTGTGGATCTCGGCTGTGCGCCATGGCCTGGAACGGTCCCGGCCGGACCGGCTGGCCCGGTTCGACGCCGCCAGGAAGGAGTTCGTCTATTACGGCGATATCTCCGGCCGGTTCCTGAGATCAAAAGGCAAAAGGTACCGCCAGGCTGCGGACGTGGCCGACCGGCGGGCCGCGCTGGCGGCTTTGAAAGCTTACGGCGACCGTCAGTTCACCCGGGCCAGGTACAACCGGCTGCCCGGCAAGGAGTCTTTGAGGGAATTTTTCGCCGACGTCGCCGCCGGTCCGCTGAACTGGTTCGGCCTGTCGGAGCGGGCGATCGGCATGGTGGCGCCGGACATGCTGGAGTACTGGAACCCGGACTCTTCGTTCGGTTCGGATGTTCGCTGGCGCTTCACCGAGGAACTTCGCCGGGCGATGACCTCCGGGGATCGGATCATGATTGTCGCCCACAGCCTGGGGGCCATGATCGCCTGGGACACGATGTGGAAAATTTCATACGCCGGTGAGTACCGGGGCCTTCGGGATGGCCGGGTCGACCTGTTCCTGACCATCGGCTGCCCCCTGGGGGACGAGACGGTCAAGGACAACCTGAAGGGGGCGCGCTCCAGCGGTCCCCGGCGCTACCCGGCCAACCTGTTGCGCTGGGAGAATGTCTCCGCCGAAGATGACTACATCTCCCACGATCAACGGGTCTCCAATGATTACAGGAAGATGCTGAAGTATGATCTGCCGATCCGTTCCATCAAGGACCACCGGATCTACAACCTGACCGTTCGCATCGGGGCGTCCAACCCGCACTCCTCCGCCGGCTACCTGATCCACCCGAAGGTCTCCCGGCTCATCGCTGACTGGCTGTAAAAGCGGAATGTCCCCATAAAATAAAAAAAATGCCGGCCCAGGGGGGGTAACCTGGACCGGCTAAAGCAGAAGGGGAAGGGTGACCTTAGCGAAGGACACCTGCGATGAAAACCGGTTCGGGGTCGATCAAGCCGGGGGCTTGGACATTGTCTTGGTAGCGGAAGAGGTCGTTGGAGTCGTTGCCGCGGAGAACGTATCCTGCCAGAACCAGATGGCCCTCAGTCGAGCGGCTGAAGAACATGGTGTCGGTCCGGACCGGGTAGGGCGCCTCGGCCTCAGCCCTGTAGGCGATGACGTAGCCCAGGCATTCACCGGCCAGCCACAGCTCGTTGATGGTCTGGGTCGGGGTGTAGTCCCGAACCGTCTTGACCTGCAGGGTGCCTGCCGGGTGGATCACGCCGTTGACCTCGAACGGCTCGGTGACCTGGACGGTGAGTTGCATATCCGCCGCACTGACGACGGAAACCGTCATAAGAATGATACAAGCCAGGATCGCCGCGCTCCGTGCGTTGTTGCTGAGGCTCTTGAATTTACACATGACTTCCACCTTATTGAGCGTCCTGCGTCCGGCAGGGTTTGTTATGTTTGGTTTCGCACTCCTATAGAGCAATGCATATGCCAATAGTTCTTTTTGAATATTAGATTTGAAAAATATAAATATTTCATTAACCTCAATACCGCAAGTGATCCCAGGACAACAGCTTGGAGAGACCAGCGTCGAGCTTACGAATTCGTTCAAAAACGTCAGCATATCTAGCCAAATCACGCTTATCCCGACGCTCGATCCGACCTGGAATAATGCTTGGACAACCGTTGGCACTTTGGGTGGATTCAGGTGACACGGTAGGGCAGCGTTCACCATTTTGAGGCCGTCGACGTACCCCGGAACCGGGGCTACACTAGTGCCGGCGCCTGTACCGACCGACACAGGCAAGGAGAACCGGATGAATCAGATACCAAGGACCCCGGTATCGGGGAAAAAGGTCTATATTCGTGGCGAAAAGTACGGCATCCAGGTGCCGATGCGGGAAATCGCCCTGACTTCTCCCGAGCCACCGGTCCGGCTCTATGACACCAGCGGACCGTACACCGACCCGGCACAGGAACTGGATATCCGGAAAGGACTGCCGACGCTCAGGGCCGATTGGATCGCCGGACGAGGCGATACCGTCATCCTGGACGGTCCGGCTTCCGAATTCGTCAACAGCAGGGCCAAGGATCCTGCCCTGGATCCGATCCGGTTCCCGGACGCCCGCAAGCCGAGGAGAGCCGGTCCCGGCGAAACCGTGACCCAGATGCATTACGCCCGCCGGGGCGAGATCACCGCTGAAATGGAGTTCATCGCCCTGCGGGAAAGCTGCTCTCCCGAGAAGGTCCGCAGCGAGGTCGCCCGGGGGCGGGCGATCATCCCGGCCAACATCAACCACCCGGAACTGGAACCGATGATCATCGGCCGGGAATTCCTGGTCAAGATCAACTCCAACATCGGCAACTCCGCCGTGACCTCGTCGATCCCGGAGGAAGTGGAGAAAATGGTGTGGTCCACCCGCTGGGGCGGGGACACCGTCATGGATCTCTCCACCGGGGAGAATATCCATGAGACCCGGGAGTGGATCATCCGGAACTCGCCGGTGCCGATCGGCACCGTGCCGATCTACCAGGCCCTGGAGAAGGTCGGCGGCAAAGCGGAAGACCTGAGCTGGGAGCTGTTCCGGGACACCCTTATCGAGCAGGCCGAGCAGGGTGTGGATTACTTCACCCTCCATGCCGGCGTCCGGTTGGCCTATGTGCCGCTCACCGCCAACCGGATCACCGG
>CALZKF010000177.1 GCA_945787955.1 uncultured Acidobacteriota bacterium | reverse complement strand
AGATTGCTCTCGGTGGTCCTTGTATGAGTCTGAGAGTAGCGCCTCGCCGGCGAATTGTGTCGCCTCCCGAAAACACGCATAACCAGGCCAGTAATCCCCATCTTCGATCGACTTTACCCCAAGCTCAATCAGCTCCTCATAACTCATATTCTCCGTATCTGGGCCGCCGATCTGTTCCAGTTCCAGGTCGAGTTCCATTCGTTCCAGGACGACGTCGGATGGGACGCTGTAGATTTTGCAGAGGATGGTCATCTTGGCGAGTGCAAGGCCGAGCTGGCCGTTCTCGCAGCGGGAGAGGTAATTTTTTGATATCGGTCCAGGGGTGTTCCGGGCCAGGTCTTCGACTTCCTGAAGCGACAGTCCTGCGCGGCTGCGGAGGGTCCGCAGGTACTGGCCGAACGCTTTGGCTGCGCTGACTGCCATGACCTGTGCTCCTTGGTCCGGATTTCTACTGTTTATCTTCAACGGTCCGGTGTGCAAGCGCAAGGGTGGGTGGTTGTCTTTGGGCAATTCCAGGGGTTTCCTATCGGTTAGAATACTGGTGGTCATTGCGGGTAGCAGTTGGTGGAAGACATAAAAAGGAGGCTCACCATGGCAGGAGGAGCTGGTGCAGCGGCGGCGATTGCCAATGCGATCAAAGCATCTGGAGCGATCGTCCGGGTGGAAGCGTCGGATTTCCAGCGCATCCTGGAAAAACAGGACGATCCGCTGGTGGTGGTGTCTGTCGAGTGGATGTTCGGACAGTCGCACAAGTACCTGACCTCCTACAAAGGACTGACTTTCTTCGCGAAATCCACCGAACCGATCCACATCTCCAGCCGGTGCGAAATCATCGAGAGCAAGAAGATCTGGATCCCCGGATAGCGGCCGGCGGGATACAATCAGGCGTCCTAAGAACCTGCCACAAGGAGGGCGCCTCATGAACCACAAGCCGTACCTGATCCTGTCCGCCATCATCTTCGGACTCGTCGGGGTCATGCACCTGATGCGGGCCATCAACGGCTGGGCGTTCCAGATCGGTCCCTGGTCGGCGCCCGTCGCGATCTCATGGCTTGCCGGAGTCGTCGCCATCCTGCTTTGCATATGGGGCTTCCGGCTGGCCACCCGGTAAGGTTGTGTTGGTATATTGACCCGATGTTGAAAACGTTGCGATGGACCTGGCCGATGTTGCTTGTGGCCGTCCTGTTCCTGCTGCCCTGGGGTTGTTATCTCTCCCGTCCCGCTACCGAGATGAAGGTGGTGGTCCTGAACAAGACCGTTCCGTACCGTACCTGGGTGGAGCACCGCTCGCTGTTCTGGCTCATGAAACACCTCAAGATCCGGAACCGGGCCGGGGAGTCGTACAACAGCCGCAAGGACTATCTCGGCGCCTTCCCGGGACTGGAGCCCGGAGACCGGCCGGCCGCCACCCGGGATCTGGCCCTGTCCGATGCGCTCGGCGCCGACCTGGTGTACATCGCCGATACCTACGGTGTGTACGAGGACGATCTCAAGTCCGGGTCCAGGATGAAGGCGGCTCTCGAGCGCAGCCGGAAGATCTATGGCGGGCTGGAGCAGTCCGAAGCCGATGCCGCCGTCGCCGCCCTCCACGCCGGGAAGAAGCTGGTGGTGGAGTTCAACACCCTGGCCAGCCCAACCGGGACAGCGGCTCGGGAGACCATGGAGCAGGCCCTCGGTGTGCGCTGGACGCGCTGGGTCGGCCGGTACTTCCCCCGTCTTGAAGATGAGGATGAGGTTCCCCGATGGCTGGTGGAGAACTATGAGCTGGAATCGGACCGGCCCTGGGAGTTCGAAGGGGCCGGCTACGTGCTGTTGCAGGACGACGCCCACGTGGAAGTGCTGCGGGTCGGCGAGGAGTCCAAGCGGGACGGTCTTGTGCTCATGCGGGAGCAGCCGGTGGATCCGGTGCTCAACGAAGCCCGGGACGGTGTCAGCTATGCGTTCTGGTTCAGCATCGTGGAGCCGTCGGACGACGTCAAAGTGCTGGCCACTTTCCGCTGGAACCTGACCCAGGAAGGGCAGAACCGCCTGCTGGCGCGGGGTTTGCCCATGACCTTCCCTGCCGTGGTTCGCAGGATGGCCCCCGGTGGCGGGGTGGCGTACTATTTCGCAGGCGATTTCGCCGACAACCCGATGCCCCAGATCCAGGTTCCCCTGGCCGGGTACACCAGGTTCAAGCGGTCGTTCGAGAGAGTGCGGCTGTACCCGTCGGAAGCGTCGTTTTACTGGCGGTTCTACGTTCCGATGATGAGCCGCATCCTTCTCGATTGACCGTTACCGACCGCAGCACTCAAGGGAGAAAACCGACGCATGGCACGTCAAGGCGGCAGAAAATGGATGTTCCGGTTCCTCGTGGTCGGGGTACCGCTTCTTTTGATCTACGGCTGGATGGTCCTGTTCCGGGCCGGGGCTCCGGCGGTCATCACCATCACGCCGGAACTGCCGGCCATCGGCCGGGCGACCAAGGTGGAGATCGTGGTGCAGCAGACCTCCCGGGGTTTCGGGGATGTGAACATCGAGCTGGTGCAGGGCGGGGTGAGCACCATGCTGGCCTCCCTGGAGTCGACCCCCCGCCCTCCGCACAGGTTGTGGGGCAAAGTCAACGGGCTGGCGGAGTGGACCCTCAACGTAGGCCGGGATGAGATCAAGACCCTCAAGGAAGGGGAGGCGACTATCCGTGTGACGGTGGAGACCGCCGCCGGCCTGTTGCGGAGGCCCGGTCCTGCGGAGGAAGGCGTCACCCTGCCGGTATACCTGGTGCCGCCGCCTCTGGGGCGGACATCGTCCAGGACCTATGTGAACCAGGGCGGATGCGAGGTCGTGGTCTACACCGTAGGGGAGCGCTCGGTGAAGGACGGGGTTCAGGCCGGGGAGTACTTTTTTCCCGGTTACCCGTTGCCCGGCGGCGGCGAGCGGGACCGCTTCGCCCTGTTTGCCGTACCGTACGACATGGACGACGCCACCGGCGTGCGGCTGTTCGCCGAGGACCTGGTCGGCAACCGGTCCGAGACGAGGATCATTGACCAGTTCACCCGCAAACCGCCCAAGACCGACACCATCCGGATCTCCGACGGTTTCATGGAGAAGGTGGTCCCTGCGATCCTGGCCAATACGCCGGAGATGGAGGACCAGGGCGATCTCCTGAAAAACTACCTGGCGATCAACGGCGATCTCAGGGCGAAAAACACAGCCACCCTCAACCGGCTTGTAGCCGCGTCCAAACCGGAGTTCCTGTGGAACCAGCGCTTTCTCAGCCTGCCCAACGCCGCCGCCCGATCCGCCTTCGCCGACCGGCGGACCTACACCTATGAAGGACAGGCGGTGGACCACCAGGACCATCTCGGGTACGACCTGGCTTCTGTGCGGAATGCGCCGATCCCGGCAGCCAATCACGGGGTGGTGCTCATGGCCCACTACCTGGGGATCTACGGCAATGTGGTGGTCATCGACCACGGCTACGGGTTGATGAGCCTGTACGGCCACCTGGCGTCCATCGCCGTGACCGAGGGCCAGGAAGTAGGCCGGGGCGACACCATCGGCACCACCGGTGAGACCGGCCTGGCCGGCGGCGATCACCTGCACTTCACCATGATGCTGCAGGGCCTGCCGGTGGATCCCAAGGAATGGTGGGACGCGCACTGGATCCAGGACCGGCTGGCGTCCAAGCTCGGCCCGGCACTGAATTTCAGTAACTAGGTCGCCGGCGCCGGCGACTTCCGGGTGCGGCCGGCCCAGGAGGCCAGGGCGACGCCCAGCACGACCAGAACGGTGCCCGCCAGGATCCTCCCGGTCATGGTTTCGTCCATGAACACGGTTCCCACGAACACCGCCACCACCGGGGTCATGTAGGCGATCAGGGACAGCCCGGTGGCTGTGACCTGCCGCAGCAGCCAGTAGTACAGGCTGAACGTCACCGCCGTGCCGAATATCGCCAGGTACAGCAGGGCGGATACAGAGACGGCGTTGATCTGGATGGTACGGTCCGATTCGAACGCCAGGGCGGCGGCGCCCATCACCCCGGCGGTGATCCCCATCGGAATGCCTGAGTTCGACAGCGGGTGGATCGTCTTCCCCCAGCGCTTGATCGCCACGCTGGTTACGGCGCATGCCGGTGGCGCCAGCAATGCAAGGCCGGCGGCCAGGTACGCCTGCTCGCCGCCGATCAGGGTGAGGTCCTCGGAGAAGATCACCGCCACCCCGGCGAACCCGAGGACCGTGCCGGCCAGTTTCCATAACGTCAGCGGTTCTCCCGGCAACAGGAAGTGGGCCAGGATGGCGACGAACAAGGGGAAGGTGGCGAACAGCACAGCGGCCAGCCCGGAACTGATGTGCTGCTCCGCCCAGTACACCGCCCCGTAGGTCAGGCAGAACGCCAGGAGGCCGTTGAGGAACCACAGTTTGACCTCGTGGGGCTGCCGGCCCAGGGCGATCCTGCGGTGGCGGATCAGGGCCAGCAGGAACAGGAATGCGATGGCGAATCGGGCCGCCACGCCGGTGAACGGCGGGATGCCCTTGAGACCGATGGCGATGGCGGCCCAGGTGGTGCCCCAGATCAGGGTCAGGGCGGCTATAGCCAGGGCGATCCGTGTCCGGCCGGCGGCCACCGGTGTGTCAGCTCAGCGGTTCGATCGGCCCCGGAAGGCTGATGAACAGAACGCAGCCCTTTTTCGAGGACGGGCTGTGGGCCGATCCTGGCGGGTGGTACACGTAAGTGCCGGCGCCGTAGGTCCGGCCGCCGTCTTCCAGGGAGCCTTCCAGCACGTAGTACTCCTCGCCTGCCGGATGCCGGTGGGCGGCGTAGGCCGCTCCCGGCTCGAACTTGATCAGCACGGCGGAGCGGCCGGTTTCCCGATCGTAGGACAGTTTCTTCCAGTGCACGCCCCGGCTCGGTGTCTCCCGCCAGTCCAGACTTTTTGCGTCGATGAATTCACTTGTTTTTGCCATGCTCCTATTATGGGGACATTCCGCTTTTTGCTCCAATACTTTTGCTGTAAGTAATGAAGCAAAAAGCGGAATGTCCCCTTTATACTGTCGGCATGCTGAGCTGGGTTGAAATCGACGCCACCGCCCTCAGGAACAACCTGGAGCTGTTCCGTGAAAAGGTCGGCGACAAGGTGGAACTGGCCCCGGTGGTGAAATCCAACGCCTACGGTCACGGCATGATGACCGTCACCGGCCTGTGCCAGGACATGGCGGACCGGCTGTGCGTCAACTCCCTGGGAGAGGCGGCGGCGCTGCGCCAGGCCGGAGTGGAACTGCCGATCGTGGTCATGGGGTACGTGGAGCAGGCCGACCTGCCGGAGCTGGTATCTCTGGACATCCAGCCGGTGGTGACCAGTCTCGAGACCCTGGACCGTCTGGCCGGGGAGGTCGTCCGGCAGGCCCGAACCCTGAAGGTCCACCTCAAGGTTGAGACCGGCACCCACCGCCAGGGTGTGCCTCTTCGGGAGCTGCAGCCTTTCGTTTTGAAGATCAAAGCTTCCCCCGGCCTGGAGCTGGAAGGGCTGTCGACCCATTACGCCAATATCGAAGACACCACCGACCACTCCTTCGCCATGGCCCAGATCGCCACCTTCGGCGCCGCCCGGAAAGCGGTGGAAGGTTGGTTAGGCAAGCCGGTGCCGGTCTGCCATACCGCCTGTTCGGCGGCGACCCTGCTGCTGAAGGAAACCCATATGGATCTGGTCCGGATCGGGATCGCACTGTACGGCTTGTGGCCGTCCCGGGAGACCCTGGTTTCCTGCCGGGAAGAAGGGGGAGACCTGCCGGACCTCAGGCCGGTGATGACCTGGAAGAGCCGCATCGCCCAGGTCCGTTCTGTGGAGGAAGGGTCCTACATCGGGTACGGCTGTACCTACCGCACCACACGGGAGTCGAAGATCGCCGTGCTGCCGGTCGGTTACAACGAAGGTTACGACCGGCGGCTCTCCGGTACCGGCCATGTGCTGGTCCGGGGCAGGCGGGCGCCGGTGCGGGGCCGGGTCTGCATGAACATGACCATGGTGGACGTCACCGATATCCCCGGCGCCGCCCTGGAAGACGAGGCGGTGCTCCTGGGCGCACAGCATGACGAGCAGATCAGCGCCGGACAGTTGGCCGGCTGGTGCGGCACCATTGCGTACGAGGTCGTCACCCGGGTGAACCCGACCCTGCCGCGCATCGTGGTCAACCCGGGTCACTGACGTGGCCCGGGACACCGTCATCCTGCTCCACGGGCTGGGGCGGACCTGGCTCTCCATGGGCTGGGCGGCGCGACGGATGCGGCGGGCCGGTTTCGAAACCGCCTGCATCGGTTATCCGTCTCTCAAGAAACCGATCGAGGAACTGGCGGAACATGTCTCCTCCCGGCTGCCGGATCCCGGGGACGGCAGGCTGCACTTCCTGACCCACTCCCTGGGCGGCATCGTGCTGCGTTGCCTGGTCGCACTGCACAGGCCGGAGAAACTGGGCCGGGTGGTGATGCTCAGCCCGCCGAACCGTGGCAGCGCCGCCGCCGCGCGGCTGAAAAACCTGCCGCTCTACCGGTGGATCACCGGTCCTGCCGGCCAGCAGCTCGCAGCGGAGGCAGGCTCGGTGCCGGTCCGGCTCGGCCCGGTGGACTTTGAACTGGGGGTGATCACCGGCAACCGGGGA
>CALZKF010000176.1 GCA_945787955.1 uncultured Acidobacteriota bacterium | reverse complement strand
CCGCTTCAGCCGGCTGCGCTCCGTCGGCGCCAGGTCGGGGCGGAGTTCGCCGTACAGATGCTGTGTGCCCCGCCTGATCGCCAACCGTTCCAGCAGCCGGGTGGAGCCGGTCAGGATCACCACCCCGGCAGGAAGATCGATCAGCGCCCGGCCCAGGTCGAACGGCGCCATGGAGCCTGCCCTGTACCCCTCGGAGCCGACGGTCGGTCCGGCCGCCTGGTGCAGGTTCGAAAGCAGGCGGCACAGGCCGGAGTACCCTTCCCCGTTCCGGACCAGGACCACCGCCTGCTCTCCGCCCCAGACCGTTTCCGCGCCGACGATGGGGCGGACCCCCTCTTCCCGGGCGAACTGCAGGAACCAGATCAGGCCGTACAGGCCGTTGGTGTCGGTAACCGCCAGGGAGTCCATGCCTCGCGCCCGGGCCGCCCGGCACAGTTCCCGGAGCCCGTCCACCCCCCGGCAAAAGGAGAAATGGGAATGGACGTGAAGGTGAACGAACCGTCCTGGATCTTTCATGATTTTCGCTTTTTGTGGTGCCGTTTCCAAAATACACGAAAGTAAGACGAAAATCAAGAACAACAAAAAGCCCCTATCCACGCAGAAACGCGAACAGGGGCCTCAGATCAGAGCAGTCCGGTGTCGGCCAGGTCCACCGCCACCAGGTCCGTGCCGCAACTGCACTTGGTGTCGTCCGACTCGTTGACGGCGCCGCAGGCGCATCCGCCGGGACAGCCGCAGAGCTGGGCGACGCCCTCTTCCAGCTTGAGGATGTTGTGGGCCACCAGATCCTCGCCGCAACCGCAGGTGCCGCCTTCCAGCGACGCCGGGGCGCAATCGCACTCCCCTTCGCAGCCGCAGAGATAAAGGGTGCCGCCTTCGGCAACGGCAGCCTGCACCGCTTCCACGGCTTCGGCGGCAGATTCGGTTGCGGCAGCTTCCAGCTCAGCCGCCGGTTCGCCTCCCTGGCAGCCGACCAGCAGAACGGCCAGTAAAATCACGGTAAGTAACAGCGTGTTTCTTTTCAAGGGATCACTCCTTTTGATTGGTGTCGTTGCCCTGGACCCAGGCAGTCATCAGTTCCTTGATCCGGGTCTGGTATTTTACCCCCCGTTCGCTGCATTTGAAGCGGAATGCAGACAAAAGCGGCTCCGGCACTTTAAGGCTGATCAGTTTGCTGGCCGCAGGTTTTTCCTGCATGAGGCGAAAATCTTCCAGGAACTGGAGGATCTCTTCCGGGCTCATGCGCCGGGTCTGTTTCAGATACGCCTTGGAGAAGTACTGGACCGGTCTCACGAGAGATCCCTCAACGCCTTGGCGTCCTCCAGATCCTGGGGTCTTGCACTCGCTTCCTTCATCCGGATCAGATCGACCACGGAAACGACCCGAACGGCCTGACCCCGCACCTTCATTCGACGAACCTTCACATCCGCCAGGTTCTCGGTCAGGATCACATCCACGATCTCTGAAGGGCGATCCGGGTTCACGAAGGACCAGGCGTGCAAGTTGCGGTTCTTGATGTATTCCTCGCGGAACCGGAAAACATCCGCAGCGGTCACGGGCAATCGGGGCTTCAGGCCGATGGACTGCAACGCCTGCTCGGCGGCGACGAACTGCTTCTCGGAAAAGCGCAGGATCAGGTCGACATCCAGGGTGCCTCGCACCGCTCCATGAAGCGCCACGGCGAAACCGCCGACCAGCGCGTACGACACCTTGGCGCCTTCCAGGGCTTGAGCAATCCTCAACAAGAACATGGTATATACCAGTATATACCTTATGCAGCCCCAGACAACCTGTTCAGCTTCCCTCCTGCCCGCATGCGTTCACACCAACGACCTTGTAGTAGTACCGGTTGGCGTTGGCGCCGCTGCCGGTGTCGACCAGGTCGGTTTCCGCCGTCTCCCCCAGGAGCAGGAACGTCCCTGGCTGGGGACTGCTGGAGCGGTACACCCGGTAGCCTGCTGCGCCGGACGGCGCGGACCAGGTCAGCCGGACGTGGACGGTGTTGGACAGGTCCACGGCGACCCCGGGGACTTCACCGGGTACCACCTGGCTGTCGGTATCGGTAGCTGCCATGTAAACGGCACCGGAATCGGTCCCGCCGCCGTTGTTGGGGCCGGTGCCGCAGGTCTCATCGCTCTCGGCCCGGACCAGGTAGTACACCTGCTGCCCGAGAGGAGCGGCGTTGTCCACCCAGGACAGTCCGGCGATTCCAGACGCCACGAGATTGGCAGGTGACGGCGTGAACCCGGGAACCGTGTCGCGGTACACGGCGTAGGTGCCGCCGGAGCCGCTGCCCCACGAAAACGCCGCGTCCCATGACACGGTCACACCGTTGAGGCCGCAGGCGTTGTTGTCCACCGCCGTGACCACGCCGGCGAAAGAGGGAGCTCCCGAGCAGTCGGCGCAGACGCCGTAGTCCGGCAGACTGCCGTCCTTGAAAACAACGTCGTCCACGTTCCAGCCGGCGTACTGGGTGGCGCCGTCGGACTGCTGCTTGAACTCCAGCCGGAGAGACGGCTGGCCGTCGGCCTGCTGGGGGATGTCCAGGACCTGCACCTGGTAGTTCGATTCGTTTACCGTTCCGGCACTCAGGTACAGCGGCCTTCCGGAATCGGTCCAGAGCCACATCGATGCGGTGTCGCTGGTATGGACGTTCAGCCGCCGGGTCAGCAGCAGCCGGGTATTGGTCCACGTGGATGCATCCAGGACCGGCGTGCTGGCGGTCTCGTTGACCCCCGGTTCGTAGTCGCCGGCGTAACTGCCCTGGCCCGAAAGATCGTGGCCCAGGATGCCGGCGTTGTTCCAGGCGCCGGAAGGATCGGCGTTGCCGGTGGAGCCGCCCAGGCCCTGGGGCGCGCCGATCTCCCATTCCCCGTCCAGGGTCCAGCTCCCTGCCCCGTTTTCAAAGGTCTCACGCCAGTACAGCCCCGGGATCAGGCCGGTGGAGGTGACGTACGGCTGTCCGCCCAGGTCGGCGATGGTCGTATTGCCGTAGACGTCGGTCCCCCGGACTGTCAGGTAACCCTGACCGCATGTGTCGAACTGGTTCAGCGTCACGGCATGGGTTGTGGTCAGTGCCGGACTGGAAACGGATGTGCCCAGGGCCGGTGTCGCGCCCCACTCCAGGTAGGTGTCCGCCGGTTCGCCGGTCTCCCAGCGAACGGTGAAGCGCTGGTCGGTGATATCGGTGACCCTCAGGTCCTGGATCGCCGGCCCGCCGCAATCGGCCACGGCGGTGGCGAACGACACTGCGGCGGCGCCGAAGCCGTCGTCGGCGTCGTGGTACGTCACCGTCAGGAGGTCCCCGTCGCCGGTCTGCAACAGGCCGTCGCCCGCCGGGACGCCGGAGATCGTGTTGACCGAGCCGGTGAACACCGCCGTGTTGGGGCCGGTTTCGGTGGCCAGCACCGGCTCGGCGTCGGGCTCGGTGCTGCTGCTGACGTACAGGGTGACGGTTTCAACCGCCTCGGGGTCGGTGTTCAGGTCCAGATCGACCACCTGGAACGACAAGGTATCGGAACAGGAAACCACCGTCTGGTCGAAATCGACCTGCCCTGCATGGCAGGGCTGCAGCCCGGAACCGAAATCACCCAGGGTCTCGAAGTGGTAATACTCCCCGCCGTTGTTATCCACGGCCAGGTTGCCGTACGGATCTTCCGACCGGACTTCATAGTGGTAGATGGTGCAGGCGGTGAGGCCGGTCAACTGGATGGCGTGGTCGGTCCGGTTGCCGGACCTGGACAAGGTGCCGGACGGCGGGATCACGCCGCCCCAGACCAGTTCGCTGCTGGCACGCTCGTCGGTGGTCCAGGTGACGGTGGCGGCGGTATCGCTGATATCGCTCTCGCCCACGCCGGTAATCAGCGGCTCGGAACAATCGATCTCGGCCTGGCGGGTCTTGGACAGGTTGGTCCCGCCCTCACCGTCGTCGGCGTCGATGTACTCGGCGGTCACCAGGTCGCCGTCGGCCACCAGGAGGACGCCGGAAGCGTTGGTCTCGCTGACGGCGATCACTTCCTGGAAAGTGCCTGACGCCGGGTCGGTCTCGGTGAGCACCAGGGTTTCGCCGGTCGGCTCCGAATCGGAAGTGAGGGAAACCTCCACGGTCTGGATGGTGCCGTCGTCGGTGTTCAGGTCACAGTCCACCACCCGGACCCGGGCCTGGTCTTCACAGGCGTATTTCGAACTGTTGAAGGAGATCCGGCCGTCGGAGGTGCACTTGGTCATGAAGGCGCCGGACACCACCAGGGCGAAGTCGGCGTCCAGTTCCGGAGTTTCCACGTGGCCGTCCTGGTTGATCTCCGGGGCGCTGATCTCGATGATCCACAGACCCTCTTCCGGGTTCTCCACGAACACGTTTTCCACCGTGTCGTAATCGTTGGGGACGCCGCCGGGGGTGGACCAGTTGCCGTCCAGGAGGCCGACGTTGCCGTGATACACCGTGGCCGAAGGCGAGGTCACCTTCAGGGACAGGTCGTTGACCCGGTGCCGGGAGGCCGCCGGGTTTCCCGCCGGATCGGCGTAGGTCATGGTCACCTTCAGCGCCGGCTCCCCCGGGTCCACCAGGGCGTTGAACTCCACGATTTCCATGTTGGTCAACAGGAACGACTCGTCGATGAACGAGATGTTCTCCCGCATGTCGTAGAGGTTCTGGATATCCGGCACCCCCCAGCCCTGGTGCACCCGGGTCAGGTCATGGGTCTGGCCGCTGAACGGGTGCTGGTCGGCGGTGTTGATCATGAACGCCTTGGCTGTGGTCATGTGGGGCCGGTTCTCGAACACGGTGCCGCCGGGATCGACTTCGTTGCCGAAAATGCCGTCGGACCACATCTGAAAGAACAGGCCGGTGTGCCCGCAGATCGAAGGCGTGGCGCCGGAGGTGCCTCCGAACTGGCCGTAGCCGGATCCGGTGGTGTAGGTCGTGTAGGTCTGGTCATAGAAGAAGCTCAGGTCCGGCTTGATGCGACCGTCGGAGGCCGGGCCGATGCTGGCGGTACCGCACCAGCAGTCGTCGCTTCGTGTCAGCGTGTTGTAATGGTTGAAGGCGCCGCCGGACAGCACGTTCTTGGCCCAGGCCTGGGGCCTGGAGTCCTGGTTGCCGGAGTTGCTCTGGGACTGGCAGTGCAGGACATCCCAGTCGAACAGCAGGGTGTCATGGTCGGCGGAAATGGTGGTGTAGTCGAAAGTCCGGGCGCTGCCGACGCTTGCGGTCTGGAACACCACGTTGTAAGGAGCCTCGCGGAGTTCGCCGGTATGGGTGTACCGGGTGGAGCCGGTGAGGCCGATGTTGCCGTAGTCGGCCACGACGCCCTGGCAGTCGGGCATCTTCCCGCGCGCCTGGTCGTCGCCGGCGCCGGTCCCGTAGTTGATCCCGGCGCAGGCGGTGCAGTGGGAATCGTTCCCCACCGCCCCGCCGTGCTCGATGAGCGGGTTGACCTGGAAGTCCGGGTGGTTCAGGTTGAAGCCGGTATCGAACATCTCCCCCCGAACGCCTGCGCCGGTGTAGCCGGCGACCGATTCCACGTAGTTCCCGCCGCCGATCTCACGAACGATGTCCATGTCCTTTTCCAGAGGCGACCAGCGGTCGATGAACTGGACTTCGTCCCAGCGCACGACCTGGAACAGTTGTGCCGGGGTCAGGGTGGCGTTGGCCAGGTACTTGCCGGCCGGCGCCGGCCGGACTACCCCGCCCAGGGCCGCCAGACTCCGGATCACCCCGTCCAGGCCGGCCTCGCCTTCCTCGAACACCAGGATGCTGTAGCGCTGCAGAGGAAACAGTTCGGCTGCGTTGGAATGGTTGTCCCGGAGGTACTCCTCCAGGCGGTAGGCCGGGTGGTACGGACCGGCCCAGCGTACGAACGGCAGTTGCCGCACACGCTCCAGGTTTCCCGGTCTGACCCGTACGATGGCGGCGTGGCCGGGCATGAAACCGAGGGTCTCTCCGCCCATGAATCGGATGGCGCCCCGATACTCTTCGAGAGCCTGGGTTTCGAACTGGACGATATACAGATTCTCACCCTCACCGGCGGAGAACAGACCATCGACCTCGGGAACCGCGCCGGAAGGGTCAAAATCGCCGTGGCGCAGCTTCAGCGTGTACGACGTGCGCACTGCCCGACCGATCTCCTCACCGGCCCGGCCGATAGCGTAGTGCGGTGCAATCTGCCCGGCAGCATCGGTCTCGGTCCAGAGCGCCAGCCGGGTGCCGGTGCCCGGCACCACGATCAGCCGCAGGCCGGCGACCTGTCCCGACGTCCGGTGGAACGGCTCCGAGCCGGCCAGGCTCAGGGCTGTGCCGGATTCGTCCGAGGTGACCTCCAGGCGTTCTCCGCCAAGGGCGGGAACGGCAACCGTGAAAGCCAGGAGCAGAGACCAGACAAAGAGCTTCCGGATAATGGACTGCATGGATCCCCCCAAAAAAACTCAGCCGACGTCGATCACCGGGCAAAAAGACCCAGATGAATACATACGCCGAGGAACCGTCGACGGCATCCGGTTTCCCGGAATGCACCAAAGAAAGTCTACCGTACCTGCAGGCCGTGGAACACCGCCGCCTCGCCGTAGCGGCTCCGGATCCGGTCCAGGGCGGCGGTCAGCGGCTCGTCCGGCGACGGCTCGGGGAACAGTTCCAGCTGTCGCGGGCGACGGTCCAGGCCGGCAAGGCGGA
>CALZKF010000175.1 GCA_945787955.1 uncultured Acidobacteriota bacterium | reverse complement strand
TGCTGGCCTCTCTGGCGATCGTAGTCCTGGCCGGCGCCCTGATCCTGCCCTGGTTGCTGGGTCGGTCGTCGTCGCCGCCGGCGCCGGCGGTCACCGTGGAAAATTCCCTGGCGGTCCTGCCGTTCGAAAACCTCTCAACTCCGGAGGAAACCGAGCGGGTTGGACAGATCCTGCAGGAACTGATTATCACCGACCTGTCCGCCTCCACCTCCTTGAAGGTGTTCAGCAGCCAGCGGCTGTTCGACCTGCAAAAACAGCTGGGCCGGAGCGACAGCCGCACCATCGATTCTTCGATGGCAGCCCAGGTGGCCCAGCTGGCAGGGGCCGGGACAATGCTCACCGGTTCCCTGAGCCGTCTGGGAGATCGCTGGATCATCACCGGCCACCTGATCGATCCGGAGGACGGCACGGTTTTGAAATCGGAACGGATCGACGGTGAAGACCTGTATGCCATGGTGGACACCCTCACCGAAAGTATCCGTGCCGACATGGGGGTGATCCAGGCTTCCATTCGGGGCGGTGATCTTCCTGTAGGCGAGATGACCTCCCAATCGATGGAGGCGTACCGCTACTACCTGTCCGGCGTCGACCACCTGAACAACATGGGTTACCTGACAGCGGTCCAGGAACTGGAGAAGGCGGTGGAGATCGACCCGACGTTCGGGCAGGCGATCTACAAGCTGGCCATCGCCAGGTGGTGGAGCGGAAGCGTTTCCAAGATGGGGAACGAGTTTCCAGGTGTGGAGGCCGGACTCGCCCTGCAGGCGCTGCTGGACAGCGACATCAGGCTCCCCGAGAAAGACCGGGACCTGGTGACCGCATTCATCCCGGTGGTGGAGTACCGCTATGACGATGCAGTGCCCCGATTCCAGGACCTGGTGTCCAGGTACCCGGAGGAGAAGGAAGCCTGGTACGGGCTCGGCGAGGCGCTTTTCCACCAGTCGTCGGACCGGGAGAACCGTGATTGGGCCCTGAAGGCGTTCGAGACTGCGGTGCGGCTCGACCCGAATTTTCGGCTGGGGTACCGCCACATTATCGATGTCTACAGCACATCACGGCACTACGACACCGGGATTCGCAAGATCCGCAAATACATGGAGCGGGACCCGGACAATCCGGCCCTGCCGGCCGCTCTGACCGGAATGCTGATCGCAAGCGGCGATCTGGACCAGGCACGCGAGGTGGCGACGGACGCCCTGGCCGCCCTGGGCGATCCCGGCGATCGCCAGGCTCTTCTGCTTACGGTTGCCAGGGCGTATAGCCATGAGGATATGATTCACGAGGCGCTGCAGGCTCTGGAACAGGGTCTGGACGAGCCGACCGACGACCATCGTGTCGACCTGCTTTTGGCCAACGCCGACATCCAGATCCATACAGGCAATTACCGGGCGGCCCGCGAGGCGGTGGGCCGCACCCTGGAGTTGAGTCCGGACCACGAGGAAGCCTGGAACCTGCTGGTGGACCTAAATACTTTCGGCGGCCGGTTGCGGGACATCCTGGGACTCTCCAAGGCCCGGGCGATGGAGAACCGGACCGGCGGCGGCGCCGGCCTGGCCTGGATCCGCTCCGCGGTTCTCTCCGGTGATGATGCGGCGATCCTCGATGTCATGGGCGAATTCAGGGAATTTCTCACCAGCCAGGACCTGGCCCGGGATGACAAGGTCCGGGCCCTGGCCGAAGCCGCCGGGGTATTTGCAGACGCCGGACACGCCAACCGGGCAAGGGAACTGGCCGGGGAAGCACTGGACCTGGCGTCGGAGACCTTCCGGCCGATGCTGCTGGCCGAAATGGCCATCAACGAGGTGCAGTCCGGTGAACCGGATGACGCCCGTCGCCTGTACGCCGAACTGGCCGCCACCGGGAAGGAGATCCCTTCCGCCCTCCTGGGCCGGGGCTGGCTGGCGATGCTTGACGGCAGGCAGGACGACGCGGAGACGCTGGTCCGCAAGCTGACCTCTCAGATTACCGATCCCGAGGATAAAGCACGCTGGGAAGCGGATATCGTCCTGCGGGCCGGCCAGGCCGACGAGGCTCACGCCATCATTGAAAACGCCCTCCTGGAATTTCGCAGCGAGCGACTGCGCCGCCGGCTGCTGGTCCACGCCGGGATGTCCTGGATGGCGGCCGGCCACGACAAGGGCGCCGCCGAATTCCTGAGAAGGGCGCTGGAGCTGGACCCCGGGCACCCCTTCCCGGAGGGAGAAGCCTGGATGGCGCTCAGCGATCTCCGGGCCGGAAAGAACGTGGAGGTGATCCGGCGACTGAAAGCGCTGGACGGTCGCAGCAGTGACGGGCCGGACCCGACTGTGATCCTGGCCGTCGCCGAACTGGCCCAGGGGAAACCGGCCGTCGCCAGGGAACGGCTGGAACAAAGTCTGAGAACCGGGCCGGTATCACGGGAGACCTGGCGGGCCCTGGCCATGGCCTGCGCCGGAGAGAACAACTGGCGCCAGGCGAGGATTTACGCAGAGAAGGGCTACGCCCTGGACAACTCCCGGCCCATGACCGCGGTGCTGGCGTGGGTGCTGGTGGCCGGAGACCTGGACAGGGATGAAGGGCTGCGTCTGGCCGGAGAAGCTGCAGAGGGTCGGCCCGGGTATTTTGATCGGTTGAATTTTGTGCCCGGCTACCCCACACCCGAGGATGTGCTCGCCCTGGCGGATCAGTCGAACAGTTCCCGGTAGTTCCGCCAGACCTGGTCCCTGGCCTGCTCCACCGTCCAGCCTCTCAGCTCGGCCAGGCATGCGATGGTGCCGACCACATTGGCCGGCTCGTTCCGTTCGCCTCGCACAGGCCCCAGGTACGGCGCGTCGGTCTCGGTCAGGATGCGGTCCGCCGGAAGTGTGCGCAGCATCCTGCTGAAAGCTGTGTTGGTCCTGGCGTTGGCCGGGATGGAGAAGTGCCAACCGTCTTTTTCGGCCACTTCCCGGGCCAGGCGGGTCTTGCCGCCGAAACAATGAAAATCGACTTTTACCGGTCGATGGTGCCGCAGGATCTCCACGGAGCGTTGTTCCAGTCGGCGGGTATGGATGATCAGGGGCAGGTCGGCCTCCATGGCAATCCCGATGAACGCCTCGAACACCTCTTCCTGCCGGGGAAAGGTCGACTCCCTGACCCAGTGGCCGTCCAGGCCGCACTCCCCAACAGCCGCAAGGTTGCCTGCCATGGCCTGTTCCCGTATGAATGCGATCTCGGCATCCACATCGAACCGGGGAACTTCAAAGGGAAGATCGTCAGGCAGCCGGTCGCAGACCGCGTTCACCGGATAAATACCGAGCGCCGGCTTGATCTGGGGATACCGCCCGGCCAGATCGAGTATCCGGCGGTTGGAAACCGGTTCGAGGCCATTGACCACCATGGCGGCGACCCCGGCTTCCACAGAACGGGCCACAACCTGGTCCAGGTCGTCCCGGAACCGGTCGTGGGTCAGGTGGGTATGAACGTCCACGTAATGCATCGCTTGTGAAATTTAGCACGGGGACTCCAGTGCCGGTACAATAGCGGGCATGACTCGATTTCTCATGCACTTCGTGGTAGTGGCCGTTGGGCTGGCGGTGGCGACCAAAATCGTCCCCGGGGTCCAGGTCGACTCCCTGACAACCCTCCTGATCGCCGCCCTGGTACTTGGCTTCGTCAACGCAGTCATCAGGCCGATCCTGACCTTCCTGACCCTTCCGATCACCTGCCTGACCCTGGGACTGTTCTACCTGGTGGTCAACGGCCTGGCGTTCACCCTGGCGGCATTCGTGGTCCCCGGATTCCACGTCGCATCATTCCCCTACGCCATCCTGGGGGCCCTGGTAGTCAGCGTGGTCTCCTGGTTCATCGGCCTGTTCGGCGACGATCGACGGGGACAGGCGCGCTAACCCGCCTTCAGGGACACCCATCCCTGCCCCGCACTGTCCCCGAAACCCCGGTTTTGGTGCCTGTCCCCGAAATAACATATGATGGGCGGTTTGACCGGATCGGAACGATAGATGAGCCCTGAAACGAAGCAACTGCGACTCGAGATCGAGCGACGGCGGACCTTCGCCATCATCTCGCACCCGGACGCCGGCAAGACCACGCTGACGGAGAAGCTGCTGCTGTACGGTGGCGCCATCCGACAGGCCGGAGCGGTGCGCGCCCGGCGGGCCGCCCGCCACGCCACCAGCGACTGGCTGGAATTGGAGAAGCAGCGCGGCATCTCGGTGAGCAGCTCGGTGATGACCTTCGAGCACGAAGGGTTCCGGGTCAACATCCTGGACACCCCCGGCCACCACGATTTCAGTGAAGATACCTACCGCACCCTGGCCGCCGCCGATTCGGCGGTCATGCTCATCGACGCCGCCAAAGGGGTTGAGCCCCAGACCCGCAAACTGTTCCATGTCTGCCGCATGCGGGGTATCCCGATCTTCACCTTCGTAAACAAGATGGACCGCCAGGGTCGGGACCCGCTGGACCTGATGGCCGAGATCGAAGATGTACTGGGGATCCACGCCACCCCGGTGAACTGGCCGGTAGGCGCCGGCGCCGGCTTCAAAGGTGTGTACGACCGGTTGAAAAAGCGCCTGCTGCTGTTTCACGGCGGCGACCACGGTTCGACCCGGGTGGAGCGGGAGATCATCGACGGGGACCCGGGCAGCGACCGTGTACGGGCAGCGCTGGGGCCTCTGGCGGACGAGGTCATCGATTCTCTGGACCTCCTTCAAGGCGCCGGTGAACACCTGGACCCTGAGAAGGTCCGGGCCGGCAAGCTGACACCGATGTTCTTCGGATCCGCCCTGACCAATTTCGGCGTCCTGCCGTTCCTTGAATCGTTTCTCGAGCTCGCGCCGGTGCCGTACGCCCGACAATCCTCCCGGGGCCCTATCGACCCTGTGACCCATCCGTTCTCGGCGTTCGTTTTCAAGATCCAGGCCAACATGGACCCGGACCACCGTGACCGGGTCGCTTTCGTCCGGGTTTGTTCCGGGACCTTTCGGAAGGGCGAGAGCACCACCCACGTCCCGTCTGGCAAGAAGATCCGGTTGGCCAACTCCACACTGCTCATGGCCAGGGACCGCACCAGCGTGGACGAGGCCTACCCTGGAGACGTCATCGGACTGTTCGACCCGGGCATTTTCCGGATCGGCGACACGCTGAGCAACGAGGGTGACTTCGCCTATGAGGGCATCCCCAGCTTTCCCCCGGAACATTTCGTCCGGGTTCGGGTGGCCGAGGTGCTGCGCCGCAAATCCCTTGAGAAGGGACTGCTCCAACTGACCCAGGAAGGACTGATCCAGCTGTTCAAGGAACCGGACTCCGGATCCGCCGCCCCGATCCTGGGAGCGATCGGGCCGCTGCAGTTCGACGTCCTCAAGTTCCGCATGCAGATGGAGTACAACGTGGAGATGCAGCTGGACCCGATGCCCTACACGGTGGCGCGCTGGATTCGAGGAACCTGCGACCCGGATATATTCCGTTACGCTACCAACGTCCGGGTTGTGGTCGACCGGGAGGGGCGCAAGGTCCTGCTCCTGGAACGGATCTACTCCCTGAGCCACTACGAGCAGAACCATCCCGAGCTGGAACTGGCGGAAACGCCGTTCGACCACCAGTTTGATCAGGTACCGGAATGAAACCGAAAGCCACCGCAATCGATCCCTCGCCCCGGCTGCTCCGATTTGATCGCTCCTGGACCGGCCGCACCCTCGCCAACGGGATGAGGGCGATCCATGTCCCGGCGCCGGACCGGGAATCGTTTTACCTGGAACTGCACATGATGTTCCGGGGCTCGAACCGGTTCCCCGAATTCACCGCCCTGGCCAGAGCGTTCGAGTCCCTGGGGGGAGAATGGAACGCAGCCACCGGTCACGAGCATACCGAGTATTCGTATCTCGGCATCCGGCACAACCGGGTGCAGGCGATGGAGCTGTTCCACGAGTTCCTGGAAAATCCCCTCCTGGCCGACCTGGACGTCGAACGCAAGGTCATCCTCCGGGAGATGGAGGGCGACCTGAACGAGCATGGCCACTGGCTGGATCCCGGACAGCACATCGCCGGCTTGGTCTGGCCGGATTCCTCTCTGGCCCAGCCGATCCTGGGGACTCGAGAATCCCTCCTGGCGATGGAACGGAACAGCTTGATCCGATTCCGGGACCGGCACTACATCCCGGCCAACATGGCGATCTGCGCCGTCGGCGGCGACCCGGGCGACGAGACCCTGGACCGACTGGAAACGCTTTTCGGCACACACCGCAACCGGTTCGCGGAAGACAGCCCGGAACGGTTCCCTCCGTTCCGCATCGGCCGTGGCCCGGCGCTGAAGTGGGTGGAGAACAGCGATAACGAGTACGGAGTGCAACTCAGCTGCACTACCGAGGGCGAGTGGTCGGACAACGCGCCGGCATATGAAATCATCGGGCGGATCCTGGCCGACGGATTCTGCTCCCGGCTTTGCAACCGCCTGCGGGAAACCCTGGGGCTGGTCTACGACGTGGAGGCCGACCCGACCCTGCTCCTTTCAACCGGAACCATGGACATCACCGCCACCATCCACCCGGACCATGTGGACCGCTTCTTCCCCGAGCTGTTCACCATCCTGACGGACCTGGCGGTGAACGGCCCGACCGACGAGGAACTGGAGCGGGTCCTGTTCCGCACGCTGGTGGACATCGACCTTTCTCCGGGAGCACCCGGCCAGTTCGGCTCCGACCTGGCCTGGGGCGGCCTTTGCCGACAGAAGGTCTCCCTGCTCAAGGACCGGGAGGATGTTCTGGCCCTGACCCCGGACCGGATCCGCACCGTCTGCCGGGAGCTGTTCCGCCCCGAAAACGCCGCCCTGGTGATCCTGGGCCCGGCCAGGGACGGCCTGGAGAAGCAGGTGGAGAAGCACCTGATGGACGGATTGCAGACCGAATCGTGAGACAATAGCGGCACGGACCGCATACAACTCATGGAGGCGGAATCATGAACACCGGCCAGCATCGTACCCGAACACCACTCATCCTGATCCTTGCACCGATCCTGCTGCTATCCATGGGCGCCTTTCCCGGTATCGGCTGTAACGACGGCGGTCCGGCCGTGCGGGGCTCCGGTAACATAATCACCCAGGACCGCGAAGTATCCGGATTCCACGGCGTGGAGGTCCGCAACCAGGGCAACCTGGTGATCACCTTCGGCCCTGAAGAAAGCCTGGCGGTGGAAGCCGAGGACAACCTCCAGGACCACCTGGCCGCCGAGGTCCGCAACGGCATTCTGTACTTCGAAACGATCCCGTCGGGAACCAACATACGAACACGGCAGCCGATCGTATACCGGCTCACCACCGTCGCCCTGGACAGTCTTTCCACCAGCAGCGCCGGCAGTATCACCGCCCCGCCCATGGAGGTGGACAGCCTTACGGTGAACATCAGCAGCGCCGGCAGCGTGGAGATCGAATCCCTGATCGCCCACGCCTTGAGGGCCAGCCTGTCCAGCGCCGGCAACCTTCAAATCCGGTCTGGCGCCGTTATCGACCAGGTCGTCTCGGTTTCCAGCGCCGGCAAGTACGACTCAGGGGAAATGGCCAGTGAACGGGCCACGGTGAACCTGTCCAGCGCCGGCAAGGCGACGGTCCTGGTGAACGCATACTTGGAAGCCGACATCTCCAGCGTGGGGAACCTGTACTACCGCGGTGAAGCGGAGCTGGACGTCAACACCAGTTCCATGGGCAAGGCGATCCGTCTGGACGACTAACACAGCGGCGGATACATAGCTCAAACTTCAAAATAAACGGAGCTGCAGGCGCCGGTTTCCGGCCCGCTGTCAGGACCGATTTACGTCCTGCATACATCGGGGACATCTTTTTACACCGCCTTGAACCGTTTTACACGCCACCTGCGTACGATCCCGTTGTACACAAAACCAGCGCGTCCGCACTACTCGGGAGGCAGAACCATGAAAAAGACGATCGCGATTCTCGCCATACTGGCCATGGTGGCCCTGACCGCTCCGGTACTCGCCGGTGAAGGCCACAAATGCACCGCCGGCACCCAGGAGTGCCTGGACATGATGGCGGCCAAGCTCGCAAGCAAGGGCTGGGTCGGCATCGAACTGGACAAGACCGACGAGGGTGAACTGGTCATCACGAAAGTGATCAAGCACAGCCCGGCCCAGGAGGCCGGCCTCCAGAAAGGCGACATACTTCTCGCCATGAACGGACTGAGCCTGACCGACGAGTCCGAAGAGAACCAGAAGAAGCTGGAAAAATCCTGGATGTCGTTCAAGCCCGGCAACGAAGTCGCTTACGCCATCAACCGTGACGGCAAGAAGACCAAAACGAAGATCACCCTCGGCCAGATGCCGGAGGAGATGGTGGCCAGCTACGTCGGCCGCCATATGCTGGAGCACTCCACCACCGCAGTCGCCAAGAAGTAAGCGGACAGCCTCGCACCCGACCCAGGAGAAGCCGGCGCATCCGCGCCGGCTTTTTCTTTGGGTAGGCGACGACAGGACGCTACCGTTGTTTTGATCGGAACTGCCACCTTTTATGTCCTCACCGGACCCATCTCCATGACAGTTCGGTTATGGGCTTTCCTTGTCCTCAATCCAGTCGAAGACCAACTGCGAATCCCCTAGTATGATCCCTGTTCGCGATCGTTTCAGCGACAGCTCCCACTGGGAGTACGGAGACCGGCCGTGACCAATACCACGAAATCCAAGGCGTTCAATGCATTCGAAGTCGCCCAGTCCCAATTCGACGAAGTGGCGGAACAGCTGGCGCTTGACGCCACTACCAGGGAACTGCTTCGGACTCCGATCCGGGAGTATTCGTTCTCCATTCCGATCCGGATGGATGACGGCACCAGACAGGTTTTCCGCGGCTTCCGGGTACAGCATAACGACGCTCGCGGACCATCCAAAGGCGGCATCCGGTTCCATCCCATGGAAACCCTGGACACGGTACGCGCCCTGGCGATGTGGATGACCTGGAAATGCGCCATCGTGGACATCCCCCTGGGTGGAGCCAAAGGCGGAGTCATCTGCGATCCGCACAACCTGAGTCAGTTCGAACAGGAACAGATCTGCCGCGGCTGGGTGCGCCAGATCGCCCGGAACGTCGGCCCTGTGCTGGATATTCCCGCGCCCGATGTCATGACAACTTCACAGCACATGCTGTGGATGCTGGATGAATACGAGATGATCCACGGCTCAAAACAGCCCGGATTCATTACGGGTAAACCGGTGGGCATGGGCGGTTCTCTCGGGCGTACGGAGGCGACCGGTTACGGCGTTGTATTCTCCATCCGCGAGGCACTGAAAGACCTCGGGATCAGGGCGTCGGATACGGTTGCGTCGGTGCAGGGGTTCGGCAACGTCGCGCGGTACGCCATCGAGCTGTACCAACAACTGGGAGGCAAGGTCACCTGTGTCGCCTCGTGGAATCAACAGGAGCAAACCTCCTACAGTTTCCTGAAGAAGACCGGGATCGACCTCAAGGAGTTGCTGTCCATCACCGACCGCTTCGGCGGAATTGACAAAGCCAAAGCCCAGGACGCTGGATATGAGATACTGGATGGAGACGGTTGGCTGAAACAGGATGTGGACATCCTGATACCCGCCGCGCTGGAAAACCAGATCACAGGCGACAACGCCCCGGAAATCAGCAAAGGCGTAAAGATCGTAGCCGAAGGGGCCAACGGTCCGACCACACCGGCGGCCGACCAGGTCCTGGAGGAGCGAGGCGTATTCGTTATTCCGGACCTTCTGGCCAATGCCGGTGGAGTGACCTGCAGCTATTTCGAACAGGTTCAGAGCAACATGAACTATTTCTGGGAGAAGGATGAAGTGCTGGGCAAGCTGGATGTCAAGATGACTTCCGCCTTCATAGCGGTCAGCGAGCTGGCGCGGAAGAGGAAGCTGTTCATGCGCGATGCGGCATACACCATCGCAATCAGCAGGGTTGCCCAAGCATGTAAAGACCGTGGCTGGGTCTGAAAACAGCCTGCCCCGGTTCGATCGGGCCTTCTTCGGGTCCGGAAACAGGCTGTCCCGTATCGGCAACGGAGAGATCGGCGGCAAGGCCCGGGGTCTCTATGCAGCCGAGCAGATCCTCGGCAAGCTGGAGGCTGGCGATACCCAGGCAGCCATTGAGATCGGAATCCCCAGGACCGCCGTACTGACAACAGAAGCGTTCGACCGGTTCATGGAGCGGAACGGGCTGGACCCTGACGATCTCGCCTGTCAGCGCGACGATCGTATCGTCCACGCGTTCCTGAATGCCGACTTCCCGGTCGAGTTTGTGGGAGACGTGCGCGCCCTCGTGGAGGAAACACACTTGCCGTTGGCAGTGCGGTCGTCCAGCCTTCTGGAAGATGCCCTCAACCATCCGTTCGCCGGAGTCTACGGCACCAAGATGCTTCCCAACAACCAGCCCGATCCGGGGGAACGATTCCGCAAGCTGATCTTAGCGATTAAATTCGTGTACGCCTCGACCTATTTCCAGGCTGCCCGGGATTACGGACGCACCATCGCCGGCAGCAGACAGCCCGAGAAGATGGCTGTGATCCTGCAGGAGGTCGTGGGCGCCAGACAGGACCAACGCTTTTACCCCCATCTGTCCGGCGTCTGCAAGTCGTACAACTATTACCCAACCACGGGCCAGCGACCCCGGGACGGCATCGTGAGCCTGGCCCTGGGGCTGGGAAAGTCGATCGTGGACGGCGGGGTGTGCTGGTCCTATTCCCCCGCACGCCCTAAGGCCCCGCCGCCGTTTGCCTCGGTGGCCGACCGCATGAAAAACAGTCAGGTGAAATTCTGGGCCGTCAACATGGGCAAGGCACTGCAGTACGATCCGACCACGGAGATAGAGTATCTTGTTCAGCCCGGCCTGACGGAAGCCGATTACGATGGGACGCTGCGTTACCTGGCGTCAACATACGATCCACGTTCCGACCGGCTCAGCCCCGGTACCGGCTTTCCCGGACCGCGGGTGCTTGACTTCGCCCCCCTCCTTCAGCTCAACGAGCTGCCGCTGAACCAGGTCCTGCACCACCTCATGAAAACGTTTGAAACCGAAATGAAAGCTCCTGTCGAAATCGAATTCGCCGTGACGATAGAGGGGGATACTCCCCGCCGGGCGCGTCTCGGCTTCCTGCAGGTCCGGCACATGGCAATCGCCGACCAGGTGGTGGACATATCAGACCACGACATGTCCGGTCCCGAAGTGCTGGCGTCGTCGGACACGGTCATGGGGAACGGCTCCGATAGCTCGATCCGGGACGTGGTGTACATCCCGCCGGACCGCTTTGACCGGGCGGCAAGCAGGCAGATCGCCTCCGAAATCGAAACGCTGAACCGCGCGCTGATAGATGCTGGAAAACCCTACTTGCTCATCGGATTCGGCCGCTGGGGCAGCAGTGACCCATGGCTTGGAATCCCCGTACAATGGGGGCAGATTTCCGGCGCCAGAGGAATCGTTGAGGCAACCCTCGCTGAATTCAGCGTGGAGCCGAGCCAAGGCTCGCATTTCTTTCACAACCTATCCAGCTTCGGAGTAACATACTTCATGATCCATCACGCCATGGCGCCCGGCATCGACTGGGGGTGGCTCAATGCCCAGGAAGTCGTCGCCGAAACGGACCATGTCCTGCACATCCGGCTTCCCGAAGCGCTGGCCATCCGCGTAGACGGCCGGAGCGCCCGTGGCCTGATTCAGAAAAAGGAATAGCGCATGGCGAAAATCGGACCAAAGCCGTCATCGCTCCTGGTCGCCCTTCATGAGCGCGCCAAAGAACTGAACTGCCTTTACAGAGTTGACGAGATCCTGAACCGAGATCCGGAAGATCTGGCTAAACTTGCCCAGGATTTTCTCGCGGCACTGCCGGACGGTTGGCAATATCCAGATGGATGCCAGGCACGAATCCAACTGGCCGGACAGGAGCACCAGACCCCCGGTTACCGGAAATCGCAATGGAAGATGGTAACGCCGATCATCGTTGAAGGAGAACGTGTCGGCGAACTGGAGATTTCCTACACCGCTCAATACCCCACCGCCGATGAGGGCCCGTTCCTCAAGGAAGAGCGCCGCCTCATCAGCGCCATCGCCGAGCGGGTCGGGCATTGGGTTTCGCAGCGGAAACTCGAGCGGACCATGAGGGACCTCGAGGCGATGAACCGAGGCCTTCCGGAGCAGGCACGCAAGTGGACTTTTGTTCTGGATTTCCTGCGCAATACGGATCATCGACTGTTGCTGCGAATCACCCGAAGGTTGATCAACCACCTCTGCGTCCAGGGGATCGAAGAGGCGAAGGAGGTTCTGCAACAGTTCACCCCGGGGTCTCCTTCCCATACAACGGAGGCCGGTGACGACAATCAGCCGCTGGCGCGGGCCATCGTCCAGGACATTGCCGCATTGACTGATCGGGCGTTCAATATCGCGGCGCGGGAACTCACCGATGACGAACTGGTCGGCCTCATCCAGGGCTGGATGCGTGAAGACAAGGCAGGATTCCTCTATGAATCGTTGGAAAATCTGGAGACTTCGCTGGCCGACCTGGGCGACGCCATTGTGCGCTACCACTCGTTGAACCTGGACGAGAACGAACTTCCGCTCCCGGTCCGGACCGGGTTGCGGGTGGCGCTGCTGCGGCGGTATTTCAGCGACAAACTGCAATTTCTCGACAAGGCCAAGGATATCGTCCGGGTCGGTGATTTCTACGAACTGGTGCAGCGCACCATCAGCCCGGCCCGGGGGCATGGCAGGCTCGGCGGCAAGAGCTCCGGTCTTTTTACGGCCAAAAACATCATCAAATACGAAACCGACAGCACACCGCTCCTGGAGGGCATCCGGACGCCGAGAACCTGGTATATCGCCTCGGACGCAACGCTGCAGTTTATCCGCTACAACAACCTGGAGGATGTCTACTACCGCAAATACTGCAGTATCGATCAGATCCGGCAGGAGTATCCGCACCTGGTGCAGGTTTTCAAAAACTCGAGCTTTCCCCCTGAAATCGTCAATGGGCTTTCCGCCGTACTGGACGAGTTCAGCGACGTACCGATTATCGTGAGAAGTTCCAGTCTCCTGGAAGATCAATCAGGCTCAGCCTTCTCCGGAAAGTACAAGAGCCTTTTCCTGGCCAACATCGGGACCAAGAAGGAGCGCCTGGCCGCCATGCAGGACGCCATCGCCGAGGTCTACGCCTCCATCTTCGGCCCGGACCCGATCGAATACAGGGCGCAACGAGGACTGCTGGACGTGCACGAAGAAATGGGCATCATGATCCAGGAGGTGGTGGGCAGCAGAATCGGGCCATACTACCTCCCGGCCTTTTCAGGCGTGGCTCTGTCCAACAACGAGTTCCGATGGTCCTCCAGGATCAAGCAGGACGACGGCCTGGTGCGACTGGTCCCGGGACTGGGCACCCGGGCGGTGGACCGTGTCGGCGACGACTACCCGATTCTCGTCGCGCCCGGGCAGCCGGGTCTGCGGGTGAACGTCACCCTCGACGAGGTCCTGCGCTACTCACCCCGGTATGCGGACGTCATTAACCTAGAAACCAGATCGTTCGAAACCGTCGATTTCCTGAAACTGATCAAAGACCACGGTGATGAGTTCCCGATATTCGCCAAGATAGTGTCGGAAGTGACGGAGGACGGGGTTCGCCAGCCGATCGGATTCAACACCGATTTCGCAGAAGGCGAATTCGCCGTCAGCTTCGAGGGACTGCTTTCCGATACCCCTTTCATCGCACAAATCCGGACCATGCTGAAACTGTTGGAGGCAAAGCTCGATACTCCGGTGGACCTTGAGTTCGCTTCCGACGGAAAACATCTGTACCTGCTGCAGTGCCGGCCGCAAAGCTATTCCAGATACCAGGCTCCGGCCGCGATTCCGCGGGACATCCCTCGGGAACGGATTCTGTTCAGCGCCGATCGCAACGTGTCCAACGGTTTCGTGCCGGACGTAACCCACATCGTGTACGTCGATCCGGACGGGTACGCCAACCTCGGCGACCGGGACGATCTCAAGGAGGTAGGGCGTATCGTAAGTCGGCTCAACACGCTGTTGCCGAAACGCCAGTTCATTCTCATGGGACCAGGAAGGTGGGGTAGCCGGGGGGACATCACTCTGGGAGTGAATGTTACCTATTCCGACATCAACAACACATCGATGCTGGTGGAGATTGCCCAGGCCAAGGGCGGCTATGTTCCGGATCTTTCGTTCGGTACCCATTTCTTCCAGGACCTGGTGGAAGCCGAGATCCGCTATCTGCCACTGTACCCCGGCGAAGAAGGGGTCACGTTCAGCGAATCGTTTTTCCGCTGCAAGAAAAACATCCTGGCTGAACTCATTCCGGAGGCCGATCATCTATCCCAGGTTATCAAGGTCATCGACATCCCGAGGGTTACCGACGGCAAGATCCTGCGCGTGCTGTTGAACGCAGACCTGGATGAGGCGATCGGCGTACTGTCCGAACCGACTGCAACCAGGGAGGTCCAGGAATATGGCGAGGATGCGCCGGCCGACCCCTCGAAGGGTGTGCACTGGAATTGGCGCATGAGGATGGCGGAACGAATAGCCGGCGAGTTGGGCGACAAGGGG
>CALZKF010000174.1 GCA_945787955.1 uncultured Acidobacteriota bacterium | reverse complement strand
AGTCTCGCCGCCATCCACGAGCGCGATCTCCGTCCCGGGAAGCTCCGGATGCTCCCCAACCTGAACCCGGTACCGTCCCGCCGGAAGCCTGTCCACGACGATCCGGCCGGTAGTGTCGGTACTGTTGCCCTCCTGCATCCGTACAAACTTGACCCATTCGTCCAGAGCCGGCACGTCGAGATAAGTCAGCAGGAGACTCAGGCCGGGCCGGGGATCGCCATCGGCACCGGTTACAACAGCCTGTATCCGTCCACCGCTGCCGAGACCGACCACCGTGACCGCTTCCGCATCGTCCGGGGCCGTGAGCCCTTTAAGGATGACCGGAGCGTACCCGTCGCCGACCACCACCAGGTCGATGGCCTGGCCTGCACTGAGGGTCAGCCGGAAGTTGCCTTCTGCGTCGCTCATGGTGGTTCCGACCGCCTCCCGTGCACTCAGGAGGCCGACCACCATGGCGCCGGCTATCGGATTCCCTCCCGGATCGATCACCCGGCCGTTCAGGCCTTGTCCCCGTTCGAGCTGAAAATCCGCCGACTCGATGCCGGCCTCGGGAACTTCCACGTCCTGGCGGGAGTCGGGAGCATACCCGGAGGCGCTGACGGTGACCTGATAGATCCCGGGGCGGATTCCTGAGATCCGGTAGCTGC
Source organism: uncultured Acidobacteriota bacterium (assembly GCA_945787955.1). GTDB lineage: Bacteria > Acidobacteriota > Polarisedimenticolia > Polarisedimenticolales > Polarisedimenticolaceae > Polarisedimenticola. The sequence goes on along the minus strand of CALZKF010000174.1, from coordinate 6,073 downwards.
CGTCAACACCACTCTGGGCGTTACCCTGTGCGGCTAAATCCGTCGGAGCCGATCCCGGCATGACGACGGTAACAATCGCACCTGTCAGGGGTTGGGCCTCGTCTCCCCGGATCACACCGCTGATGGCGGCTCCCGACATTTTGATATCCAGGTTGACCTCCGGTTCGTCCGGCACGTCCAGTTCGGTGCTCCCTGCGGTGGATACGCCATCCATCTGGTCCACGGCCTGAACGAAATAGACCCCCGGATCATCCAGATCGATCGTATACCGTCCGTCCTCATCCGAACTGGAGGTCCGGATGTCGGCTTTTCCCGCCTCTGCAGCCGACTTCAGGACGAAAACTATGGTGGCGCCTGATATCGGCCGGCCTGCTTTCAGCAGCAGTCCGCTGAGCCGTATCGCTCCTTGTTCACCGAAATTCACATAGGTCGTTTCCCCATCCCGAACCTCGACGTTTTTAACCCGAATCCGGCTCATGTCCGACATGTCCGCCGGCATCAGCATCACCATGTAGGATCCGGGCCGTAGTCGGGGGAACTGGAACCTGCCCTCGGAATCGGTGAGGCTGGAGTCCGGCTCGGCGGAGATCCCGAGGCCCTTGTTGAGCATTACCCGGGCGCCGATGACGGCTGACTGCACTTCGTCCACAACCGTACCTTCAATCGCTCCTCCCCTTGTCAGACGAAGTGTGATTTCCGGTGGCGGCTCGTCTTCCTTGAGGGTGACCACTTCCTCGGTGGGCGAGTAGGCGGCGTGGGTTGCCGTGATGTTGAAGGTGCCGGAAAGCAGGCCTGCGATGGTGAACCGACCCTCCTCGCCTGTGAGTACGGCGCTGTGATTCTTCCTGCCTGTGTTGATCTCGAACATGACAGGCGCCGCCGCCTCCACCCCGGCTCGAACCACAGGAACGCCGTCGGGGTCCAGGACCACACCCCGGATCTCAAGACCTCTTTCCAGTGTCACGAGTCCGATATCAGCCGGGTTGCCGGACAGCACTTCAATCCCGCCGGCCTTACCGGGGGCCCAACCCACCGCCTTCGCTTCCAGCCGGTAAAATCCCGGGGGAAGGTTCTTGACCTCGAATTTGCCGTCTTCAGGTTTGAACCGGTGGCTCGACTCTGGCCGGGACGCGAGCATGCGTTGCTGGTAGGTCGCGTCATCGTCAGGTTCATGAAACAGTTCGACGTGGAACTCGGTGGCCGGCGTACCATCGGCCAGATGGACCACTCCCTGAACGGTGCCGGTTTCCGTCAGGGTGAAAATCAGATCGCTCTGGGGCGCAGGTTCGGCTTGCACCAGTTTGGCGAACCCTTGTGCTTCCACATACACCTGGAATACCTTCTCTTCCGGCAGCCCGCCTGTCTTAAACTGTCCGTCCTCCCCGGTCTTAGTAGTTCGGGCGCGGTAGCCGTCTGAATCTCTCCAGTTCACCCTGATCGATGCATCGGGTACAGGCTGTCCCGACGTGTCCTGCACGACTCCTTCCAGGCTCAGGCCCGGCTGGACCACCAGCACTCCCAGATCCAGGGTCTGGCCGTCTTTCAGATGCAGCCCGGGCCGGGTGACGGTGACATGGTCTTTCGGCTCCAGCGTCAGGGTCATTTTCCCCGGAGGCAAATTCCTGAGATTGAAGAATCCAGCGTCGTCGATCTCGACCTGGTCGCCATGGATGTACTCCTCGCGGTCAGCCAGGGCGTCATTCTCCTGAAGCTCTTTCAGGTTCAGGGAGACCTTGTCGAATGCGGCGACCGGCTGGTCGTCAGGGTCCATGAGCTGCCCGGTGATCGTTCCGCCTGCTGATAGTCGTATCTTCAGATTTTCGATGACTGTTCCGGCCTCGATGCCCGGAAGCATTTCAATATTTGATGAGAATCCGTTTTTCTTGACCGTCAGACGATACACGGCGCCGGCCGGCAGCCCGTCGAACCGGAACGAGCCGTCGAGACCGGTCGTTCCCCACATAAGCCCCTGGCGCTTTTTCATGATCTCCGGATCGATCCCCATCGGATAGAGGTTCAGGCTGGCCAGGGGGATCGGCTTGCCTTCGGGGTCCATGACCGACCCTGAAACATGCCCGCCCGGGATCAGGCGCATGTCCGGCACCTTGCAATCCGGCTTCTGTTTCTCCGCAAATTTTTGATTTTGAAAGGTGGACGCATGAACCGGAGAAAAAGCACGGATCGTGACACGCTCGGCGGGCAGGTTGGCGAGGTCTGCCGTGCCGGTATCATCAGTTTTGAACGTGAGCTGGGCGGCGTGGCCAAGGTGCCAGGAGATACTGCCGGATACCCGGATGGTTGCGCCTGGCACCGGGTCACCGGATTTGTCATCCAGCACCGTGACGGCGCAACCGGTCCCTTTGGTGAGTTCCACGGTGTGGTCGGTTCCGGGAATTACTTTGTGTATTGTGGACGGTGCCGCTCCCGGCGCCAGGGCATAAAGGGTGAAGCTGGTGCCTTCGATCTCCTCGAATAAGAAACGGCCATCTTCGCCTGAAATGCCCTCCTGGATCGATATCGGCTCTGCCGGATGCATGAGCCAGAGCCTGACTCCAGAAGACGGTTTGCCGTCCGGGCCGGTCACCAGGCCGGATATGCCGGCCGGTTCGGGTTCGGGAGGCTCTGCTGCTGTCTCCGCGGCGAAGGCAGGTCCGGAAACCAGAATGAGTAAGAACAGGATCGCCGCGGCGGGGCGGCTGAGTGGTTGCATCATGGCCATGGTCCCCGTGAATGTCGGATGCTCCCTGGCGGAAGCCGGTTCACGGGGTAGCTAACAACCGAAACCAACCGGTGTCAACCGGCGGTTCAGGATCAAAGTTGTCGGGATGGGACGGCCCCGGTATCGGTGCCGGGACAGGGATCAGAACAGCGGTGCACGTTCCTCTCTGTTGAACTTGTAGACATACGTCGTGACCTTTAGATCCAATGGCTTTTCATATGATGCCTTGATAATCATCTCGCCCTTGGTGCGGCGCACGATGAGATCTTTTTTCTTAAGCGGGATGTCCATCTCCTCGGCTTTGTCCATGATCCGGACCACGATCTGGCTGTCGTCCTGCCGCGTCGCTGCGAAACGGCACTCCTTCTCGATAAAATCGCCAAACTCGTAGGCGGCGATCTTGGCCGGTATGAACTTGACACCCACGAAAATCGCAATGGCGACAATCGCAAGTGTGATGATCAAGCCAATACGGCCTTCGCCGCGCTGGTTATTACCAGTAAGCATTTTTTCGGCTCCCTTCATATTTGCAATATAGTCCAACCCTGCCCGGAAACAAGTTTCTGGGACAGGCACCTTAACCCGGGTTAAGGTGCCTGTCCCCGAAATATGGGAGGTTACGATTATGAAATCGCTTACACGCTACCTGACTTTCCAGGTTCCGCAACGGATGGATTTCGTGAATATCACCCGGGATGTGGCGGCGGCAGTGCAGGAAAGCGGGGTTCAGGAAGGTCTCTGCCTGGTGAACGCCATGCACATCACCGCCAGCGTCTTCATCAACGATGAGGAGTCCGGCCTCAAGGAAGACTACAAGGAGTGGCTGGAGCATCTGGCGCCTCACGACCCGGCACGGTACCGCCACAATCGAACCGGTGAGGACAACGGCGATGCGCACCATAAACGGCAGATCATGGGCCGGGAAGTAGTGGTAGCAGTGACCGGCGGCAGCCTGGATTTCGGCACCTGGGAGCAGATCTTCTACGGCGAGTTTGACGGCAAGCGGTCGAAGCGGGTCCTTGTAAAAGTGATCGGGGAGTAGCCTAGCGCTTGAAAAGATTCTCGAACTGGGACTTGGGATCGTTCGAGCTGGGCCTCCCGCCCACTTTGGTCGGAGAGACGGCCCTGCGGCCGGTGGAATCGAGAACCAGCCGCGGTTCATATTGCGAGCACCGGTTCGACTTGTTTTTATCGTCAACCCGTTCGCTTATCTCGGCCCGGCATTGCCATCGGGAGCCGGAATCGAAATGCCGGCACGCCCTGCAGCAGTGGATCGCCGACTCACAGTGCGGGCAGTTCGTGTCCGGCGTAATAGCGCCCGTGCCGGCGATACCACGACCGCAGGTGGGGCAGCGCACCACTTCGTTGGCCTCACGGTTGGTGGCGTGGCGCAAGGACCGGCGCTGATACTTTTCCTCCTGGGTGAGATTGTCCCGGCGGGGTTGACGCGGCTTGTCACCCCCGGCTTCCTTCTCCGCATCCTTGTAGCCATGTTGGCGGTATTTCATCGCCATCTTGTTCCTCCGTCCTTTCACAGGTCGGTAAACTGCAGCTGTTCTGGTTGATCGAGCGGTACCGTCGCGCGTGATCGGCTCACGGGCCGGAGGCAGACCGGGACATGGTTATGACCTGTCCCTGCCTATAATCGTAATTCGAAAACCGTTCGGCGGCAAGGTCTAAATGCCGCCAGTACTTTAATCGAGCTCTTTGAAGACTTGGTTCACACGCTCGAGCGCCCAATCCAGTTCCTTTCGGGTAATTATCAGCGGAGGTGCAAAGCGGATGGTGTGCTCGTGAGTTTCCTTGCAGAGCATCCCCTTGGCCATCAATGCCTCGCAGAAACGCCGGGCTCCGCCGGCTTGCGGTACCAGCTCCAGGCCGATCCAGAGGCCCCGACCGCGCACTTCCCTGATGTGCCGGCTTTGTATGCTCCGGAGCTTCTCGATGAAGTACTCCCCGAGCTCGGCGGAGTTCTGCACCATGTTCTCCTCGGTGAGCACTTTGACCGCCTCTCGCGCCACGGCACAGGCCAGCGGGTTGCCGCCGAAGGTCGATCCGTGATCGCCGGGGTTGAACACCCCCATGACCTCGTCGTCGGCCAGGATCGCCGACACCGGGTAGAAACCGCCGGCCAGCGCCTTGCCGATGATGACCACATCCGGTCGTACGCCTTCGTGCTCGTAGGCGAACATCTTGCCGGTCCGGCCCAGGCCGGACTGGATCTCATCGGTGATGAACAGGGCCTTATGTTCCCGACACAACGCTTCAAGACCTTTGAGGTATCCGTCAGGCGGGATGATGATGCCGCTTTCGCCCTGGATCGGCTCCACAAGAATGCCGACCACATTCGGATTCATGGCTGTTCGCACCGCTTCCAGGTCGCCGTAGGGCAGCATCGTGAAGCCGGGAGTGAATGGACCGAATCCTTCCTTGTATTGCGCCTCGCCGGAAAACCCGACGATGGTGGTGGTCCGTCCGTGGAAGTTGCCGGTAAACACCAGGATCTGCGCCTGCCCTTCCGGAACACCCTTGACCTTGTAGCCCCACTTTCGGGCGGCCTTGATGGCGGTTTCCACCGCCTCGGCTCCCGTATTCATCGGCAGCATCCGCCCGTACCCGGACAGCTCACACATCTCCTTGTAGAACGGCCCGAGCTGGTCGCTGCGGAATGCACGGGAGGTCAGGGTGACCTTGCCGGCCTGTTCCATAAGAGCCTTCCGGATCCGGGGATGGCCGTGGCCCTGGTTCACGGCGGAGTAGGATGCCAGGAAGTCCAGGAAACGGTTCCCTTCCACGTCCCAGACCCAGATCCCTTCGGCCTTCTGGATCACTACGTCCAGCGGGTGGTAGTTGTGGGCGCCGTAGGCCTCTTCCATGTGTATCAGTTCGCTGGTGCTCAGTGGTTTGGTTTTGGTTTCCATGGCAACCTCGTAACGGCATAACCGTGAATTGTGAAAGGGTGCGCGGGGCGTTGCTTAAAGCCGGCCCGGCCGTTCCTCACAATAGCATGATTGTGACCCTTGACGCTGGCGCGGCGGCGGGAAATAATCCGGTTTTTCGGGGAATTGCGGTTCCCGTGACACAATGGCCCCGAGGAATTCCCTGATAATGAGCAACAGCGGGTCGGACAGTACCGCATACGGCAGGAAGCAGCGCATCCTGCTGCGTGCGGAACGATTCAGCCGTCACCACTACAAGGCGGTGTTCGTCATCGCCCTGCTTGCGGTGGTCGTCACTGCATGGCTCGGTTCCCGGTTGCATCTCGAGTCCAATTTTCTGGCGTTGTTTCCCGAGGGTAACGGCCGGGTTGTAGTGAGCGCCGGACACGTGCCCGCCATCCAGGTACGCGCCGAC
>CALZKF010000173.1 GCA_945787955.1 uncultured Acidobacteriota bacterium | reverse complement strand
GCGCTTGACCTGCCGGTTGATCAGGGAGGCGGCGTAACCTCCTCCGAAACCGTTATCGATGTTGACCACGGTCAAGCCGGCGGCGCAGGAATTCAACATGGAAAGGAGGGCCGCTTCACCCTGTCCACCCTTGCCATAGCCGGTGCTGGTGGGTACCCCGATCACCGGACAGTCGGTCAGACCGGAGACTACCGACGGGAGCGCGCCTTCCATCCCGGCTACCACCACGAGCACCCTGGCGGTGGTCAGGAGTTCCCGGTGGGCCAGCAGGCGGTGCAATCCGGCCACACCGACGTCATAGATCCGCTTTACCTCGTTGCCCATGAGTTCGGCGGTCAACGCCGCTTCGGACGCCACCGGGATATCGGCGGTACCGGCGGAAATGACGTCTATTCCTTTCTTCCCCCGTGCGCGTTTCTTCGGCCTCCAGACGATGGCCGACGCATCGTCGTGATACTCGGTACCGGCATGTGCCTCGGCTACCAGGTCGTGGACCTCCCTGCCGACCCGGGTCACCAGGACGGTCTGCCTTGCCTTCTTCACCCGGCCGACGATCTCCACGATCTGCTCCGGCTTTTTCCCCGGACCGTAAATCACCTCGGGAAAACCGCGACGGATTGCCCGGTGGATGTCCAATGCAGCGAACTCCAACTGCTCCACGTGGGCCTGGCGCATGCGGCCGATCGCTTTTTCCACGCCGATGGCACCGGTGCGGACCTGCTCCAGAAGCTGCTTCAATTCCTTCCGTTCCACCGCTGTCTCTCCTTGACCTTTGCACTAAAAACGCCCAGGATAGGCGCTTCAGGAGGAGCCACACGTGTCAGATCCAAACTCGGACCGCCGCGCCCACGAACGTATCAACCACACCATCGAGTTCGAAGGGTTCCAAAACGAACCAAACACCGTTGCCCGGATGGTGGCGAGTAATCTTTCGATAGGCGGGGTCTATTGTACCTCCTGCACCGACTTCCCGGAGATGACCCGTCTGGGGGTCAGGATGTCACTGCCTCACAACGGCAATCTTGAAGTCGAGGCGGTGGTGGTCCGGCGCAGAGAACTGCCTTCCCCCAGCGGCGGCGACGACCGTTACGAGCTGGCGTTGTTCTTCATCAGCATCACCCCGGAACAGAAAGCGCTGTTGTCCGGTTACCTGCAGGCGACGAAGGCACCTCAAAAACCGGAAAATTAATCCGCCGAAAACCCTTCATGGACTTGACACTCCGGCCGGTTCGCGCTGTAATCGCCTTGGTGGAGCGGGTTTTCCGTGACCACCCCGTGAAAAACCGTGCCAGGGTTCTTCAATCTTCGATTGGAGATTCGCGGAACACAATTTTTTGCATCCCATTGAAGGAGGTGTAAACCGTGAACAAGGCAACACTCATCGACATGATCGCCCACGACGCAGGCATCACCAAGACCGCCGCCGCCACTGCCGTGGACAGCATGACCACCGGCATCACCAAAGCCCTGAAAAAGAACCAGCGGGTCACTCTGGTCGGCTTCGGCACCTGGGGCGTGACCAAGCGCAAAGCGCGCACCGGCCGCAACCCCCAGACAGGTGAAGCAATCAAGATCAAGGCCAAAAAGGCCGTCCGCTTCAAAGCGGGCAAAACGCTGGAAGGCGCGCTGAACAAGTAGCGCTGCACCATGCGACTGCAAAGCCCGGGATGAGAAATCGTCCCGGGCTTTTTTATTAAAAGGGGTCAGGCACCTTTTTCTGTCACTATCGAATGTGCCTGTCACCATTTTTTTATGAAGGATCCTCCTTCTGATGCGTAGGTACGGTTATGAACGCAGGAAACAGGGAGGCGGAACGATGAAACTAATGCTCAAGGTGGTCCTGGCGGTAGTACTGATCGGCGTGATCGGGCTGACTATGCACTGTCGCGGTGCCGGTGATGACGGAGACCCCCAGGGGATGGTGATCCGAACTTATGAGGTCCCCGAAGGTTTCGATGCCCAGGAATGGGCAAAGTCGCTGAACCGTGCACTCTACGTCAATGACGCGAACAAAGTCGGAGAGGTTGAGATCGGTCCAGGCAACACATTGATCGTGACCGCCCAACAGAGCTCCATCGCCGGTGTTGAACATTTGATTAAAACATTCCAGCAAGCGAAGCCGAGCCAGACTGTCGCTGAGGCTTCGGTGGCTGTGGAATACTGGACACTCGTCGGTCGTCCGGTGGATGACAGCGGAGAGAAGATCCGGATCGCCTCCAAGAGGTTGGCCCGGCAGGATCGGCTGCGACCGGCGTTGCAGCAAATCGTCCAAAGGCAGGGCGCCATGGAATTCATCCTGCTGGAGCAGCTCCGCCTGACGTCCCTCTCACCGTCCCGGCAGGCCAGTGTAGACGGCCGCTTCATGCAAGTTCACCAATCCGTCACCTCCGCCAGGGATGGCCAGCACACCGCCGACATCAAAATCCAGATGGTCAGCAGCAAGGGCTATCGCAATTCCATCGAGAGCCGGGTTAAATTGATCCCCGGACAGTTTATTGTTATGGGGCAATCGGCGATCAACGGCCAGGATTACTCAACCATCCGGCCGATAGACGACAGCGACGGGTTGATGCTGTACTACGTCATCTCATCCGAAATAGACTGATGCATGCCTCCCATGAGCGAATCCGATCTCGAGGCGCTGTACACCCGACTCGAGAAGCCGTTGTACAACGTGCTGTACCGCCGGGTGTGGAACCGGGAGACGGCACGGGACCTGGTCCAAGATGCGTTCGTGCGGCTGTGGAAGATGCGGCGCAAGGTCATTCTGGAGACGGTGGAGCCGCTGATCTACAAAATCGCTCTCAACCTGGCGTCGTCGAAGCTGAGACGGAAGAAGGTTCTCGGTTGGGTACCGTTCGACGCCGTATCCGGTGCGGTACCCGATCCCGGCGACACGGAAGAGGCGCTGTCCAGGAGCCAGGAGCGTGGACGATTGCAGGAGGCGGTCATGGCGCTGCCTGACGAACTGCGGAACGTCATCCTGCTTTGCGAGTTCTCCGGGATGACATACGGACAGGTCGGCGCGGCGCTGTCCATCCCGGAAGGGACCGTCGGCTCCCGGAGAAACCGGGCGCTGACACTGCTGAAGGTGCATCTTGAACGTTAGAAACAACAAACCGCTGTTCGAGATGCTGGACCCGCCTCCCGGCGGACTGACCAGGCTGCAGGCGCGCATCCGTGGCGAGCGCAGGCGGAAGATCCGGAACTGGACGCTGGCCACCGCGGCAGCCGGTATTGCCGCAATCGGGCTGGCGGTGTTGCTGCTCCTGCCCAACGGCGGAGAACTGCCGCTGCTGCCGGGGTTCGAGTCGGATCTGTTGGCGATCCAGCTGGGGCTGATTGAGGCGCCGGAAGAATCGGTATCCATCCGCCCGGATCTCCGGAATGAATACGCTGTCCTGGAAATCCCTACTGGGGATGATCGGGTCGTGTTCTATATGGTCGGATCAAGATAAGAATTGCAAGATAATGTGCAATGTCCCCATTTATTCAACAACAACCAGGGCGGCGCCGGATTCCACCGCCTGGCCCGGTTCCACCTTGACTTCGGTGATCTTGCCGTCTTTGGGTGATTCGATCTCGTTTTCCATCTTCATCGCTTCCACCACCACCAGGCCCTGGCCTTCGGTGACGGTGTCGCCCACGTCTACCAGCACCCGGACCACCTTGCCCGGCATCACCGACTCCACAGTCTGTGGGCCTTCCCTGGCGCCGCTCATCTCCCGGGCCTGCCGGCCGGCATCGGTGAACAGAACCTGTTGCTCCGACGCGCCGTGGCGGATGATGTAACCGTCGCCGGACACTTCCACTGAAACTTCGTACGACACGCCGCCGGACAGGATGGAGTAGAAATCCCCTTCCAGCTTGTCGGCGTTGACCAGCCGGCTCTCGCCGTCGATCTCCACCACGTAATCTTTATCCCGGCGCTCGACGTGGACCTCGTGGACCGCGTCTCCCACCCGTGCGGTGATTTTCATGATCTCCACGCCCCGCCACGATCGGCCCACTTCCAGTAGGAACGGTCACTGCCGCCTTTCATTACCGATTTCCGGGCCGAATGCTGTTCCACCTCACGGAAGTGGGCGATCGACGCGGCAATGACGGCGATCTCCTCCAGCCATGGGTCGGTGTTCGGTTTCAGCAGTTCCGGATGTTCACTCAGGTACCCGGTATGGATGTTGCCGGCCACGAAATCCTTCGAGTCCATCAGCTTGCGGTGAAACGGCACCGAGGTCCGTATACCTTCCACCCGGTACTCGTCGAGAGCCCGGCGCATCCGGGCGATCGCCTGGGGTCGATCGGCTCCCCACACGATCAGCTTGGACAACATCGGGTCGTAGAAGATCGGGATCTCGTAGCCGGGGTAGGTGCCGCCGTCATAGCGCACCCCCGGTCCCTGGGGCGGCCGCAGCCCCCTGATCGTTCCCGGTGACGGCATGAAGTTCCGGCTCGGGTCCTCGGCGATGATGCGGCACTCGATGGAGTGGCCCCGCAGCTGGATGTCGTCCTGGGTGAACGGCAGTTTCGCGCCGGCGGCGACCTCGATCATCGTCCGCACCAGGTCGATGCCGGTGACCATCTCGGTTACCGGGTGCTCCACCTGCAACCGTGCGTTGACCTCCATGAAATAGAACGAACCGTCGGCCCCTCTCAGGAACTCCACCGTGCCGGCGGAACTGTATCCGGCCGCTTTGGCCGCCGTTACCGCCAGATCTCCGATCGTCGCCCGGACTTCCGGTGTCACTACCGGGGACGGGCTCTCCTCGACCAGCTTCTGGTGCCGGCGCTGGATGGAGCACTCCCGCTCCCCCAGGTGAACGCAGTTGCCGTGCTGGTCGGCGAACACCTGGACCTCGATATGCCGCGGCTTGAGCACGTACTTCTCGAGGAACACGGTGTCGTCGCCGAAAGCCGAAGCTGCCTCGCCCCGGGCCTGGGCCAGGAGCGACGGCAGGTCGGCGGCGGAGTTCACCACCCGCATGCCTTTGCCGCCGCCGCCTGCGGAGGCCTTCAGCAGCACCGGGTAGCCGATCTCATCGGCCTGGGCCAGTACCTTGTCTACATCTTGACCCAGAGGCGGTGTACCCGGCACCACCGGCACACCGGCCTCGATCATCAGCTTGCGGGCCCGGACCTTGTCGCCGATCGCTTCCATGGAATCGCCGGTGGGGCCGATGAATACGACCCCTGCTTCCACGCAGGCCCGGGCGAATCCGGCGTTCTCCGACAGAAAACCGTAACCGGGGTGGATCGCCTCGGCGCCGGTCTGTTTCGCCGCATCCAGGATGCGATCGATCCGGAGGTACGATTCGGTGGAAGGAGGCGGTCCGATCCGGATCGCCTCCATCGCCATGCGGACATGCAGTGCATCCCGGTCGGCGTCGGAATACACCGCCACGGTGCGGATACCCATTTCGTGGCAAGCCCGGATGATGCGGACGGCGATCTCACCCCGGTTGGCGATCAGGATCTTTTTAAAGGGGGATGTTGCCATGTTTTTTCCTGGGGTTCTCATCCCGCTTGTTCTCAAGCAACCGCAAGGAGGCGATCAATTTGGACCGGGTCACCGACGGTTCGATGACCTCGTCGATGTACCCTCGCTCCGCGGCGATGAACGGATTGGCGAACTTGGTGCGATAGTCGTCGACCAGTTCCTTCCTCATGGCTTCAGGATCTTCAGCGGCGGCGATCTCCCTGCGGTTGATTATATTCACGGCTCCTGCGGGCCCCATGACCGCGATCTCCGCCGTCGGCCAGGCGAAGTTGAAATCGGTGCGGATATGCTTGGAGGCCATGACGCAGTACGCGCCGCCGTAAGCCTTGCGGGTGATTACCGTAATCTTCGGCACCGTCGCCTCGGCATAGGCGTACAACAGCTTGGCGCCGTGCACGATGATGCCGCGGTACTCCTGGTCGGTGCCGGGGAGGAACCCGGGCACATCCTCAAAGGTGATCAGCGGGATGTTGAAGCAGTCGCAGAACCGGACGAACCGGGCCCCTTTCACCGAGGCGTCGATATCCAACACCCCGGCCAGCACTGCCGGTTGGTTGGCGATGATACCGACCGACTTGCCGCCCAGGCGGCCGAAGCCGACCACGATGTTCCGGGCGAAATGCTCGTGGACTTCCAGAAACCGGCCGTCGTCCACCACCCCGGAAATGACCTTTTTGATGTCGTACGGCTGGTTCGGGTTGAGGGGCACCACCGAGTTCAGGGTGTCATCGCGGCGATCGTCGGGATCGTCGGTGGGACCCGGCGGCGGGTCTTCCATATTGTTGGAAGGCATGAACGAAATCATTTCCCGTATCAGAAGCAGGGCGTCACGGTCATCAGCGGCGGCGAAGTGGGCGACACCGGATTTGGTGTTGTGGGTCATAGCCCCGCCCAGCGCTTCCTTGGTGACCTCTTCATGGGTGACCTGGCTGATGACGTCGGGGCCGGTGATGAACATGTAGGAACTGTCCTTCACCATCACGGTAAAATCGGTGATAGCCGGTGAGTACACCGAACCACCGGCGCACGGGCCCATGATCGCAGAGATCTGGGGAACTACGCCGGAAGCGATGGTGTTCCGCAGGAAGATGTCGGCATAGCCGGCCAGTGATACAACCCCTTCCTGGATCCGGGCGCCGCCGGAATCGTTCAGCCCGATGATCGGAGCGCCGACCTTCATCGCCATGTCCATCAGCTTGCAGACCTTCTCGGCGAAGGTCTCGGACAG
>CALZKF010000172.1 GCA_945787955.1 uncultured Acidobacteriota bacterium | reverse complement strand
TAAACCACATGCTCCACCGCTTGTGCGGGCCCCCGTCAATTCCTTTGAGTTTCAGCCTTGCGACCGTACTCCCCAGGCGGGGCACTTAATGCGTTAGCTCCGGCACTGCAGGGGTCGATACCCGCAACACCAAGTGCCCATAGTTTACAGCGTGGACTACCAGGGTATCTAATCCTGTTTGCTCCCCACGCTTTCGCGCCTCAGCGTCAGTATCCGTCCAGGTAGCCGCCTTCGCCACCGGTGTTCCTCCCAGTATCTACGCATTTCACCGCTACACTGGGAATTCCGCTACCCTCTCCGGAACTCAAGCCCTGCAGTATCGGAGGCAGTTCCTCAGTTGAGCTGAGGGATTTCACCTTCGACTTGCAGAGCCGCCTACGCGCCCTTTACGCCCAATAATTCCGAACAACGCTGGCCCCCTCCGTATTACCGCGGCTGCTGGCACGGAGTTAGCCGGGGCTTCCTTTGGAGGTACCGTCAACCAACAGGATTATTCATCCTGCTGACATTCGTCCCCCCTGACAGGAGTTTACAACCCGAAGGCCTTCATCCTCCACGCGGCGTCGCTGCGTCAGGCTTTCGCCCATTGCGCAATATTCCTCACTGCTGCCTCCCGTAGGAGTCTGGACCGTGTCTAAGTTCCAGTGTGGCCGATCGCCCTCTCAGGCCGGCTACCCATCGGAGCCTTGGTGAGCCGTTACCTCACCAACAAGCTAATGGGGCGCGGGTCCCTCCAGAAGCACAAGCATAAAATAGAGGCCTGTTTTGATCACAGAATCCAGAGACTCCGTGATGTTATGCGGTATTAGCCCTCCTTTCGAAGAGTTATTCCCCACTTCTGGGTAGGTTACCCACGTGTTACTCACCCGTCTGCCACTGTACTCACGGGCCGAAGCCCGCTTTCTCGTTCGACTTGCATGTGTTAAGCACGCCGCCAGCGTTCGTTCTGAGCCAGGATCAAACTCTCCAGTTTATATTTGGAACCGGTGACCGAGGCCGCCGGATCGCAAACCAGAGTTGCACATTCAACCAGCGTTCCCGAAGGAACGTGGTCATCGCCGTACACGCGATTTTCTTCTTTCATTACGGAAGATTTCTTCCGCAAAGCTGGCACGTTCTATTTAGTTTTCAAAGAACATCGTACGACAACAACGGGGCAACTACCGAAAGCCGCCCTGCCAAAGTAATACCTTGTGGCTTGCTAACCCATGCCTTACGAAGCGCGGAAGATCATAACAGTTTTCGATCCCTTTGCAAGGGACCACCACCCTTTTTTTGCGTCATTGTTCGATATTGTCCATGACTTTTACAAACAACAGAGAACAAACAGCTTGGAGTTCGGACTGTTCCTTCGGCTTTTCCACGTCAACCGTAACTATGCCGTTTTGGCGCGACAAACACGAAAAGAACAGCAAGCAGCCTCGAATTAAAAATCAGCGCCTCGGGGATGCTACAATTCCCGGCCCGACAACGTCCATCGTGAAAGGACCCGGCTCATGGCCAGAATCGATTTCCATCCCACGTTCCTGTTTATTCTGGCCGCCGTCCTGTTGCCGGTTTCACCAGGGGCGGCACAGCAGGCCCGTGATCCGCTGAGTCCGGAGGCGCCCACGGCGGAAGCGGCGCCGGCGGAACCCCGGTCAGCCGACCTCTCCCAGGCCGGCGAACTGGTCAGCGCCACCGATTTTGCGGGAGCCGAGTCGATTCTTGTGCCGATGCTGGAGCAGTTTCCCGACGATCCGGCGCTGCTGCTCATGCTCGGCGAGGTCCGCCTCGCCCTGGGCCAGGTAGACAAGGCCCTCCCCGTCCTGCAGCACGGCGCCGAGATCTCTCCGGAGCGGCCCCGGGTCCAGTTTCAACTTGGATCGGCGCTGGCTGCATCCGGGAAGACCGAGGAGGCTTTGGCGGCGTTCGGCCGGGAACTGGAAAACAACGATAACCCGGAAATTCAGGTTATGAGCCTGCTGAATCGTACCTTCCTCCTTCAGAACCTCAAGCGCTGGGAGAATGCCGCAGCGGAGCTCGTCCGGGTAGCGGTACTCGACGCGACGAAGGCCCAGGTCTACGGTGATGCCGCTTCCCTATACATCCAGGCCGGCAACCCCGGGGAAGCGGAGAAGGTCCTGGCGGCAGGCGAACCTCGCGGTTTCCAGTCGGCCCAGCATCACTACAGCCTGGGTGCCGCATACTACCAGAAGAGGATGTTCCCACAGGCCGCCGAGGCCTATCGTCGATGCCTGGATCTCAGCCCTTCCCACGCCAACGCGGAACGGGGTCTCGGCTTGGCGCTGGAGAAAGCCGGGCAGGAGACTGAAGCGGCGGCTCATTTCCGTAAATACCTGGAATTAAAGCCGGATGCCGGCGATCGTGACCGGATTCTGGAAGCGATCGGGGACGATTAGTCCCGCCCCGCTTCCCCGCCGCCAACCCTTGCAACGGCAATACCGATCCGGTATCATGCTTGCTGGTTTGTGCGCAAGGCGGGCAAAGCTCGCCTTTTTCTATTTGTACGGACCTTGGCCGGAGACTGGGTTGGTAACGGAAGTCGAACAAAGAAAAGTTGATATCGAGCTATCCGCACTGGCGGCGGATCTGGCGCGATCCATGGGAATCGAGGTCGTAGAACTCCGATTCCTCGGCTCCGGCTCCCGATCCATCCTGCGCATCGATGTGGACCGTGCAGGGCCGGCCGGGGTCACACTGGATGACTGCCAGCGGTTCAGCATGGCGCTTGATCTCGCCTTGGAAGATCGCGACCTGATCGGCCAGGCCTGCACCCTGGAGGTTTCCTCTCCCGGGATGGACAGGGCGATCGCCACCGCAGACGATCTCCGGCGGAACACGGGTCGCAAGGTCATGGCCCAGGTCGAGGCTGCAGACGGCGGCACCGTGCAGGCGGTCGGCATCCTGCTCGGGGTCGAGGACGGCACGCTGGTGCTGGGACCTGTGGAGACCGAAGCGGGCGGGCGGTTTCGGTGGGCGCAAGTCGTTCACCTGCAACAGTTTTTGCCTTTTTAATAAAGTTTAAGGTTGCCTTTGCCGATTGACGAAGGCGCAGGAGTTCGAGACTCATGAGCAGCGAGCTTTACCACACGATCGAAGCGATCGGCCGTGAGAAAGGGATCGATGCCGAGGTCGTCATCGAGGCGATCGAGGAGGCGTACGCCGCCGCCTCGAGGAAGTACTATCACAGCAAGGAAGACTTCGGCGCCCGGTTCGACAAGCAAAGCGGCAAATTCGAACTGTTTCAGAAGCACGTGGTGGTCGAGGAAGAGGAGATGATGGATCCCCTCACCGAGATCACGATCGAAGAAGCCCAGGAGAAGAACCCTGCGGTTCAACTGGGTGAGGTTCTGGAAACCCCGATAGCCGATGCCGAGGCACCCCAGACCCGGATCGCCATCCAGGCGGCCAAGCAGGTCATTTTCCAGAAGGTCAAGGAAGCGGAGCGGGAACTGGTCTGGGAGGAATACCACGAGCGGGTGGGAGAACTTCTCACCGGCCAGGTCAAGCGCTTCGACCGCGGCGACATGATCGTGGACCTGGGCCGGACCGAGGCGGTCATCTCTCGCCGGGAGCAGTCCCGTGCCGAGCATTACAACCCGGGAGACCGCATCCGCGCGGTGCTTATCCATGTCGAGCGTCAGGGCAAAGGCCCGCAGCTCCTGCTGTCCAGGGCCGACGAGTTGCTAGTGGCCAAGCTGTTCGAAATGGAAGTCCCCGAGATCTACGACGGCACGGTCATCATCAGGAACGTAGCCCGGGATGCGGGAGAGCGCAGCAAGGTCGCCGTAGACTCCACCGACCGTGATGTGGATCCGGTGGGCGCCTGCGTCGGAATGAAGGGATCAAGAGTCCAGGCGGTCATTCGAGAGTTGCGCGGCGAGAAGATCGATATCGTGCAGTACAGCGACGAGCAGGAGCTGTACGTCCGGAACGCGCTTAATCCGGCCATGATCAACCGGGTCTCCATACTTGACTACGACACCCGCGAACTGGAAGTGATCGTCGGCGAAGACCAGCTGTCCCTGGCTATCGGCAAGCGGGGCCAAAACGTCCGCCTCGCCAGCAAACTGGTGGAGTGGCACATCGACATCAAAAGCGAGGCCGAAAAGAAGGCTGAAGTCGAAGATGAGATGGAGCAGATGGCATACGCCGTTGAGCAGATCCGCTCGCTTCCGGAAATCGAGGAGGAGGTCGCCAACCGCCTCCTGGACGCCGGATTTCTGGCGGTTGAGGAGGTAGCGCTGGCCTCTCTCGAGGACCTCATGGCGATCGACGGCATCAACGAAGAGCAAGCCATCGACATCCACGACGCCGCCGAGACCCGCCTCGAGGAACTGATCGCGGAAGAAGAGGCCAGGCTGGAAGCGGAGGAAGCGGCAGCAGCCGAGGCGGAAGCCGCCGGCGAAACCGAGGTACCGGAACCGTCGACACCGGAGGACGATGAACCGGGCGAGGGCGATGAACAGCCTGAGTCCGGGGACGAAACAGCAGCGGTATCCGCCGACAGCGAGCCGGACAACGACGGTGAGGAGGAGAGAGAGAGCTAGGCTCTCACTCTCCCGGGAGATAGAATGGCGAAGATCAGGGTTTTCCATCTGGCGAAAGAGCTGAAGGTCAACAGTGCGTTGATTCTCGAGCTCCTGGACATCATGGGCAAGGAGGTCAAATCGGACCTCAGCACCCTTGATGCCCGCACCGCCGACTTGGTCCGGAAGCGACTTACCGCCGCCCTGGAGGCGGAAAGGGAGAAGCTTGCGGAGAAAACCCGCTTGGAGCAGAAAGTCCGGGTATCAGAGGAAGCCGCCGTCGCCCATGAACCGCCGGTGGTGCAACCGATTGAAGCGCCGGTTGAAAAACCGGCCGAAGTAACGGCTGAAGAACCTGCCGAAGAGCCGGAGGAAGAGCCGGCGATTGTGGCCGCCGGCCCCGA
This sequence comes from uncultured Acidobacteriota bacterium, assembly GCA_945787955.1. Taxonomy (GTDB): domain Bacteria; phylum Acidobacteriota; class Polarisedimenticolia; order Polarisedimenticolales; family Polarisedimenticolaceae; genus Polarisedimenticola. The sequence goes on along the minus strand of CALZKF010000172.1, from coordinate 9,539 downwards.
AGCGGTGGAGCCCGAAGCGGAAGATGAACCGGCTGACGAGATTATTGAACCTGAACCCGAGCCGGAACCGGTAGCTGCGCACGCGCCGGCTGAGGAGCCGGACAAGCCTGCCATGGCCGCCAAACCGGTGCAGACCCCGCCGGAAGATTTCACCACTGCACGTGCAGCCAGGCCAGGCACCGCCGGGAAACGTACCCCCCGGGTGTTCGAGGCCAAGCGCTTCCCCACCCTGGAGGCGATCCGCGCCCGGTCGATCAAACCGAAGCCGCAGCCGAGGCCCGCACCTGGAGCCGGACCCGCTCCCGGGCAACGCCCCGGGATGACCGGCCGCACCCCCGGCGCTCCCAGCCGGTTCGGGGCTCCCGGTACGCCGGGACAGACCCTGCCGCCGGCTGGACGTCCCGGTTTCGGCCGACCGCAGCACACTCCGGGCGCCGGCCCGGGCGGGAAGCGCAACAAGCGAAAGAAGAAGAAAAAAGACGAGCTGAACCAGGTCCCCATACCTACCGCCAAACCGAAGGCCGATCTGCCGCCGGTCCCGGAGAACATCACCCTTTCAGAAGGGGTGAGCGTCAAGGAACTTGCGGAAAAACTGAACCGTAAATCCAAGGACGTCATCGCGAAGCTGATCGGTCGCGGCGTCCTGGCCACCATCAACCAGCCCCTGGATCCGGAAGTGGCTATCGAGGTCGCCATGGAATTCGGGTCCGAGGCCAAGGTGCTCAGCTTTGAAGAGATGGCTCAGCAACAGGAAAAGAAGGCAGCCGCAAAACCGCCTGCCGGGGACGCCGCCAGCGCGGCGGAAGCCATCCGGGCCGACAACGTCGTGGAAGGCGAATACGGCGGAATCACACAGCACATTGGAGCCTACCAGGCCGAGGAAAACGGCAGGAAAATAACATTCCTGGACACGCCGGGACATGAAGCGTTCACCATGATGCGTGCCCGCGGCGCCCGCGCCACAGATATCGTGATCCTGGTGGTGGCGGCGGATGACGGAGTCAAACCCCAGACCCTGGAAGCTATCGATCACTCCCGCGCAGCCGGTGTGCCGATCATCGTCGCGATCAACAAAATCGACAAACCGGGTGCGGAACCGGGGCGTGTGAAACAGCAACTGGCCGACCGCGAGATCCTGGTTGAGGAGTACGGCGGCGAGGTGGTGGCTTGCGAGGTTTCCGCCAAAACTAAAGCGGGGCTGGATCATCTCCTTGAGATGGTGCTTCTGGTGGCGGATATGCTGGAACTGAAGGCGAGCCCGGAGAAGGCAGCCTCCGGAGTGGTTCTCGAGGCCCGTCTGGACAAGTCCCGGGGGGTGATCTCCACGGTGCTGGTGCAGGACGGCACCCTCAGCGTCGGGGACCCGTTCATCGCCGGCTCCTCCTACGGCAAGGTCCGGGCCATGCTGGACCAGAGCGGCCACAAGATTACCGAGGCCGGCCCCGCCACCCCGGTGGAAGTCATGGGTCTGGCGACGGAACCGGATGCCGGTGACCTCTTTCAGGCGGTAGCGACCGAAGCCAAGGCCAGACAGATCGCCGGGTTCCGCCAGGAGAAGCAGCGGTCCGCCGCCCTGGCGAAATCGTCCCGTCGCACACTCGAGAGCCTGTCCAGGGAAATCGCCGAAGGCCACGTCAAGGACCTTCCGATCCTGCTCAAATCCGACGTGCAGGGCTCTATCGAGGCGATCCAGAAAGCATTGAGTGATCTTCCGGACGATAAGGTCAAAATCAACGTCATCCGTGCTTCCACCGGCGCCATCTCCCAGGCCGACGTCCTGCTGGCCGCCGCTTCCGAAGCTATTGTGGTCGGCTTCAACGTCCGGCCGAATAAAGAGGCCAGCGACGTGGCCAGGCATGAGAATGTCGAGATCCGGTCCTACACCGTCATTTACGACATGGTCAATGAAATCACCCAGGCGATGATCGGGCTCCTGGAACCGGACCTGAACGAAGTGGTTCTGGGTCAGGCCCAGGTGCGGGAGCTGTTCAAGGTTCCCAAGATCGGCATCATCGCCGGCTGCTACGTCAACGAAGGCAAGGTCACCCGCAACGCCGAGGTCCGGCTGCTGCGGGACAACGTCGTCATCTACACCGGCAAGGTCGGATCGCTGCGACGCTTCAAAGATGACGCCGCCGAGGTCAAGCAAGGTTATGAGTGCGGTATCGGTATCGAGGGGTATAACGACGTCAAGGACGGGGACATCATCGAGTTCTTCGTTATGGAGAAGGTGGCTGTCAAGTCCCTGTGACCCCGGCTGATGACCATCGGGATATACACCTTGGAACTGCAGCTTCCCGGCGCCCGCTCCCTCAAGGACCGGCGCCAGGTGCTGCGCCGCGTCAAGGACCGGCTGCTCGCCCGGCACAACCTCTCCATTGCCGAACTTGGTGAACACAGCGAGCTGTGGCAGAGAGCCGGCCTGATGATTGTGGCGGTAGCCGCCCGGCAGGACCGGCTGGAGAAACTGTTCGAGACGGTGTTCGACGAAGTCCGCTCCATGGTGCCGGGGGAGGTAATCGAAACCGGTTCCGACTTCATGGAAGGCTGTGACGGCGGTTCCGCCGGGTGGGAAGGAGATCGCTTTTGAGCGAAGTTCGGAGCCGGCGGGTGGCGGACCAGATCCGTCAGACCCTGGCGGAGATCGTCATGCGGGAGCTGAGGGATCCGGCTATCGGGTTCATCACCATTACAGGAGTCGAACTCTCCTCGGACCTGCGTTATGCCAAGGCGTTCGTCTCCATGATGGGGAGCCCCGCGGAGAAATCGGCAACCCTGGCGGCGCTTCTGAAAGCCGCCCCTTTCGTCACAGCGGATCACGATCGAGCCGATCATCACGCGATCAGGCTGTGTCTCGCCGCTCACTTGGTACTTGGTTCGCCGAGGAACTGATCCACGAGATCCGGGAGGACCGCCATCCGGAGGCGCCGGAGCCGGACGGCGGCGAAGAACCGTGAGCAGCCTGCCGGAAGGACTCCTTCTGGTGGACAAATGTGCAGGCGTTACCAGCCATGACATGGTCGCCCAGGTCCGACGCCTGACCGGCCAGCGCAGGACCGGCCATGCCGGCACCCTCGATCCGTTCGCCACCGGCCTCTTACCGATGATGCTGGGCCGGGCGACCCGTCTGGTGCGTTTCCTGCCGTCCTCCCCCAAGGTCTACGAAGGGGTTCTGGAACTGGGTCGAACCACCTCTTCCGATGATGTCACCGGCGAACTTCTGACCGAACATCACGGCCCCCTTCCTGAGCCGGAGCGGATACTGGAGGCTGCCGGGCGTTTCAAAGGCCTGCTCCTGCAGGTGCCTCCGGCGGTATCGGCTCGCAAGGTTGGCGGAGAACGGATGTACCGTCTGGCCCGACGAGGGCAAACTGTGTCGGCTCCGGCGGCGGAGGTGGAGGTGTTCGAGTTCAGTCTGAGCAGGACCGACCGGAGGTCGGCGTGGTCGTTCGTGGCGCAGGTATCGCCGGGAACCTACATCCGGGCTCTGGCCCGGGACCTTGGCGCCGCCCTGGGGTGCGGCGGGGTACTGGCCTCCCTGAGGAGGACCGCCATCGGGCCTCTCAAGGTGGAAAACGCAGTTCCCCTGCCGGAATGGGCCGAACCGCAGCAGGTCCCCGACCTGGCGGCGCAGGTGATTCCTCTGGATAACCTGCCGCTTGGCCTTCCTTCCATCCGTATCCCAACCCGGCGGGATGCCGATCTTTTCCTTTCAGGCGGCCGTTTGGTTCTTCCGGACCGGTTCGAGTCCGGCCAGTTGCTTCGGGTCACCGGCCCCGAGGGTACCCTGCTGGGAGTCGGCGAGAATGCCGGCGGGGTGCTCCAGCCGCGGGTGGTGCTGCCGGCCCGGTCACAGCCTGCTTGCCCGGGGTAGGGCGCTGTGCTAACGTGCAGGCTTCAAATTCACAAGTAGTGGCCCATCAAGCCTTTATATGGATGTTCTGAGCCGTGCGCGACTGTCGGCGGCCTCGGAGGAGAAAACATGCCCCTGCCGGTCGAACGCAAAACCGAAATTATCAGCGACTACCGTACCCACGATTCAGACACCGGATCACCTGAAGTGCAGGTTGCACTTTTGACCAAGCGGATCGAGCACCTCACCGATCACTTCAAGGCTCACGGCAAGGACCATCACTCCCGCCTCGGCCTCCTGAAGATGGTCGGCAAACGCCGCCGTCTGCTGGATTACCTCAAAAGAAAAGATTACGAGCGGTACCAGACGACTATCAAACGACTGGGACTCCGCAAGTAGAGAAGCACTATCCTCTCGGGCGAGAAGGATGCGCCACAGGATCGTGCACCTGACAGAAGCGGTGCGGGATGAACCCGTGCATTCCAGGGCGAGGTTTGATGTGGCTGGAGGCAAGAAGTGGTAATAAGAAAAGAAATCAAGATCGGTAATAAAACCCTGTCCTTCGAGACAGGGAAAATGGCCAAACAGGCCGACGGCGCCGTAGTGGTGCGTTACGGCGACACCGTGGTCCTGGTCACCGCCGTGTCGGCCAAGAAACCGCGGGAAGGTGTGGACTTCCTCCCCCTGACCGTGGATTACCGCGAAAATACCTATGCCGCCGGCAAGATCCCGGGAGGATTTTTCCGCCGTGAGGGCCGGCTCAACGAGAAGGAAATCCTGACCTGCCGGATGATCGACCGTCCGCTGCGGCCGCTGTTCCCCGACGGCTGGGCCTGCGAGACCCAGATCATCGCCAACGTGCTTTCCATTGACGGCGAGAACGATTCCGATGTACTGGCCATTACCGGCTCCTCGTTCGCACTGGGAATCTCCAACATCCCGTTCCCCTACCTGATCGCCTCGGTTCGCATCGGGATCTCCGAGGAAGGCGAGTACCTGGTCAACCCGACCTTCGAGGAACTCTCAACCAGCAAGCTGGACCTGATCGTGGTCGCCTCCGAGGAGGCGATCGTCATGGTTGAAGCCGGCGCCAACGAGGTCCAGGAAGATGAGTTGCTGGAAGCGGTTTACCGCGGCCACGATGTCATCCGCCAGATCATAGCGTGTCAGAAGGAGCTGATCGCCGAGATCAACCCGGTGAAGCGTGAGGCCCCTGTCAAGGACGAACCGGCCGGCGTGATGGACAAGCTGATCGCCGACTGGAAGGAGCCGCTGGCCGAAGCGATGCGGATCAAGGACAAGCTCGAGAGCTACGCCAAGGTGGACGAGCTGAAGAAGCAAATGAAGGAATCGTTCGACGAGGATCAGGCCGAGGAGCTGGCGTTTGCTTCCTCCTCGTGGCACGACCTCCAGAACATCATCCTTCGCGAGGAAGTGGACACCAAGGGCCGGCGGCTGGACGGCCGGGCCTTCGACGAGATCCGCAACATCGCCTGCGAAGTCGGTGTGCTGCCCCGAACCCACGGCTCGGCGCTGTTCACACGGGGCGAGACCCAGGCCTTGGTCACCGCAACCCTGGGAACGTCCATGGACGCCCAGCGCATTGACTTCATCCACCAGGCCGGTTCCAAGCGCTTCATGTTGCACTACAACTTCCCGCCGTTCTCCGTAGGCGAAGCCCGTTTCCTGCGCGGCCCCGGCCGTCGCGAGATCGGCCACGGCGCCCTGGGCGAGCGTTCCCTGCTCCCGATGGTTCCCGGTGAGGACAGCTGGCCCTATACCATGCGGGTAGTCTCCGATATCCTCGAATCCAACGGCAGTTCCTCCATGGCGACCATCTGCGGCGGTTCCCTCGCCCTCATGGACGCCGGCGTACCGATGCCGAAAGCTGTGGCCGGCATCGCCATGGGCCTGATCAAAACCGACAAGACGGTGGCGGTGCTCACCGACATCGCCGGAGCCGAAGACCACCATGGCGATATGGATTTCAAAGTCGCCGGTACCGTGGAAGGGATTACCGGGCTGCAGATGGACATCAAGATCGCCGGGATAACCCGGGAGATCATGACCCGGGCACTGGCCCAGGCCAAGGCGGCCAGGCTCGACATCCTGGACAGCATGCGGTCCGCCCTCGACAAACCCCGCACCGATATTTCCGAGTACGCGCCGCGGATTCTCACCATCACCGTCCACAAGGACAAGATCCGGGACATCATCGGACCAGGCGGCAAGATGATCCGGTCGATCACCGAGCGCACCGGCTGCAAAATCGAGGTCAACGACGATGGTCGCGTGGACATCGCATCCACCGACGGCGCCGCCGCCGAGAAGGCGATCCAGATCATCAAGGAACTCACCGCCGAGGCGGAGTTGAACAAGACCTACATGGGCAAGGTTGTCCGAATCGTGAATTTCGGAGCATTCATCGAAATCCTTCCTGGAGTGGATGGCCTCCTGCATATCTCCGAGATCGCCCACCACCGCGTTGGCGAGGTTACCGACGAGATCAACGAAGGCGATGAAGTCATGGTCAAGGTCATCGATATCGACGGCCAGGGCCGGGTGCGGTTGTCCCGCAAGGTGCTGCTGGAGCGCCCGGAAGGCGATCCGGTCGGTGCGGCCCGTGAAGGCGGCGACCGTCATCGCGGCGACCGCAACAGAGGCCGTGGCGGCGACCGCAATCAGGGGGGCCGCGGTGGCGGCCAGGGCAACCCCAAGGACTGAGGGAGATGACCGACCGGGTGACCCAGTATCTGCTCGAAAAGGGGCACATTACCCGGGAGCAGTATGACAAAGCCCGCCGCACGAAGGAGTTCTTCGGCGGGCCACTCGATGCCCACCTGCTCAAGCTCGGCTTCATCCGTGAGGACGTCCTCGGCTCGGCCCTTACGGCCTTGACCGGGTGCCCGTATGCAGGCCCCGGCGAACTGCGTATCGTCGATCCGATGGTGGCGGCCCGGGTACCGCGGGAACTGGTGGAGCAGCACCGGATCTGCCCCTTCGAGAAAAGCGACGACATCCTGCGCATCGCCATGCTCAACCCCCGTGACGCCGTGGCCATCGCCAGGTCCGAATCGGCTTCCGGGCTGATTGTGGAACCCTGGGTGACATCCGAGTACCGCCTCAACCTGGCCCTCGAGAGGCACTACCGGGTCCGGCAGCGGCACTACAAGGCATTGAGCCTGGGTCCCCAAACCGATACCGAAAAGGAGTTGAGCCTGGCGGAGGAGAGCCGGTCGACGCTGGACGCCGGAACCGACCAGGAGCAGTGGGATGGCGGCGTTGGCCTCGACGGCAGGCCTCTGGACGCCGAGCTCACCGCGGACCAGTTCTCCCTGCTGGGGAACACAGCCTTATTAAGCGGCGAAAACGCCGAGAAGACCGCCGAACGGACCACCGAAAAATCAGCCCGGCCCCCCGGCGCCGACGGCCTCAGTGCGCTGGGTCGAACGCTTTCGTCTGCAGGCGACATCGAGGAGATCAACGCCGGGCTTCTGGACCACTGCGCACGGAAAGTAGCCCGTTGTGCCTTGTTCGCCCTATCCGGCGACGGATTCAAATGCACCGCCGGCCGGGGCCGCAGTCTGGCCTCGGCCAGGACCGGTGAGGTCTCCATCCCGGCCGGGAACGGCCACCTGTTCGACCAGGTCCTGGAAGCGGGGAAGAGTTTCTACCTGGGGGCGGTGCCTCCCCTGCCCGCCAACCGGGACCTGTTCTCCCTGTTGGGAGGAAATCTCCCGCCGATGGCGATGATCCTGCCCATCAAGGTCCGTTCCCGTGTGGTCGCGCTGCTGTACTTGGACAACGACACCGATCCGATCGACAATCCGGATATCCCGGCCATGCGCCGGCTGGCGGCCAAGGCCGGTTTGGCCTTCGAAGTATTCCTGCTGCGGCGGAAGCTGGAAGATCTCTAGCCGCCGGACCGGACCTCCACATTATCGCCGGGAGAGGATTCGCGGACGGTGGTGGTCAACGTAGCGGTGGAGCTGTTCTGTTCCACTGTAAGGATTACCGCCTGGCCCAGCATCAGCCTCGGCAGGTCTCCGTTGTCCCTGTAGACCGTCAGCACGTCCCCCGGCCGGGCGCCGGATCCTGCGCCGAGGTCGGTGTAAATGATGTGCCCTTCGCCGGCGAACTTCAGCCGGTCCTTGATCAGGACCATCGTTCCCTGGGCGCCGCCGGACGGCTCCACACCATAGCGATCGAAGGCCGGAAGTGCCGCAGCCATCGGGATCGGGATCTCTTCCCACGGCACCAGTTCATCGTCCACCATGATGTCCTCACAGGATTCCACGATGGCGGCGATCGACGTGTTCTCCTGGACGGCGATGATCCGCAACTTGCCCAGCCTGTGGACATAGGTTCCCAGCGTCTCGCCGGTAACCGGGTGCGCCACCTGCTTGCCGGTGCGGCGAACGGCCATCTCGTCACCAGGCTTCACGCCCTGGTTCATGCCGTAGTTGAGGTAGATTACGTCACCCTGGGCCGTGCCCTCCTTCTCCAGTTCGGCGCCGGCCACCCGGACGTCATTGGCCTGGTATTCGGGGTCGATGTAGCCGGAACAGTAAACGTCGGCGAAGTTGGCTACCGGCCGCAGCGCCCTCGGCGGCGCCGCCGACTGTTCCGAATCTTCGCCCCTGCCGAAGCCCTGGTCCACCGGCGCGTCGGCTCCCTGTTCACCGTCGTTACCGTCATCAGGACCCTCGGGTGGAACCACCGTCGGCTTCCCGGGAACCACCAGCGGGTCACCAGGGTAGATCCAGTGGGAATCGAGGATATAGCGGTTCTCGTCCCAGATCTGGGGCCACAGATACGGGTCGCCCAGCCAAAGTCCGGCCAGGTCCCACAGGGTGTCCCCCTTGATTATGATGTAGGAGTCCGGACCGGGCGCCGGAGAGTCCCAGGGGGTCCAGTGACCGTGGACCAGCTTGAGATCCTTGGGAGGGACCGGTGAAGATTCTACCTGGGATAATGCCGCAGAAGAATTGATCACAAGAAAAATAATCGCGAGCAGGAATACCGTCTTGCCCGTGCACACCTTCTTCATGAGACTCTCCTCAATCGCCGTGCAGCCGACGTTGATTGCAGGCGAAAGCGATCAGCCCCTTCCAACCGATCTGCACGGAGGAAGGGGTGCCACCGCGGCCAAATATAATCATGACAACCCAGAAATCAACCCCAAGGGATTAAAAGAATGCCTGGAAATCAGTAAAAACTCAAGCCGGACGGGGTTCGCAGCGGTTCGACAAGGTGTAAAAATCCAGAGCAGTCCGGCCGTACCGGGCGGTTCGGACCAGCCGGAACCGGGAGCGTTCACCGCTGGCCGCCGGACCGCCTGCCTCCCGTTCGATGATGACCCTCCCGGTAGCGGAAACCAGGCCCGGAATCGAGACCCATTCCAGGAAACCCTCGGCGGCATGCTGCTCGTAAGGCGGATCGGCCAGGACCAGGTCATAAGGCGCTACATTCATGATGCGGCCCGGAGGTCCTTCTGCCCGGCCCAGGACGGCGCTGCAGGTCCCGGTGACCGCCAGGTCCTCCAGAGTGGAGACGAGCAGCCGGCAGACCGCTCTATCGGCTTCAAGGAAGGTGACCTGCGCGGGTGGTTCTGGGTTGAGGTGCCTGCCGCAATGACTAATGACTCAAAGTGAAAAGGGAGTCGCAAAAATGGGACTGGCTCCGA
>CALZKF010000171.1 GCA_945787955.1 uncultured Acidobacteriota bacterium | reverse complement strand
TCCCATCCATTTGAGGACGACGAAGGTGAAGAACACCAAGGGGATCAACGGGATTCCGATGAGGGAAATGGCCATGAGGATGTAAATCAGCGGCATTCCCAGGACACTGAAGGCCAGCCCCAGAACCAGCGCCATAGCCCAGCGGCCCGGGAACTCCTCGGCAAGCAGTTCCAACCGTTCCGGTACCAGTGCAGCCAGCAGCAGGACCGCAAAGAACATCAGGATCAGGCCGAGGAGCATCCACCACAGGAAGATCGAGACCAGGATCTCCAGGGGATGACCAAGTCCGGGCAGGCTCAGGCCGAGCGGGATGTTGACCCGATCCCGGCCGACGAAGGCGCCGTCGTCTGCCATGGAGCCGGCCACCGCCACCAGACCGCCCTCGATCCGTGTGGACTCGGTCAGGGTTACATCGGCAAGTACCGCAACAACCTCGCCGCGGACCGACCCGTCCAGGTGAAAATCACCACCGACCACAACCACGTCCCCGGTGACCTTCCCCAAGATAATGAGCTCGCCGGCGATGGACGTAACGGAGCCGGCATGGACCGTACCGGCCGGTATCACCAGCCGGTCGCCGAAGGTGACCCGGTCTCCCCGGGTCCTGAGCTGTAACGGCTGTTCTTCGAGGACTGTCTCCTGGGCGAGAGCCGGATGGAGCATCGCCGGCATCAGAAGCAGAGTCAGGATCAGAACGGTATTTCGCATCTCAGGACTCCTTCGGGGAGACGGCCGGTTCCGCTCTCAGGAACGCCCGACTCACGATGACGAGGGACGCGGCGACGCTGGCCCCAGCCCCGGTGATCAAGATGTTCCATGCCATCGGTTCTACCGCTCCGAATGCGGCGCCGATGGAGAGAAGCGGCCGGGCCGGCAGGCTTCCGATCTGAACCAGGGCGGAACCGAGGCTCAGCATCGGGGAAGTCGATCGAATCAGCGCGGCGCCGCCGTGGAGTGCGGCCTGCAGCAGGGGAACGGCGTGTGGCAGAAGAACCAGCGTAAGTGCGATGAAGGCGGCGGATGACGCGACGGCGGCGACCAGCGCCCAGGCGAACCCCCGGCCGGGCAGGGGCGGTGCGGTTCGGATTTGTTCCAGGACCGCTTCACGAATATCCACAGCCGGAACCGGCTGGTGCCGGAGGATGATGAACCGGCCGTCCAGAGCTGCCGATGCAATGTATTCCTGTCGGCAGGCGTTGCAGCTTCTGCAATGTTCTTCAAGTTCTATCCTGACAGTACCGGGCAGAACGCCGAGACTGTTCTCGAAGATCGCCTTTCCGGCAGCCTTACAGTGCATCGCCGCCTCCGAACAGCTCCGGATTCCTCCGGGCCAGGATCTTCCCCAGGGCGTGCCTCCCGCGCATGAGCCGGGTTTTGACGGTTCCTGCCGGCAGGGCGAGGATTCGCGCCGCCTCGTCCACTTTCATCGACTCCAGGTAGACCAGGAACAGAGGATCGCGGTATTTGCCGGGCAGTTCGCTCAGAGCGGCCCGCAGCAGCCGGCCGCGCTCGTCCAACTCCATGGATTCACCTGCCTGCCGGTGTTTTGCTGCGACCTGCTCGGGCATTTCAACCCGGTTGCGGTCGCGCCTGTTACGGCGGTGGTGGTCGATGACGTGGTTGGCCGCCAGGCGATACAACCAACTGCTGAACCGGTGGGTTGGCCGGAAGCGGTCCAGGCTGCCGTACATTTTGATGAAAACTTCGCTCACCACATCCTCGATCTCGTCCCGTCGGGTGCCGTACCGCCAGGCGACCCCGGCTACCATGCCCTGGTATCGCCGGACCAGGTCGCCGAACGCTTCCTGATCGCCGGATCGGGCCGCCTCCACCGTTGCTGCGTCCCGGACGGTATCCGGCATGACTGACCGGCTCTCCTTCATCTGGCATCCTGTGAAACGAAACCGGTCGGAAAACGGTTTCAGAAAACAGTATTATAGGGTTTCCCTGCTCATTTCCGGAGGTTCACCATGGGAACGGAAGAGAGTAAGGACCCGGTCGGCGCAGTGGTGGAGATCGATCCCGATCGGGCCCGGTGGCGCTGTGACGTGGAGCGCTTTGAGTTCGAATCAACCGCTGATATCGAGCAGTGTCCGATCGAGTTGATCGGTCAACCCAGAGCGATCGAGGCGTTGCAGCTCGGCCTGTCGTTGCGGACGCGGGGTTACAACATCTTCGTTTGCGGCGAGGTCGGCACCGGACGTTCCACAGCGGTTCGCAGCCAGTTGGAGGAGGTCCGGCGGGACGACCTGGTGCCTGCCGACCTGGCCTATGTCTACAACCCCAAATTCCAGGACCAGCCAAGGCTGCTTCATCTCCCTGCCGGCCGGGGAATGGAGTTCCGGTCCGCCATGGCGCGGCTGGTAGGCGGCCTGGAGCACACCCTGAACCTGTTGTTCGAATCCGACGAGTACCACGAAGACCACAAGGCGGTGGTTGTGTCGGTGAAGCAGCCGATGAAGGAAGCGTTCACCGCCTTCGAGGCCGAGCTGAAAGCGGCCGGGTTCGCCCTGGTTCATATCCGGGTGGAAGGTGGAATCGTCCCGGATATCCTGCCTGTAGTGGACGGCGAGCCCAAGGGCATGGAAATATTTGAGGCGAAGATCGAGTCCGGCGAGATGACGCGTGCAGACCTGGACCAGATGCAGGAGCTTCGCCAGAGTTTTGGGGAGCAGCTTGAAAAGCACCGTAAGGAGTTCCGGCACCAGGACCGCAAGCTGCAGAGGGAACTGGAGACCCTGGACCGGGAAAAGGCGCGGCCGATGGTGGAGGCGGCGGTGGACGAGCTGGCCCGGCAGTTCGATTACGAAGGTGTGCGATCGTACCTTACCGACGTCCAGTCGGAACTGCTGGACTCCCTGCAACTGCTCCGGGAAAAGATCGAAGAGGTTGGAGGGGAGGGCGAGCCGGACCGGGAGACGGTCCATGCCGAGTTCGAGGAACTGGAGATCCCTTACGCGGTCAACGTGGTTCTGGACAACGGGGGCAAACAGCTCCGCCCGGTGGTTTGGGAAACATCCCCGAACTACCGCAACCTGTTCGGGACCATCGAAAAGGTCCGTGACGAGTCGGGTGAATGGCTCACCGACCATACCCGTGTGCGGGGCGGGTCGCTGCTTGAAGCCAACAGCGGCTTCCTGGTTCTGGACGCCATCGACATGCTGTCGGAAAAAGGGGTCTGGCCGACCCTCAAGCGCACCCTGCGGAACCAGAAGCTGGAGATCCAGACGCCGGACCCGGCGCAGATGGGCGGTCACGCCCTGAAGCCGGAGCCGATTCCGGTGGACCTGACCGTGGTCCTGATCGGGACTCCCCAGATCTATCGCCTGCTTCTGAACATGGACGAAGACTTTCGGAAGATATTCAAGGTCAAGGCGGAGTTCGCCACCTCCACGCCCCGGTCCGAGGAGGAGATCCGGAACTACGCCTGCTTCGTTCAGAAGAAGAGTCTGGACGACAAGTTACCGCCGTTCCATCGCGATGCGGTGGCGGCGGTGGTGGAAGAGGGCGTCCGCCTGGCCGGCCGGCAGGACCGGCTGACCACCCGGTTCCACGCCATTGCCGACCTGATCCGGGAAGCGGGGCACTGGGCGATGGAGGACGAGACCAATGAGGTCCGCGAGAAACACGTCGACCTGGCGGTGGAGCGCAGAATCCGTCGCCATGACCTGGTGGAAGAGATGGAACGCAAGCGGATGGCTGATGGGACCGTCCTGCTTGACCTGGAAGGGGAAAAGGTCGGGCAGATCAACGGGCTGGTTGTGCTGGACACCGGCGACCACGTCTTCGGACAGCCGGCCCGGATCACCGCCGTTACCGCCGTCGGCACCGCCGGGATCATCGATATCGAAAGGGAGTCGGACAAGTCCGGCGCCATCCACACCAAAGGTGTGCTGATCCTTGCCGGATTGCTGAGGGAACTGTATGCGCAGGACCGTCCACTGGCTCTGTCGGCCTCCCTCTGCTTCGAGCAGAATTACGGAGGGATCGACGGCGATTCCGCCTCTTCCGCCGAGCTGTACGCCCTGCTGAGCAGCCTGTCCGATGTGCCGCTGAAACAGGGGATCGCGGTGACCGGTTCGGTGAACCAGCGCGGCGAAATCCAGCCGATCGGCGGGGTGAACTCCAAGATCGAGGGCTATTTCGACCTCTGCCGCCTGATCGGGCTGACAGGTGAGCAGGGGGTGCTGATGCCGATCACAAACATGCCCCATCTCATGCTGCGCAAGGATGTAGTGGAAGCGTTGCGCCGCAAGGAGTTCCGCATCTGGGCGGTCAGCTCCGTAGAGCAGGGTATGGAGATCCTGACCGGCATGCCGTCGGGTCTCCGCAGCGACGACGGCAGGTACCCGGAAGGGACGGTGTTCCGCATGGTGGACGACAGGCTGGCCGGTCTGGCGGCCATGGCCAGGAAGCACCGCACCAGGGAAGGCGATCAGAACTGATCTTTATGCTACTAATAGGACCGGCCTTCACGGCCGTGGGAGTCGTATATGGCGATCAGGATCGGAATTATGGGGTTCGGCCGGATAGGCCGCAACGTTTTCAGGATCCTCTATCCCCGGGACGATATCGAGATCGTTGCAATCGTCGATCTCGCCGATCCCCTGGGGCTGGAGTATCTCCTGAAGTTCGATACGGTGCACGGCCGTTTCCGGGAACCTGTCCGGGTGGTGGACGGCAATATGTACATCAAGGGCAGGCAGATCCGCATGCTGCAGCGCAAGGAGCCGGGAGATGTGGACTGGGGCGCCCTGGGTGTGGACATCGTCATCGAGGCGACCGGGAAATACCGCTACAGGGAACAGCTGCAGAAGCATATCGACTGCGGGGCAAAGCACGTCATCCTGACCGTGCCGCCCAGGGACGATATCGATGCCCTGGTGGTCATGGGGGTCAACGACGACGTCCTGACACCGGAGACCCGGATCGTCAGCAACGCCTCCTGCACCGCCAACGCCCTGGCGCCGATCATCAAGATCCTGGACGAGGCGTTCGGCATCAAAAAAGGGTTCATGACCACGGTGCACGCCTACACCAACGACCAGCGCCTGGCCGACGTGCCTCATAGTGAACTGCGCCGTTCCCGGGCGGCGGCGGAGAACATCATCCCGACCACTACCTGGTCGCCCCAGATGGTGGAGAAGATCCTGCCGGAGATGAAAGGTCGCCTGGACGGCATGGCGATGAACGTGCCGGTGCCGGACGGCTCGGTGGTGGACCTGGTTACCATCATGGAGCGGGACGTGACCCGGGACGAAGTCAACGAGGTCGTGCGTTCCGCTGCGGCGACCCACCTGAAGAACATCGTGGAGTTCACCGATGACCCGGTGGTTTCCTCCGACGTCGTCGGGAACCCCCATTCGGCGATTTTTGACGGGCTTGCCACCGTGGTGCTGAAAGGCAGCATGCTCAAGACCCTGACCTGGTACGACAACGGCTGGGGCTATGCCACCCGGGTGGTGGAACTGGTGGAGCGGCTGGCCGCGTTCACCACCGCCGCCGGCGTGAAGGCCGGAGGGGAATCGCTATGAGCGGCAAACCGAAAGTAGCCATCAACGGGTTCGGCCGGATCGGCCGGGCGGTGTTCCGCATTTTGAACAAGCGGGACGACATGGACGTCGTGGCGATCAACGACATCACCGACAACAATGCGCTGGCGTACCTGTTGAAGTACGACACGGTCCACGGCCGCTTCCCCGGTGAGATCACCGTGGACGACCGGACGATGACCGCCGGGAACGAGACGGTGCAGATGCTGGAGATCCCGGACCCTGCCGACCTGCCGTGGAAGGAGATGGGTGTCCGGGTGGTGATCGAAGCGACAGGCCGGTTCCGCAAACGGGCCGAGATCGCCAGACACCTGGAAGCGGGTGCGGAGCGGGTGATCCTGACCGTGCCGGCCAAGGACGAGATCGATGCCACCATCGTCCTTGGGGTGAACGACGGTGAGCTGAAGCGGTCGCACCGCATAATCTCCAACGCCTCCTGCACTACCAACTGCCTGGCGCCGGTGGCCAAGATCCTGCACGCGAACTTCGGACTGATCCGCGGCTTCATCACCACGGTCCACGCTTACACCAACGACCAGCGTCTGGCCGACGTACCTCATACCGACCTCCGCAGGTCCCGGGCGGCGGCGGAGAACATCATCCCCACCACCACCGGGGCGGCCAAGGCGGTAGGGAAGGTCATGCCGGAGCTGGACGGCAAGCTGGACGGCATCGCCATGCGGGTGCCGGTGCCGAACGGATCCACCGTGGACCTGGTGGCCGAGATCGAGAAGACGGCGTCGGTGGAGGCGATCAACGCGGCGATGAAGAAAGCTTCGGAGGCCGGCTCGCTGAAAGGGATCCTGTCGTACTCGGACGAAGCGATCGTCTCCTCCGACATTATCACCACCCCGTTCTCGGCGATCTTCGACGCCCCGTCCACACGGGTCCTGGGGAAAGATCTGGTCAAAGTCGTAGCCTGGTACGACAACGAGTGGGGGTACTCGTGCCGCGTGGTCGACCTGATGGAGCGCATGCTGTAGTCCAGCGGACCGAGGAGTTCGTAAGACATAGGATGGCCTCCGCCGAACCGGGCCACGACTGGAACCATGTCCAGCGTGTCCGAACTTTGGCACTCCACATTGCCGAAAAGGAGGGCGCCGACCTCCTAACGGTGGAGCTTGCCGCCCTCCTCCACGACATCAACGATAGAAAAATGGGGTCAGGCACCTTTTCCATCCCAGACACGGAACTGGCGCCGAGGGTCAAACAGATCCTGGACCACTCCGGCTTCTCCGGCCCGGCAGGGGAGGAGA
>CALZKF010000170.1 GCA_945787955.1 uncultured Acidobacteriota bacterium | reverse complement strand
TCCTGCTCTTTGTTGCCCGAAGGGTGTCCCCGAAACCCGGGTTAAGGTGCCTGTCCCCGAAACCCGACCGGGTCGCCGAGGCGGATGAGGGTCTCGACACGCTCCCCCGTTTTCTCGAGAAGGTCGGCGGACGGCACCCAGGCTCCCGGCTCACCGAACAGCATGACGGTGGAGCCGCCGAACAGGAACATGCCCTTTTCACCGCCGCGCCGGAACGGTTTGGCCTCATCGTGGGTCTGAACGATGCGACCTACCCCCAGCGCCCCGACCTCCACGTACGCCAGGCACCCGAAATTGTCGGTCTCAAGGATCGTCACCCTGCGCTCGTTCCGGACGAAGACGTCCCCCAGCGCGGCCAGGGCGGCCGGGTTCACCGAGTGATAGCGGCCGTGAACGGTCCAGGCGGCCACTGTCCGGCCTGAGTCGGGATAGTGGTAGCGGTGGTAATCGGCCGGGCACAGCCGGGCGATCAGAAGCGGCCCGCCCCGGAACCGGCCCGGATCGATCCCTGCTTCCTCCGGCGCCACCAAAATCGGCGACGCCGCCATGGAGGTCCCTTTCACCGGGAAACGGGTGTCCGGGGTCACCTGTGAAAACGCCAGGTAGCGGGCCTCGGCGAAGGCGGGCAGCACCGAGCGGTCCTTCGGGAAATCCCGTGCCCCGGCCCGGAACCTCCGCACGAAGAAATCATTGAAAGACCGGTATCCCGCAGCCTCGAAATCATCCATCCGGATCGCCTGGGAACGGATGAATCCCGGGATCATGCCCTTGCTGTACCGGGAACCGTGCCAGGCACCCAGGAACCGGCTGAAGAATCGACGGGAAAACAGCGCCGATTCGATCCACCGTCCGGGGATGGTGTTGTACAGCAGCCGAACCCCGCCGCCGCCGTGGACCTTTTCCACGAACATGCGGGAACCGGCCCGGTCCCATACCTGAATCGATCCCGGCATTCAAAAGCCTTCCGAAAACGGGAATCTGATACGATCAGCACAGTTTCCAACTATGTAATCGGAAGCATAGTGTAGACGATGGGAAGGTGACAACGTGTCGACGGACAAGCAAGGCTACGGCAGCAGGGACCACGATTCCGCCATGGAGGCGGAAGAGATTCGGGAATGGCTCGATTCCCTGGACTACGTCATCCGCCACGGCACCCGGGAGCGTGTCATCCACATCCTCCACCAACTGGAACAGCGGGCCGCCAACTTCGGCATCCGTCTGCCCTACGCCGCCAATACCCCGTACGTCAACACCATCGAGCGGGGCGGCCAGCCCCATTTTCCCGGGAATCGGGAGATCGAACGCCGGATCAAGAGCATCATCCGCTGGAACGCCATGGCGATGGTGGTCAGGGCAAACCGGGAAGAGAGCGGCATCGGCGGCCACATCTCCACCTACGCCTCTGCGGCCACCCTCTACGAGATCGCCTTCAACCATTTCTTCCGTGGCAAGGACGACCCGTCCGGCGGTGACCAGATCTACTTCCAGGGCCACGCGGCGCCGGGTATTTATGCCCGGGCGTTCCTGGAAGGGAGGCTGAACGAAAAGCAACTTGAGAACTTCCGCCGGGAGAATGCCCGAGGCGGCGGCCTGTCGTCGTACCCTCACCCCTGGCTCATGCCGGACTTCTGGGAGTACCCCACCGTTTCCATGGGATTGGGACCGATCATGGCGATCTACCAGGCCCGGTTCAACCGTTATCTCGAAGACCGCGGCCTGCTGCAGGGCTCGGGCAAAGTCTGGTGCTTCCTGGGCGACGGCGAAACCGACGAGCCGGAAGCGCTGGGAGCGATCAGCCTGGCTGCCCGGGAAAAGCTGGACAACCTGATTTTCGTCATCAACTGCAACCTGCAGCGGCTGGACGGACCGGTGCGAGGCAACGGCAAGATCATCCAGGAACTGGAGCGGGTTTTCCGAGGCGCCGGCTGGAACGTGCTCAAGGTCGTATGGGGCAGTGCATGGGATCCCCTGCTGGACGCCGATCACAGCGGCGCACTGGTCCGGCGCATGGAAGAAGCGGTGGACGGCGACTACCAGAAGTATTCGGTGGAAGACGGCGGATACGTCCGGGAGCACTTCTTCGGCGCCTACCCGGAACTGGTTGAGATGGCCTCGGCGCTCAGCGACGAAGAGATCCACAAACTGGGCAGGGGCGGCCACGATCCGGAGAAGGTGTACGCCGCCTACAAGACAGCCGTGGAATACGCCGGCGGGCCGACGGTGATCCTGGCCAAGACGGTGAAGGGCTACGGCCTGGGCGAGGCCGGAGAAGGCAAGAACATCACCCATTCCCAAAAGAAGCTGAACGAGGATGAACTGCGTCAGTTCAGGTCCCGGTTCGGCATTCCGATTTCCGACGAGGATGTAGGCCGTGCACCGTTCTACCGTCCGGCGGAGGACAGCCTTGAGATGCGCTACCTGAAGGAGCGCCGGGAAAAGCTGGGCGGAGCAGTGCCGGCCCGGCGGACCGCGACCCCTGCCCTGGGAAAACCGGCCGACGCCATCTTCAACGAGTTCCGCTCCGGTTCAGGGAACCGGGAGGCGTCCACCACCGGCGTGTTCGTCCGCCTGCTGGCCAACTTGCTGTCCGACAAGGAGATAGGTGCGCGGATCGTTCCGATCGTCCCCGATGAGGCCCGCACCTTCGGTATGGAATCCCTGTTTCGGAAGGTCGGCATTTACTCCCACGTCGGCCAGATGTACGAGCCGGTGGACCGGGAAGCGCTGCTCTACTACAAAGAGGCAACCGACGGCCAGATCCTGGAGGAAGGGATCACCGAAGCCGGCTCCATGTCCTCGTTCATCGCGGCAGGAACTTCATATTCGGTTCATGGCGTGGCCACCATCCCGTTCTTCATCTTTTACTCCATGTTCGGCTTCCAGCGTATCGGCGACCTGGTCTGGGCCGCCGGGGACATGCGCTGCCGCGGATTCCTCATCGGCGGGACTGCCGGAAGAACCACACTGGCCGGCGAGGGACTCCAGCACCAGGACGGCCACAGCCAGCTCATCGCGTACACCAATCCCCGGGTAGTCGCCTACGACCCGTCCTTCGCCTTCGAGATCGCCGAGATCATCAAGGAAGGGATCCGGCGGATGTACACCAAGAAGGAAGACCTGATCTACTACCTCACCGTCGGCAACGAACCGTACGCCATGCCGGCCATGCCCCGGTCCGCCCGGGAGGGGATCCTCAAGGGCATGTACCTGTTCCGGCCGTCGGATTCAGGCAAGTCCCGCAACAAGGTCACCCTGCTGGGAAGTGGAGCCCTGACCAACGAGGCGCTGAAGGCTCAAGAGATCCTGGAGCACGACTACGACATACCGGCGGATGTCTGGTCGGTAACCAGCTACCAGCAGCTTTTCCGGGATGCCCTGGAAGTGGAACGGTACAACCGTCTGAATTCCGGATCTACCGAAAAGATTCCGTACATCCGGAAATGCCTCGGTGAAAAACCGGGAGTCGTCGTGGCCACAAGCGACTACACCAAGGCGCTGCCCCTGTCCCTCGCCCGGTGGCTGGGAGACGATCTGGCGGCCCTCGGCACCGACGGTTTCGGCCGCAGCGAAGGGAGACGGGAACTTCGTGATTTCTTCGAGGTCGATCACCGTTACATCGTCCACGCCGCCCTCCGCACCCTGGCGCAAAAAGGAAAGATCACGCAGACCAAGGTAAGGAACGCTATGAAGAAGATGGGGATCCGCCGCAACAAGGCGAATCCGTCGGTCTCCTGAGAGAGGTTGCATGAGCCTGGAAATCAAACTGCCCGAAATGGGCGAGAACATCGAATCGGTGGAGATCTCCGGAATCCTGGTAGCGGTAGGTGAAACCATCGCAACGGACCAGCCGGTGGTAGAAGTCGAAACCGAGAAGGCCAGCGCCGAAGTTCCGTCGGACCAGGCCGGGGTTGTCTCCCGGATCCTGGTCAAGGTCGGGGACACGGTCCGAGTCGGCCAGGCGCTCATGATCCTTGACGGCGAACCGGCGGCCGTAAAGGAAAGCAAACCAGATCCGGCGCCGGAACCGACAGCGCCGGAACCTGAACCGGCCCCGTTTTCCGCACAGGTGGCCCAGGTAGCGCCATCCTCTCCGGATCCGGTCCGCCCGATCGGTGATCCGGCGCCGGCGGCGCCCTCGGTCAGGCGCCTGGCCCGTCAGCTCGGTCTGGACATCAATACGGTTCAAGGCAGCGGCCATCGCGGCCGGATCAGCATCGACGACGTCAAGGGACACGCCAAGGCACTGATCCGTGGTGGAGCGGTTGGCGGCGCCGCACTCCCAGGCGCGCCCGCCCTGCCGGACTTCACCGGGTTCGGAGATGTCCGCAAGGAGCGGATGAGCAAGATCCGGCACAGCACTGCAGTCAACATGGCCCGGGCCTGGACCACCATCCCACATGTTACCCAACACGACCGAGCCGACATCACCGATATAGAGAAACTGAGAAAGGGTTACGGCCTGACGGTCACAGCGATCATCACCAAGGTGGCGGCCACCGCCCTCCGGAAATTTCCGCACTTCAACGCCAGCATCGACGTGGCCGGCCGCGAGGTCATTTACAAGGAGTACGTCCACATAGGCGTGGCGGTTGACACCGACCGGGGCCTTCTGGTGCCGGTGGTACGGGATGCCGACCGGAAAGCGGCGGCCGAGATCTCGAAGGAGATCGGCGACCTGGCCGCCCGGGCCCGGGACCGCAAGATCACAACCGAAGACCTTGAGGGAGGCAGTTTCACCATCTCCAACCTGGGCGGGCTGGGGACAACCTATTTCTCGCCAATCGTCAACTGGCCTGAAGTGGCGATCCTGGGGGTCGGGAGAGGCGAACTCCAACCGAAATACATCAACGGCACCTTCGTACCCCGTAACATCCTCCCTCTGTCCCTGTCCTACGACCATCGCCAGATCGACGGCGCCGACGCCGCCCGGTTCCTGCGATTCATCGCCGAAGCCCTGGAGCAACCGCTGCTCCTGGCGTTGGACCGGTGAGCGCCGTGGCGAACAAGGCGACATCGACGCAGATCGCGGTGATCGGAGCCGGCCCCGGCGGGTACGCAGCGGCGTTCCTGGCAGCCGACCGCGGCATGAAAGTCACTCTCATCGATCAGGATCCGAATCCGGGAGGGGTCTGCCTGTACCGGGGCTGCATACCGAGCAAGGCGCTGCTGCACATGGCGAAGCTGATCGAGGAAGCGAAGGACGCCGGACGGTTCGGCGTCTCCTTCGGTGAGCCGTCCGTCGACCTCAAGCGGCTTCGTGAGTTCAAGGACTCGGTGGTAGGCAAGCTTACAGGAGGACTGGGGCAACTGACCAAGGCCCGGGAGATCGACTACATCCAGGGCCGTGCGACCTTCATGGGGCCGACCCGGCTTGAAGTGGACCGTACCGACGGCGACAAGGTTGAGGTCCGGTTCCGGCAGGCGATCCTGGCCACCGGTTCACGCCCGGTCAACCTGCCCGGATTCCCCGATTCCCCCAGGGTCCACGACTCCACCGATTCACTGGAGCTGAAAACGATCCCGAAACGGCTCCTGGTGGTAGGCGGCGGCTACATCGGCCTGGAGCTGGGTTCGGTCTACGCCGCACTGGGCAGCCGGGTCACCGTGGTGGAGATGCTGGACACCATCCTGGCAGGCGCTGACCCGGACCTGATCCGGCCGCTGGCCGGCAAACTGAAGCAACGCTTCGAGAACATCTTCCTGGGGACCAAAGCCGGTTCGATCCGGGAAATGAAATCCGGCCTCAAGGTCTCTTTCGAAGGGCAACAAGCACCGGACAAGCCGATGACCTTCGACGCCATCCTGGTCTCGGTGGGCCGGCGGCCGAACTCGGAGAACCTCGGCCTTGAAAAGACCGCGGTCCAACTGGACGGCAAGGGGTTCGTCCAGGTTGACGAACAACGCCGCACCGCCGAGTCGACCATCTGGGCCATCGGCGACCTGGTAGGCCAGCCGATGCTGGCCCATAAGGCCAGTCACGAGGCGAAAGTCGCTGTGGAATCGATCGCCGGCGAGAAGGTCGCCTTCGAGCCGCTGGCGATCCCGGCGGTGGTGTTCACCGATCCCGAGATCGCCTGGTGCGGCCTGACCGAGATCGGCGCGAAAGAGGCGGGCCGCAAGGTCACCGTCACCCGATTCCCCTGGGCGGCGTCCGGCCGCGCGACGACATTGGGGCGAGACGACGGCCTGACCAAGCTGATACTGGAACCGGAAACCGGCCGGGTGCTCGGTATGGGGATCACCGGTCCCGGCGCCGGCGAACTGATCGCCGAGGGTGTCCTGGCGATTGAGATGGGAGCGGTTGCCGCCGACCTCGAACTGACCATCCACCCCCATCCGACCTTGTCGGAGACGGTCATGGAGGCTGCGGAGCTGTTCTTCGAGCGCAGCACCCATATCTACAAACCGAAGCGGAAGGCCAAGAAGCAGGGCGACCGGGGCTAGTAGTAGCGCCGCTCCCAGGAGACGTGGAAGTCACGGGTCACCTGGGCCACAAGGCCGTCCACCAGGTCACCGTAGGCCCGCTCCGGATCCTCGACGTTGAAAACCGGCGCACGACCTTTGCCCACACTTAAGTAACCCACGCTTGTGCGCGCCTGCGCCGTCCGGCTCCACAGCGAGGCGCCGGTGGAGGTTTCGATCAACTGGACCTCCAGCACAACGTCGATCTCGGCGTTGACGCTCCCCGAGCGCAGCGCAGCTCCGATGTTCACGTGCGGCTTGGCATCGGAGATCTTCAACTCACCGATGAGGAGGGTCTGCACGTTCATCTCCCGGCCGATCGCCTGGAAGGTCTCCGGATTCCAGCCCTGCACGCCGACGGCCCGCTTCGCATCTTCAACCGTCCCTAGATCGATCATACGTACCAGACCCTG
>CALZKF010000169.1 GCA_945787955.1 uncultured Acidobacteriota bacterium | reverse complement strand
CCCAGCCGTACATCGGATGATCCCGGTCCTTCCCCAGCAGTACCCGGCCTCCGTCCACGTCCACCAGGCGGTTCTCCGGTGCGTCCCCGGTTTCGGCGCATGGCTCCCAGTAAGGATGGGGCAGGACCTGATCGATCGGTAGTTGTCGGATCAGGACCGAATACGTTTCCAGATGGATTCGCTCGTGCTCGATCCCCATGAGGATGATCCAGAACGGATCGTCCCACCCGATCGGCACGGTCAGGGGTAGGGTCCGGATCTTATCCTCTACAACGGCACGGACCGAGTTGCGGTACTGTTGGACCGCCTCCACGGTGGGCCAGTCGTCGTGTGCATCGTCCCGATCGTCCCAGGACATCTCGTCCAAGCCGATCGCCAGCATCGATTCCGGCTTGGGGTCGACCCGCTGGTCCAGCAGCTTGGTGACCGAGAGCTTGTTGACGAAGAACACCGCTGTGTGGGCGTAATAGAAGATCAGCGGGTGGCGCAGCGGCTCCGGCCGGGCGGTCCACGGCTCGTCCCCTTTCAGGGTCTCGAACAGTTTCTCGTACAGTTCCCAGGTGTCCTGGTAATACTTCAGGATCTCGGCCCTTTTGTCGTCAGGGTCCCCGATGTTCAGGATCGGGGTGCGGGTGGCGAGCAGCGGCTTTTCTTTCCCTTGGCGCACGGCAATCTCCCAGGTTGCGGTCTCGACAGTGTCCGAACATTATAGGTTGAGTCGGGATTAACGCGAATTGGCCCGATTTTGTTGCAGGCGCAGGCCGGCAGCGACCATCCGGGTACTGGGGGCGCTGGGAGTCCTGATCGGCTCCGGCCATCCCGTCCTCGCCCTGGTCCTGGCAACGATGATCTTCGCACTGCTCCGCCTCATCCCAAAACTGGAGCACATGTTGTTCCACCGGAAGTTCAGCCGACACATGAGCGTCACGGTGGAAGAGGACAAGCTGCAACCGCTGCAGGAGTTCCTCTCGGAGAACAGGTCACGCACCGAACCCACCCTCGGACACCCTCGACCGGCAGAGCCGCCGTCTGCCGATCCTCTGATGAAGAACTTATCGCTGGCCACTTGTCCGCAGCTCCTTGATCAGAGCTTCGAAATGAAGCTCGGATCATCTCCCTCGCCCCGGATACACCACCCTCTCGAAGGGCCAGGCCTCTTCCATCCAGGTCCGGACGGCGGCTTCCAACTCCTGATCGAGAGTTCCCTCCGCCTCCGACTTCCGGGCCCACATGAAAACGGCGGCATCGGGACCGCCGATCCCTTTGTTGATGTAGACGCAACCCAGCACCCGGCTCTCATCCTGGGAAACCACGGTGTAGGTGAAGCTGCTCCGCTTCGCTCGGCGACGTTCCTTCCTCAACATATCCCGCCGGTTGTCATCAAGGGTGAAGTCCTCGGTGGGCCAGGAATCATCCATAAACCTGCGATGGATGATGTCTTTGCTCTCCATGACCGCTTCGTAATCCTGTTCCGCATCGGCGACGGTGATCGGGCGGACGCGGAACGACTCCGTTTCGAATCCTTCGGGGAGTTGAAAGTCCTCCGGAACGATTCCCGAGGAGCCGCAACCGACGGCAAGAAGTAGCACCAAGCAGCAGATCGATCGTTTCATCACAGCCTCCGGATCGGAGCAATCCCGTCGCAAACTTACTATATTGTGAGACTGATCTCCCTGTATGGGACCGGGGAAATACCTGCGGTGTAGATACAAGGGGGAGCTAGATGGTGATCGCGTCCAGGTCACTGAATTGTAAAAGAGATCCGAATTTTGAGCCTCACATCGACCGGCTCACTCTCACGCGTCGCCGCGTGCCGGCATGCTCAGGCGCCTTTCAATGTCTGGTCAATAACCCGTGCGGCCGCATCCGCCCAGGACCGATAGATCTCAGGCCCTGGATGGAATCCATCCACCGCCATGAGGCTCATGTCGCTCACGAAATCAAGGCTTAGGTAAGTCACATCCGCCTCTCCTCGAACGTCCCGCTCCAGGTCGGCGTCGAGCTCCCTGGACCTCCGCCCAAGGTACCACCGCAGCGGTTGTGGGAGGGCCGGAAACGCCGCAACCGGAGGGAACCCGGAGACCACTATCCGGGAAACTCCGAACCTCTCACGCAACAAGGCCCGCAGCAGACGCTGTTGCTCCCTCCACCTGTCCCGGCCGACACCGGCAACGACGTCGTTGACCCCCAGCGAGGTAACGGCAACGTCGTATTCCCCGCAGCCGATCCCGACCAGGCGCTCCAGGGCCGCGGACGTTGTCGTCCCTGATACCGCTTCCAGTCGCCATTCCACGGAGTAATTTACCGATAGTGCCGCGGCCAGGGGTCCCGCCAGAGCCTGATCCTGATGAGCGACACCGACGCCGGCTGCCGCCGAGTCGCCCAGCACCAGGATACGAACCTTCGTTCCCCGGCCGACCATCCCGCTTCTGGACCCTTCAGGTTCCGGCAGTTTGGGGATCCTCTTCCGGACCCACAGCCCCTGAACCATCAGCAGCGGCCCAAGCACTATCGTGGCGAGAAGATGCAACATACCATTGTATTTGCCGCTCATCGGTCATCCTGCCCCTGAAGCCGCCAACATGAACAGGTAGTCCACCGCATCCGGCCCGGGGAGGTCGGTGGACTCATAATTCCGGTCCATGAGAGTGAATCCGCATTTTTCAAGCACACGGTGGGAGGCGATATTGTGCTCCGCAACAATGGCGTAGAGCGGGCGCACCGGTTCGAGATCCAGGAACCGGGTCAGCGCCTCCGAGGCGATGCCCTTGCCCCAGTGTTCTCTTCCGATCCAGTAGCCGATCTCCTGCAGGCCGGCCCGCTCGAACCGGACCATGTCCCCGACAACCTCCCCGCCTAAGAGGATCGACTTTTTGGTGACCTCCGGGTTGGCCAGGATCATCGCCCAATGTTCCATGAAAGCATCCCGTTCACGGGGCGCATACGCCGCCATGGTGTAGGCCACCGGGTCATACTGGTGCTCAAAGAGGGTCGGGAGATCGTCCTCCACGACGTCTCGAAGTGCAATTATCATTGATTTTCACTGCTTTCGAAAGCGTACCGCCAAAGCTCAGCTGATACCTACATTCCCTTCATTTCTGCTGCTTCTATCGTCCCGATCTTATGGAGTGCCTGAATTAACCACAGCATCGCCGGTGCCATGGATGGGCAGGGCGCAGATTATCCCTGGAACATCTACTCCGGGTTTGTCGAACGCCACGATCCATAAGCGTGGTCACGACATCCCTTAGTGCACGGCGCTATTTTCGGAAGCCCGTGTAATTCGCCTCGAAAGACAGGCGGGTCTTCCACGGCACCGCCCCATCCAAAAGATGCAGCGGGCACTCAGGGATTGATAGGAATCATCCCGTATCTTAGAAACAGACGAGTCTCTTCCTCACCAACCGGCTCATTTCCAGTTCCGAGAATGAAAATGTTGTTGTCCGAATTTGCTGTTGCTGTCAATGGCTTTTCGTTCCGAAGAAGATCAATGACATCGTCCATTAGCTTCATGTTCATGTATAGCTCGATGAAGTCTCCACCGATTGTCACGTTGGTAGTTTCGTTGACGTTTGGCAGCGGCACAAAATTCAGACGCGCCCGCCAACTGCCGTCTTCGTCGAAAAGCATGATCCAGCCATATGGCTGTTTGAAATTGCTGAGACTGACACTGTACTCCTTGATTGTGAATTGAACGTGCATATTTTTTCTCCTTTCACGGCACTACGCATATTCGAAAGTAATGTTTAGACTGCATAAGTTTCGCCGATTTGAATTCACGATCAGTAAGATCTTAATAATTTCAAATGTATCCCGGTTCTCAGTGCTTGGCCGCTTGGTTCAACTTTTTCGCAACTTCCGGTTAACTGCCTGGATTATACTGCGAGAGCCTGGAGGATGTGAAACCTAAAGCCATTTTCTCGGTATTGATAAACTGGCCAATAAATGTCGATCAATCCCGCAGCGCAGCAGCGCCTGCTCGTTTTTCGGCTTGCGTGTACCAAAGCGGGAAACCGTACTTCCTCACGGGACAATCGACCAGAACCCTAAATCCTCGGCGCTCCATGTGGGGCGTTAAGCAGACTCTCGTGCGACGGTAACAGCCGTACCGTAGCAGAGCACTTCACTCACCCCGCTCATGACCTCGGTAGCATCGTACCGGATTCCGATTACGGCATTTGCGCCACGTTCCTCGGCATGTTCGAGCATCATGACGAAGGCATCGGCGCGGGTCTTCTCGCAGAGTTCGGAGAATAGTGTTATGTCCCCGCCAACCAGCGTTTGAAGGCTGGCCCCTAATGTGCCGAAGATAGACCGTGACCGGACGGTGATTCCCCGTACAACACCGTGATTGGCCGTGATGCGATAGCCCTCCACACTGAACGACGTGGTCGTCATCGAAGCTTGCATCACCGTCCTCCCGTGAATGGTTCCGTATAACTTCCTCGATTATACCGCCAGGATCATGGGGATAGTCATTATTAGTGAACTGCCCAAACGGGATAAAGCCGGAGAGATAGACCAGTTGGGCCCTGTACCGCCTGGTGCCGCTCTGTATATTTTCATCTCCCTGTTCGTGATATACAAAGATCATGAACATCCTGATCACCGGCGCCACCGGTCTGGTAGGGCGCAACCTGGTGAAGCGGCTGACGGCGGTGGGGCATTCCGTTGTTCCGCTGGTACGAGGAGAGCGGCGGAGTGGTCTGCCGTGGTGGGATCCCGCTGCGGGGAAAATAGATCTGCCCCCTTTTCCTGGTTTGGATGCGGTGGTTCATCTGGCCGGCGAGAATATCGCCGGGCGGTGGACGGCGGAGCGGAAGAGAAGGATCCGGAACAGCCGGGTTGACGGGACGAAGCTGTTGGCCGGTGCTCTGGCTGAAATGCGGTCCCCTCCCCGCACCTTCCTGCAGGCATCTGCGGTCGGCTTTTACGGCGATCGGGGGGACGAAGAGCTTGATGAGGGTTCGGAGCCGGGTACAGGATTCCTGTCCGACACCTGCGTTGCCTGGGAGGCGGCCGGGGAAGCTGCGGAGAAGGCAAGGTTGCGCCGTGTCCGCATGCGGATCGGCGTTGTGATGACCCCGGAAGGTGGAGCATTGAAGCGGATGCTGCCGCCGTTCCGGCTTGGGCTGGGTGGTCCGATCGGAAGCGGGCGCCAGTATGTGCCGTGGATCAGTCTCCACGATCTTGTTTCGGCGATTGAGTTTCTGCTGACCGATAGTTCCATCGCCGGTGTGGTCAACCTGACGGCGCCGGCGCCGACCAGGCAGAAGGAGCTGAGTGCGGCGCTGGGAAAGGCGTTGAAGCGTCCGGTGTTCATGCCGTTGCCGGCGTTTGCAGTGCAGCTGCTGTTTGGGGAGATGGGCAAGGACTTACTGCTGGCGTCCACCCGGGCTGTGCCGAAGCGGTTGATTCAAGCCGGGTTCAGTTTCCGTGATTCGGATCTGTCCGATTCGATGCCGCGGATCCTGTCCGGGATCACGGCGGTTCGGGACAATATCGTAAAATATTAAGCGTATTTGCCCAGAATAGTGCCGGACTTCCCGTGTAATCTGGTATTGAAACCGGGGACGTACTCGGATCTGGAGGATTTCATGCGGAAACTGTCGTTACTGTTGCCAATCCTGTTACTTCTTTGCCTTCCGGGACTAGCCGGGGAACCGGATCCATTAGCGGAGAAGGCAGCCGCTTTCAGCAAGCATTTCGTTGAAGGCGATTACGCCGCCATGCACGGGATGATGTCCCCGGAAATGCAGGAGGCGATGACCGAAAAGGTCACCCTGGAGATCCGGGAGCAGCTGCTGGCGGAGAATCCGTTCAAGTCCCTGGGCGAGCCGTGGCTGGAGGAGGTTTCGTCCGGGTTCAAGCGCTACCGCGTCCCCCTGCATCTGGAGGGCGTGTCCTGGGACCTGCGGATCGTTTTCGACAGTGAAGGTCAGGTGGGCGGCTTCTTCCGGACCACCCATACCGAGGCGACTGAAGACAAGGTTGCTAAGAAGCGGAAGGCGGCGCCGGAGTATGTCGGCCGCTGGGAAGGTGACATCGTCATCCCCGGAGGCAAGCTCGGTGTGCAGGTGGACCTGTCCTATGAAGACGGGTACTGGTCCGGTTCCATCGACATCCCGATGCAGGGCGCCAAGGGCCTCCCCCTGGCAGCCTTCGAGGTGATCGAGGACGGCGGGCTGCGGTTTTCCATCGCCGACGTACCCGGTAACCCGACATTCCAGGGCAGCCTGGTAGACGGTGTGTTCAAAGGCGGTTTCCTACAGGCCGGCCAGACCATGACCTTCGAGCTGCGCCGGGGCGAGGCGCCCAAGGCGAACCGGCCCCAGGAACCGAAACCACCTTACCCGTACCTTGAGGAGGAGGTGACCTTCGAGAACGGCGACGTCGCCCTGGCCGGAACACTGACCATCCCCAAGGGAGACGGGCCGTTCCCGGCGGTGGCGCTGGTCACCGGCAGCGGCCCCCAGGACCGCAACGAGGAGATCTTCGAGCACAAACCGTTCATGGTCCTGGCCGATCATCTCACCAGGGCGGGCATCGCCGTCCTGCGCTACGACGATCGGGGGACCGGCGAGTCCACCGGAACATTCGGAACCTCGACCTCGGAAGATTTCATGGGCGACGCCCTGGCGGCTGTGCGGTTCATGTCGGAACAGGACCGGATCAACAAGAAGCAGATCGGCCTCATCGGCCACAGCGAAGGCGGCCTCATAGCACCGATGGCGGCGGTCCGGTCCAAGAACGTGGCGTTCATCGTGCTCATGGCCGGACCGGGAGTAGCGGGGAGCGAGATCCTGGTGCGGCAGGTCGGCCTGCTCAGCAAGGCAGCCGGCCTGGACGACGACACCATCGCCGCCATTCAGGGAGAGCAGAAGAAGGCGCTGGACCTTGTGACCTCAGGCGCCGACAAGGAAGCGGTCCAGGGTCAGATCCGGAAACTGGTGCAGAGCCAGATGGGAGACGGG